>JAICRP010000098.1 GCA_025966445.1 Nocardioides sp.
ACCCCCTCCGCGTGGTCGGTCACCAGGACGTGGAATTGCTCGCCGCTGTAGTGGCAGAACTGGTGTGCGGTATTGAGATCTGCCTGAAGGGATGGACAGGCAGGGACATCGTCGGCAAGCGCCCCTGGCAAGCTCAGGTTCGATACACCGAGTGCGAACAGAAGGATCGCCGTGCGAAGGAGCCGGGTCATTCCGCCAACTGCTCCAGGTTCGTAACGATCCATGAGTTGCCGTTCGGGGCGATGCTCATCAACTCCCGGAAGTCCCCGCCCTCCAGCCTTTGGATCTGCCCATCGGAACTCTCTTTGTACTCAGTGGGTGCAGATATCACAGCGATCGTGAGTTGGACAGCACCATCCGTGCCGGGCTCCGAGGCAGCGATCGACTTCGCCGTCCACCCATCCGTCTTCACGTAACCGCCCGCCTTGTAGATCGAATCCACTTGATCGGCGGTTGACAGGCAGGGTCGGCACTTCGAGGAGACCCTGCGAAATGCCTTGGTGTCGCCGGTGTTTTGCATTGAAGTATTCAGGTCGATCCACCGTGCAACGAACTCCTCCGGCGTCTCCACCTCCTGCGTCGGTGACGGTTCTGAGGACGCCGAGGTCGGGGTGGGGCTCGGCGGGTCGGCGGACGAGGAGGAGTCGTCGCTGCACGAGCACAGCGTGAGCAGGGCGCAGCACGTGAGAGCGGCGAGGAAGCGCTTCACGACGAGGACCCTCCCGAGATCAGGCAACCGTCACCCGGACGCTAGCCCGAAAACTCGATCGCGGAAACGGTCGATCCCAGTCCTGTGGACGACTTGACCGCAGCCCGCATGGTCCGCATAATTCATCGCATGATGAAAAACTCGGTCGAGGTCAGGGACCTGGTGGTCCGCCGAGGTGGGCGCGAGGTGCTGAAGGGCATCGGCTTCACCATCGAGGAGGGCAGCGTCACCGGGCTGCTCGGCCCCAGCGGGTGCGGCAAGTCCACGTTGATGCGAGCCCTCGTGGGCGTCCAGCAGCTGACGTCGGGATCGGTCCAGGTGTTCGGCGAGGAGGCTGGGACCTCGGCGTTGCGCAGCCGGATCGGGTACGTCACCCAGGAAGTCAGCGTGTACGACGACCTCACCGTCGCTGAGAACCTCACGTTCTTCGCCAAGGTGCTCGGCGTCAGTGGCGACAAGGTCGACGAGTCGATCGGGGCAGTCGACCTGCAGAGCCAGGCCGACCAGGTGGTCGGCCGGCTGAGCGGTGGCCAGCGCAGCCGGGCCAGCCTGGCCGTGGCCCTGCTCGGGAGCCCCGACCTGCTCGTCCTCGACGAGCCGACCGTCGGCCTCGACCCGGTGCTGAGGCGCGACCTCTGGAAGCTCTTCCACCAGATCGCGGCCAGGGGTGCCGCCGTCTTCGTGAGCAGCCACGTGATGGACGAGGCCGACCGGTGCGACCGGCTGCTGCTGATGCGCGAGGGCGTGATCATTGCCGACGACACCCCCGACGGGATCCGTGAGAAGACTCGGACCGACGACATCGAGAGCGCCTTCCTCTCGTTGGTGGAAGACACGGGGGACGCGGCATGAACCCCCGCATCACACTCGGCGTCGCGAGGCGCGTGCTGACCCAGATCCGTCGCGACCACCGCACCGCCGCGATGCTGCTCGTGCTGCCGTGCCTGCTCATGACCCTTCTCTGGTGGATGTTCGTCGACTCCCCGGTGCAGTTCTTCGACCGGCTGGGGCCCGGCCTGCTCGCGCTCTTCCCGTTCATCATCATGTTCCTGGTGACGAGCGTGACCACCCTGCGCGAGCGCTCGTCCGGCACGCTGGAACGGCTGCTCGCGATGCCGATGGGCAAGCTCGACTTCCTCCTGGGGTACGCCATCGCCTTCGGCGTGGTGGCCGCGATCCAGTCCGCGCTCGCCGTCGCGCTGTCGGTGGGGCTGCTCGGGCTCGACGTGCAGGGCCCCATCTGGCTGCTGACCGTCGTGGCGATCGCGGATGCCGTCCTCGGGTCGGCGCTCGGCCTGTTCGTGAGCGCCTTCGCGACGACGGAGTTCCAGGCGGTGCAGTTCATGCCTGCCTTCGTCGTGCCCCAGATCCTGCTGTGCGGGCTGTTCATCCCCCGCGAGCAGCTGCCTCCGGTGCTGGAGGCCATCAGCAACGTCCTGCCGTTGTCCTACGCCACCGACGCGATGAAGACCCTCTCCACCACGAGCGCGACGGGTGACGTCTGGCAGGACGTCGCGATCGTGACGGCCTTCGCCCTCGCGGCCCTGGGGTTGGGCGCGGCGACCCTGCGTCGTCGTACGCCGTAGCGCCAGGGATTAGCCTGACGGCATGGCTCTGCTCCGCGAACCGCTTCTGCTCCTGTCCCGAAGCGGCATGGTCAAGCAGCTCGTCAGCACCATGCCCGTCTCGGCCGGGATCGTGAAGGGCTACGTGCCGGGGGAGTCGACGGACTCGGCGGTGGAGGCGACGCGTGGGCTGGTCGACGACGGGCTCAAGGTGACCCTCGACTTCCTCGGCGAGGACACCCTCGACGTGGAGCAGGCCGACGCCACAGTGGCGGCGTACGTCGACCTCCTGAAGTCGCTCTCCGCGCACGGCCTGAGCCGCAACGCCGAGGTGTCGGTGAAGCTCTCCGCGATCGGGCAGGCCCTTCCGGACGTCGGTCACAAGACGGCCCTCGAGCACGCGCGGAGCATCTGCCGGGCCGCCCGGAACGCCGGCACCACGGTCACCCTCGACATGGAGGACCACACCACCACCGACTCGACGCTGAGCATCCTGCGCGAGCTGCGCAAGGACTTCCCCGAGACCGGTGCCGTGCTCCAGGCCTACCTCCACCGCACCGAGGCGGACTGCCGGGCCCTGGCGTACGAGGGCTCGCGGGTGCGGCTGTGCAAGGGCGCCTACAACGAGCCCGACGAGGTCGCCTACCAGAGCCGGCTGGACGTCGACCGCTCCTACATCCGATGCCTGAAGATCCTGCTCGCCGGACAGGGCTATCCGATGATCGCCAGCCATGACCCGCGCATCGTCGAGATCGCGTCCTCGCTTGCGAGTCGCTACGGCCGTGCGCAGGGCTCCTACGAGTTCCAGATGCTGTACGGCATCCGGCCCGAGGAGCAGCGACGCCTGGCCAAGTCGGGGGAGACCGTGCGCGTGTACGTGCCCTACGGCCAGGAGTGGTACGGGTACCTGATGAGACGTCTCGCGGAGCGACCGCAGAACCTGTCATTCTTCGTGAAGTCGCTGGTCTCCAAGAAGTAGAGGGAAAGGCATGTCCCAGACCGCCATCCTCGGCGCCGGCGTGATGGGCGAGACCCTGCTGTCTGGTCTGGTCCGCGCCGGCCGCCGTGTCGACGACCTGCTCGTCGGCGAGAAGCGGCCCGAGCGTGCGCGCGAGCTCGAGGAGCGGTACGGCGTCCTGGTCGTCTCGAACCTCGAAGCGGCCCGCAAGGCCGACACGCTCGCCCTCGTGGTGAAGCCGCAGGACATGGGCGACCTCCTCGACGAGATCGCCCCCGAGCTCCGTTCCGGACAGCTCGTCGTGTCGTTGGCGGCCGGCATCACGACAGCGTTCATCGAGGCCCGCGTGCCCGACGGCGTCGCCGTCGTGCGCGTCATGCCCAACACGCCTGCGCTCGTCGACGAGGGCATGGCGGCCATCTCGCCCGGCTCGCACTGCGACGACCACCACCTCGCCGAGGCCGAGGAGCTGATGGGCTCGACCGGCCGCGTGCTGCGCGTGCCCGAGCGCCAGATGGACGCAGTGACGGCCATCAGCGGCTCCGGGCCGGCGTACATCTTCTTCGTCGTGGAGTCGATGATCGAGGCGGGCGTGCATCTCGGGCTGCCCCGCGCGACCGCCACCGACCTCGTCGTCCAGACGCTCGTCGGCTCGGCCAAGATGCTGCGCGAGACCGGGACCCACCCGGTCGTGCTGCGCGAGCAGGTCACTTCGCCCGGTGGCACCACCGCGGCAGCGCTGCGCGAGCTCGAGACCCACAAGGTGCGGGCCGCGTTCCTCGCCGCGATGGAGGCCGCGCGCGACCGGTCGCGGTCGCTGGCCGAGGGCATCTAGCTTCAGTCGTCGAGCTCCGACACCACCGGCGGCCACGTCGGTGAGCCCAGCTCGCGCGAGACGTTCCGAGCCGCCTCGCGCAGCAGCGTGAGCACCGAGTCGGCGACGGGTTGCTGGCTGGCGGGCAGCACGACCGCGATCGCGGCGATGGCCTCGGAGTCCCGGTCGGCCACGGGGACGGCGATCGAGGCCTCGCCGAGGACGGCTTCCTCGTCCTCGACGGCGTACCCCTTCTCGACCACCTCGACGAGAGCCTTCTCGAGCTCCACGGGCTCGACGATCGTCTCGCCGGTCAGGCTGCGAAGGGGTACTTTCCCCAGCAGGGACTGGAGAAACGACGGTCGGTAGGCAAGGAGCACCTTCCCGAGCGCGGACGCATGGGCGGGGATCGTGACGCCCGTCTCGGGCATCTGCCGGGTGCCGTCGGGGCGGGGCTCGTGGTGGATCACGATGACCTGGTCGAAGAACTCGACGCCGAGCCGCACGGCCAGGCCCGTGCGCTCGCTGAGGTCGCCCGTCCAGCGCATCGCGCGGGCGCGGACGTCGAGGGTGTCGAGGTAGACGTTGGACAGCTGGAGCAGCGTGGGGCCGAGCATGTAGCGCTGGCCGTGCGGCTCCTTCACCACCAGCCCGTGGTCCCGCAGCGACGCCACGATGCCGTGCACGGTCGACGGCGGCAGGTCGAGGATCGCGCCGAGCTCGGTGATGCCGAGGTGCCGCGAGCCCTGCAACGCCGCGAGCACGCGGGCGGCGCGGTCGATCGCCTGGATCACCCGAGTCCCCTCTCCTGCTCACGGTCCTGTCACGATCGCCGGCCCGACGGACCCTGAGGATAGACCGAGGACGACGATTTTCGCGAACCTCTTGACCTGTGCCGCACTATCTGATCATTATTCGACATTGTCGAATGTGCTTCGCATCACACGGAAGGTAACTGGCATGGATGAAAACACGAGGTGGCAGAAGCTCGCCTCAGAGTTCCTCGGCACCGCTTTCCTGGTCTTCGTGGGCGTCGGCTCGGTCCCGGCCCTGCTCCTGGTCAACGAGGCCAACGGCTCGACGTTCAGCGGCTCGGACCTCGGGATCATCTCGCTGGCGTTCGCGTCGATCGTGATCGTCACGGTCTACGTCTTCGGCTACATCAGTGGCAACCACATCAACCCGGCGGTCACCCTCGGGTTGGCCGCGACCGGCAAGTTCCCGTGGTCCGAGGTGCCCTCGTACGTCGCGGCGCAGGTCGCCGGAGCGGTCGCCGGGGCCTTCACCATCGTGGGCGTGCTGGGCACGGCCGCCAGCGACATCGGGCTCGGTGTCGCGTCGTACGGCGACTCGATCCCGTGGTACCAGGCATTCTTCGCCGAGTTCATCGGCACGTTCCTCCTGGTGTTCGGAGTGTTCGGCGTGATCTACCGCAAGGCGGCGCCCGGCTGGGCCGGCCTGGCCATCGGCATGGTCGTGTTCGCAGCGATCATCCCCGTCGCCCCGACCACCGGCGCCTCGATCAACCCGGCGCGCACCACCGGCCCGATGATCGTCCAGCAGATCATGGGTGGCGAGCTCGACTGGGCGCAGTGGCCCGTGTACGTCATCGCCGAGCTCGCGGCGGGTGTCGCGGCGGCAGTCCTGTTCGGTTTCATTGCCCACACGGCCCAGGACAACACCAAGTCGTCCGCTCCGGCCGCTGTTCCTGCGGAGGTCTGAGACATGAAGAAGCTCATCAACCGCCCCGAGGACGTGCTCGCCGACGCCCTCAAGGGGATCGACGCGGCCCACCCGGAGCTCCGGGTCGACCACCAGCACCGCGTCATCTACCGCGCGCGCCCCAAGGCCGACGGCAAGGTCGGGCTGATCTCCGGCGGCGGGTCGGGCCACGAGCCGCTGCACGGCGGGTTCGTCGGGCCAGGCATGCTCGACGCCGCCTGCTGCGGTGAGGTGTTCACCTCGCCGACGCCGGACCAGATGCAGGAGGCGACCTCCGTCGTGGACCGCGGAGCCGGCGTGTTGCACATCGTGAAGAACTACACCGGCGATGTGATGAACTTCGAGATGGCCGGCGAGATGGCGGCCGCCGACTCCGGCGTACGCGTCGAGACGGTCGTCACCGACGACGACGTCGCCGTGCAGGACTCCACGTGGACGGCCGGCCGCCGCGGCGTCGGCGTCACCGTGCTGCTGGAGAAGATCGTCGGTGCGGCGGCCGAGGAGGGCCGCGACCTCGACGCGGTCGTCGAGCTGGCCAAGCGCGTCAACGGACAGGGCCGCTCGATGGGCATGGCCCTGACCAGCTGCACCGTGCCGGCGGCGGGCAAGCCGACCTTCGACCTGCCCGAGGACGAGATGGAGATGGGCGTCGGCATCCACGGGGAGCCCGGCCGACGCCGCGTCCCCCTCGCGGGCGCTGCCGAGATCGCCGAGATGCTGGTGGAGCCCGTGCTCGCCGATCTCGACTTCACCGGCGGCCCGAGCATCGTGATGCTCAACGGCATGGGCGGCTCGCCGCTCATCGAGCTGTACCTCATGTACGGCGAGGTGGCGACGCTGCTCGAGAAGGCCGGCGTCCAGGTCGCCCGCACCTTGGTCGGCAACTACATCACCTCCCTCGACATGGCCGGCGCGTCCGTGACCGTGCTCAAGGCCGACGACGAGCTCATCCGCCTGTGGGATGCTCCCGTGGAGACTGCAGGCCTGCGATGGGGAGTCTGAGCGTGGTCGAAGCCGTCACCGTCGACCGTCTGGTCGCGTGGTTGTCCGCGTTCCGCGACGCCGTGCACGAGCACGGTGACTACCTCACCGAGCTCGACTCGGCGATCGGTGACGCGGACCACGGGGCCAACCTGATCCGGGGGATGGATGCGGTCATGGCGGCGGTCGAGCAGTCTCCGGGGAGTGCCGGTGATCTCCTCAAGAAGGTCGGCATGACCCTGGTGACCTCGGTCGGCGGCGCGAGCGGCCCGCTGTACGGCACGTTCTTCCTGCGCGCGGCCACGGCCGCGGGCGACGCGACCGTCCTCGACGGTCCCGCGTTGCTCGCGGCGCTCCGGGCCGGGCTGGAGGGGATCGTCGCGCGCGGCAAGGCCGAGGCCGGGGACAAGACCATGTACGACGCGCTGGCGCCGGCCATGGGCGCGTTCGAGGAGGCCTTGGCTTCCGGTGCCGAGCCCGACGTCGCTGCTCGGGCCGCGGCCGATGCCGCGGCCGCCGGACGCGACGCCACCGAGCCGATGCTGGCCCTCAAGGGGCGGGCGTCGTACCTCGGCGAGCGCAGTGTCGGCCACCTCGACCCCGGTGCCGCATCGTCCGCGCTGCTGGTGGCGGCGCTGGCCGACACGCTCGAGAGCTGAGGACGAGATGATCGGGATCGTCGTCGTCTCCCACAGCCTCGCCCTTGCGGAGGCCGCGGTCGCGCTGGCCGACGAGATGGTGCACGGCGAGGGACCGGTGGTCGCGGTGGCCGCCGGAGCGGCGGGTGGGTTCGGGACCGACGCGACGGAGGTACGGCGGGCGATGGAGAAGGCCGCCTCGCCCGACGGCGTCCTCGTCCTGATGGACCTCGGGTCGGCCGTGCTCAGCGCCGAGCTCGCGTTGGAGCTCGGGCCGCCGTCCGAGCACGCGGTACGGCTCACCGCGGCTCCGATGGTCGAGGGCCTGGTCGCGGCCGTGGTCCGGGCTGTCGGGGGAGCGGACCTCGAGACGGTGGCGCGCGAGGCCGAGGCTGCGCTGCTGCCGAAGGTGGTCAGCCTGGCCGAGCACACACCCCGGCCCGCCCTCGTCGCGGTCGAGGCGGACGCGTCCGCACGGCTGACGTTGGTCAACCCGCAAGGGCTGCACGCCCGCCCGGCCGCCCAGATCGCGACCGCCGTCGGCGGCCTCGCGGCCGAGGTGGCCGTGGAGTCCGGTGGCCGCCGGGCCGACGCCTCCAGCTCGCTCGAGCTGATGACGTTGGGTGCGGGCCAAGGTACCGAGATCACCGTGTCGGCGGTGGGGGCCGACGCGGCGCAGGCCGTGGCGGCCGTCCGGGAGATGGTCGAGGCGGGTTTCGGGGAGCTCGAGGCCAGCTGACCGGTCAGGCTCTTCCATCACTTGTCAGGCATTGCAACCCCTGACAAGTGCATGAGTACCCGGACATCCGGGTACTCCTCCACTCACCCCAGCCCGATCGCGGCCTCGGCGGCGAGGAGGACGGGGGCGGTGACCTGGCGGCAACGCTCGGCTCCGGCGGCGAAGACGTCGGCGACGTACGCCGGGTCGGCGGCGAGGTCGGCGTACCCCTGCTGGATCGGCTCCAGCTCGGCGACGACCGCGTCGGTGACGGCGGCCTTGAGGGCGCCGTACGTCGCGAGGCCGGCGGCGGACCCGCCGCACGCTGCCAGGATGTCGAGGAGGTTGCTGACGCCCGGCTTCTCGTCGGAGGAACGTACGGCGCCGGGGCCGGTCTCGGAGTCGGTCACCGCCCGGGCGATCTTGCGGCGCACGACGTCGGGCGGGTCGAGCAGCCGGATCACGCCACCGTCGACACCCGGGGCCGCGGACTTGCTCATCTTCCGGGTCGGGTCCTGGAGGTCCATCACCCTCGCCCCGGCTGCCGGCGTGACGATCTCGGGCACCGTGAACACCGGCCCGTACGTGTTGTTGAAGCGCACCGCCAGGTCGCGCGTCAGCTCGACGTGCTGGCGCTGGTCGTCGCCGACGGGCACGCGCGACGGCCGGTAGAGCAGGATGTCGGCCGCCATCAGGGCCGGGTAGGTGTACAGCGAGACCCGCGTGGACGGCTGGTCCTTGCCCTTCTCCTTGTACTGGATCATCCGCGCCAGCTCGCCGGTGTACGCCGTGCACTCGAGCAGGTAGGCCAGCTCGCGGTGGGCCGGTACGTCGGACTGCCGGAACAGCACGGCACGTCCGGGATCGAGGCCGACGGCGAGGAACAGTGCGGTGACCTCGGCGATGGTGTCGCGAAGCACCCGCGGGTCGTGCGCGGTGGTCATCGCGTGCAGGTCGGCGACGCCGTAGAAGCAGTCGCCGGTGGCCTGGGCCGCCACCATGCCGCGGAACGCGCCGAGGTGGTTGCCGAGCGTCAGCCGCCCGCTCGGCGTGATGAGGGAGAGGTTGCGCAACATGTGAGCTCCTGGAGTGCGTGCCTCCGGGGCTCGACCACGTGCGGGAGATGCAGCACGGCCGCCGGAGGCGGCCGTGGGTTGAGGTGTGCGTCAACGAGTGGTCCGCCTAGGAGGCGGGCCACCAGTTCCGGTTGATGGAGTTGCGCACCGACCCAGGGTAACCGCACGGAGTACGTTGCGACCATGGAGTGCGCCGGACCCGCCACGGTCGTCTTCGACTCGTCACTGACGGCGTACGACTTCGGTCCCTCGCACCCGATGTCCCCGATCCGCGTCGACCTGACCATGCGGCTGGCACGCGACCTCGGCGTGCTCGACCAGCTGGAGATGGTGCCGGCGCCGTTCGCGGACGACGGGCAGATCGCGACGGTCCACGACGAGGGGCTGATCGACGCGGTCACCCGCGCGGGCAAGGACCCCAGCTCGATCGAGGTCGACGACCACGGCCTCGCGACCGACGACAACCCGGTGTTCGTCGACATGCATCGCGCGGCCGCCCACGTCGTCGGCGCCAGCCTGGAGGCGTTCCGCCAGGTGTACTCCGGCGACAGCCTGCACAGCGCGAACATCGCGGGCGGCCTGCACCACGCCATGCGCGACCGGTCGAGCGGGTTCTGCATCTACAACGACGTCGCGGTCGGCATCCAGTGGCTGCTCGACCAGGGCCTCGAGAGGGTCGCCTACGTCGACGTCGACGTCCACCACGGCGACGGCGTGGAGGCGATCTTCTACGACGATCCGCGGGTGCTGACGATCTCGCTGCACGAGTCCGGGCAGATGCTCTTTCCCGGCACCGGGTTCTCCGGCGACTCGGGCGGCCCTCAGGCCCAGGGCACCGCGGTCAACGTCGCCCTCCCGCCGGGCACCGCCGACGCCGGCTGGCTGCGCGCCTTCCACGCGGTGGTGCCGGACCTGGTGCGGGAGTTCGCGCCGGACGTGCTGG
>JAICRP010000238.1 GCA_025966445.1 Nocardioides sp.
CCGCCTGTTAGCGTCCGAACGTGTCCAGCGAGACTGTGCCCTCTTCCCCGATCATCTACACCCACACCGACGAGGCGCCGCTCCTGGCGACGTACTCGTTCCTCCCGATCGTGCAGGCGTATGCCGCCCAGGCCGGGGTGCCGGTCGAGACCCGCGACATCTCCCTGGCCGGCCGCATCCTCGCGGCCTTCGCCGATCGGCTGCCGGAGGACCAGCGCACTCCCGACGCGCTGGCCGAGCTCGGCGCCCTGGCGAAGAGGCCCGAGGCCAACATCATCAAGCTGCCGAACGTCAGCGCCTCGATCCCGCAGCTGAAGGCCGCCGTGGCCGAGCTCCAGCAGCACGGCTTCGATCTCCCGCCGTATCCCGACGAGGCCAGGACCGACGAGGAGCGTGACGCCCGCGCTCGCTACGACTCGGTGAAGGGCAGTGCCGTCAACCCGGTGCTGCGCGAGGGCAACTCGGACCGGCGCGCGCCCGAGTCGGTCAAGGCGTACGCCCGCAAGCACCCGCACTCCATGGGCGCGTGGACCGCGGACTCGCGCACCAACGTGGCCACCATGGCCGACGGCGACTTCCGGCACAGCGAGCAGTCGGTGGTGATGGGCGCCGACGACACGCTCCGCATCGAGCACGTCGCCGAGGACGGCACGGTCACCGTGCTCAAGGAGTCCGTGCCAGTGCTGGCCGGCGAGGTCGTGGACGCGACCCGGATGGACGTCGAGGCGCTGCGCGAGTTCATCACCGAGCAGATCGCCCGTGCGCAGGCCGACGACGTGCTGTTCTCGGTGCACCTCAAGGCCACCATGATGAAGGTCTCCGACCCGATCATCTTCGGCCACGTCGTGGAGATGTTCTTCCCCGAGGTCTTCCAGGAGTACGGCGCGCAGCTGCGCGCCGCGGGCATCTCGCCCAACGACGGCCTCGGCGCCCTGATGGCCGCCGCCGACGCGCTTCCTGACGGCGAGGCGATCCGCGAGGCGGTCAAGCAGCGGCTGGCCCAGGGCCCCGCCCTCGCGATGGTCGACTCCGACAAGGGCATCACCAACCTCCACGTCCCGAGCGACGTCATCGTCGACGCGTCGATGCCGGCGATGATCCGTACCTCCGGGCACATGTGGGGCCCGGACGGCCAGGAGGCCGACACCCTCGCGGTGATCCCGGACTCGTCGTACAGCGGGATCTACCAGGTCGTCATCGACGACTGCCGCAAGAACGGCGCCTTCGACCCGGCCACCATGGGCTCGGTTCCCAACGTGGGGCTGATGGCGCAGGCGGCCGAGGAGTACGGCTCGCACGACAAGACCTTCGAGATCGCGGCCGCGGGCACGGTCCGGGTGGTCGACGGGTCCGGGGTGGCGCTGATCGAGCACGAGGTCAATGCCGGAGACATCTGGCGGGCCTGCCAGACCAAGGACGTCCCGATCCGCGACTGGGTGAAGCTCGCCGTCACCCGCGCCCGCGCCACCGGCGACCCGGCGATCTTCTGGCTGGACGCCGACCGCGCCCACGACGCCAACCTGATCGCCAAGGTCGAGGAGTACCTGCCCGAGCACGACACGGACGGCCTCGACATCCGCATCCTCACGCCGGTCGAGGCGACTCAGGTCTCCATCGACCGCATCCGCCAGGGCCTGAACACCATCTCGGTCACCGGCAACGTGCTCCGCGACTACAACACCGACCTGTTCCCGATCCTCGAGCTCGGCACCTCCGCCAAGATGCTCTCGGTCGTGCCGCTGATCAACGGCGGCGGGCTGTTCGAGACGGGCGCGGGCGGCTCGGCGCCCAAGCACGTGCAGCAGCTGGTGAAGGAGAACTACCTGCGCTGGGACAGCCTCGGCGAGTTCCTCGCCCTGGCGGCGTCGTTCGAGCACTACGCCGGGGCCACCGGCAACGAGCGCGCCCAGGTGCTGGCCGACACCCTCGACCGCGCGACGGGGACGTTCCTCAAGGAGAACAAGTCGCCGGCCCGCCGGGTCGGCTCGATCGACAACCGGGGCTCGCACTTCTACCTCGCGCTCTACTGGGCGCAGGAGCTGGCGGCGCAGTCCGAAGACGCGGGTCTCGCGTCCGCCTTCGCGTCGCTGGCGGCGACCCTGGCCGAGAACGAGCAGACCATCACCGGGGAGCTGATCGGGGTGCAGGGTCGGCCGGCCGACGTGGGCGGCTACTACCGTCCCGACGACGAGCTGGCCTCGGCCGTGATGCGCCCCTCGGCCACGTTCAACGAGGCGCTGGCCTCGCTCGGCTGAGCCCGACGAGGGCCCACCCGGGTCCGACGTGGGCCCGACGTGAGCAAGGGCACGGAATAGCCCGTGCCCACGGGAGGCTGTGGCGGCGATGACGACGACCGCTACCGCGCCTCCCCGGGCGTCCGTGACCACCCGCCACTTCACCCTGGCGGTGCTCGCGCTCGCGATGGGCGGCTTCGCCATCGGCACCACCGAGTTCGTGGTCATGGGGCTGTTGCCGCAGATCGCGGAGGGCGTGAGCGTGTCGATCCCGACCGCCGGCCACGTCATCTCGGCGTACGCCGTCGGCGTCGTGATCGGCGCCCCGGTCCTGGCCTTCCTCGGCGCCAGCCTGCCGCGCCGGGGCCTCCTGGTCGCGCTGATGGTCGCGTACGCCGCGGGCAACGCCGTCAGCGCCCTCGCAACGACGTACGGGATGCTCGCCCTGGCCCGGATGGCGACGGGCTTCCCGCACGGCGCGTACTTCGGCGTGGCCTCGCTCGTCGCCGCCTCGCTCGCCCCCGAGGGCCGCAAGGGCCGCGCCGTCGCGCTGGTGATGCTCGGTCTCTCCGTCGCGAACGTCATCGGGGTGCCGGCGGCCACGTGGCTGGGGCAGCAGTCCGGCTGGCGGGCCGCGTTCTGGGCGGTGACCGGCCTGGCGCTCCTCACGGCCCTGCTCGTGCTCGCGTTCGTGCCCTCCTTGCCCGGCGACCCCGAGGCCACCGGTCGCCGCGAGCTGCGGGCGTTCCGTGTGCCGCAGGTGTGGCTGACGCTGCTGGCGGGCGCGATCGGCTTCGGGGGCATGTTCGCCGTGTACTCCTACATCGCGCCCACGGTGACCGAGGTCGGCGGACTGCCCGACAGCGCCGTGCCGTGGTTCCTGCTGGCGTTCGGCGTGGGCATGGTCGTGGGCACCTGGCTGGCCGGCGAGCTCGCCGACTGGTCGGTCTTCGGCTCGCTCCTCGGCTCGGCGTTCGGCCTGGTCGTGGTGCTGCTGCTGTTCGCCGCGGTCGCGCCCTACGGCTGGTGGCTGCTGCCGGTCGGCTTCGTCGTGACGGTGCTCGGCTCGGTGCTCGTGGTGAACCTGCAGCTGAGGCTGATGGACGTCGCGGGCGACGCGCAGACCATCGGGGCCGCCTCCAACCATGCGTCCCTCAACATCGCCAACGCCGCCGGGGCTGCGCTGGGCGGCCTGGTCATCGCCGCGGGCTACGGCTACCGCGCCACGGGCGTGGTGGGCGCCGCGCTCGCCGCGGCCGGGCTGGTGGTGCTCGTGGCCGCCGCCCTGCTCGCCCGACCGTCCACGGGTGCGCCGACCGAACGGGCCAGCTCCCTGTAGCCCAAACGGGCTAGGCCTCCTGACGGCTGGCCGGTATTTCCACGAGAACGGTCGAGAATTCGAGGGTTCCGCCACCCGATCGGCCGGTCCCGCATAGATTTCCGCTACCCGAGTGATGTCGTGTGACGACATCATCGCCCCCCGATCCCCCTGGAGTACCCGCATGTCCGCACAGCAGGTCTCGCGCCGCTCCGTTGCCCGTGGAGCTGCTTGGAGCGTCCCCCTGGTCGCCGTGGGCGTGGCCGCGCCGGCGTTCGCCGCCTCTCCGGGAGCGGGCGCGACCGTCACCGTTCTGGGCGGCTGCCGTTGCGGAACCGGCGGAGGTACGGTCAAGCCCTACCGGCTCGACGTGACGTTCACCAACTCCAGCACCTTCACCTTTGCGATCACCGACCCGACGATCACCGTCTCCGGCACTGCTGGCGACAACGTGGATCTGCAAGCCAGTCCGGCGCAGACGAACCTCGTCCCGCCGAGCCCCCCCGACAAGGTGCTCCGCTACACCTTCACCCGCGGTAGCAACCCGTCGGCCGACCAGGTGATCTTCACCTACACGTCCACGAACATGACCACGGGCGTGGCGACGTCCGGCACGATCACGGCGGACGTCACGTGGGGGAACTGCACCACCAGCTGCCAGTAGCCAGGCACCGTCACCCGTCACGTCCTGCGTGCCCACTCCTCACGCAGGACGTCGAAGATCACCGCGTCGGCGCGTCCGTCGCCCAGCACGGTGCCGAGGCGCTCGACGCCGTGCTCGGTGAAGCCGTTGGCCTCCAGCACGCGGCGTGACGCGGCGTTGTCGCGCGCGGCGTACGCCTTGACGCGGCGCAGGCCGAGGGTCTCGAACGCGTGCGCCAGCACCAGGTCGACGGCGGCGGTCATCACCCCGCGCCCGCGGGCGGCGGGATGGGTCCAGTAGCCCACCTCCCCGTACGCGAGGTCGTCGGTCAGGTCGAAGAGGCCGACCGACCCGAGCAGCTCGTCGCTCGCGGGGTCGGCGACCGCCCAGCTCAGGCC
>JAICRP010000046.1 GCA_025966445.1 Nocardioides sp.
CGAGCGGGAACGTACGTCGCTTGCCGCGGCGGTCCTCCAGCGTGAGGGTGTCGAGGTCGCGGTCGACGGCGACGATCTCGCCGACGAAGTCGGTCATCACCTCCTCGACCACCGCCCCGAGCTCTGCGGCGGCCGGGACGGCACGACCGTTCCTCGGCACACGCCAGTCACCGGCGAGGACGTCGGATCCGTAACGGTCGGCCCTGGGGGGAGTCACCGCTCAACGCTAGGTCGGCGCCACCGGCCCTCCGGGGAGGGCGCGCCGCGTCAGTCGTCGCTGTCGGGAGCGCCGCGGTGCGCGTCCTCGCTCGCGTCGGTGTCCGGGGCGACGGGGTTGTCGTCCTCGTCGCGGCCGAGGCCGTCGATGTGCGGGTCGCCCAGTTCGTGTCGCTCTTCCTGCTCTTGGGACGCGTCGGCGGCGCCGGCCAGCGGGTTGTCGTCGGTCGACTGGAGATCCTCCGGCAGCTCCTCGTCGGGCACGGACACGTCGGTGTAGTCGCTGTCGGGGGTCTCGGTCATGCCACCCGGTCTACGGGCAACCGCCGTCCGAGAGCCACACCCGTAGGGGTAAGCGGTCAGACCAGGGGGAGGCGCTTCTGGCTGCGCGGCAGCTGCTCGTACCCCCTTCGCACGGCCTGCGTCAGCCGTTCGCGGGGGTACGGCCACTCGGCCGCGGCAGGGGCGTCGTCGAGCGGGATGCCGCGGGTGGCGAGGTCGCGGATGGTCTCGGCGACGATGCCGATCGTGTTGCGCTGCACCTCCACGAACTCGCGGTCCACGACCGCGCCGTGGCCCGGGACGACCACGGTCGCCGATGTCGACAGCCCCAGCACGGTGTCCAGGGTGAGCGGCCAGTCCATGGGGTAGCAGTCCTCGCCGAACCCTGGGACCGACTCCTCGGGGCCGCCCTCGGCCTGCTCCACCAGGTCGCCGGCCAGGACGACGTCGGCGTCGGGGACGCGCACCACCAGGTCGCCGCCGGTGTGCCCCCGCCCGGGGTGCACGAGCTCGACGTAGCGGTCGCCCAGGTCGAGCGCGATCGCGGACGAGAACGTGCGCCCGGGCACGACGACCTCGGTGGCCGCCACGGCGGCGTACCTCGGGTCGTCCTCCTCGGCGGCCGCCGCACGTACCTGCGCCGCGTGCGCCGGCAGGGTCTCGGCGGCGCGCTCGTGGCAGATCAGCTCCGCGCCCTCGGCCTGGAGGACGCCGTTGCCGAAGGTGTGGTCCCAGTGCTCGTGGCTGTTGACCGCCCACAGCACGGGAAGGCCGCTCACCCGGCGGAGGTCGGCCACCACGCCACGGGCCAGGTCGGCCGAGGCCTGGGTGTCGAGGACGAGCAGGCCGGCCCCGCCCGCGACGACGGAGACGTTCACGTCGAGCCAGGGGTACCGCGCCACCCAGATGCGATCGGCGACCTCGTTGAACCCGGACACCCGGGTCACCCTAGTAGGCTTGGCACTCCGGACCGACGAGTGCCAGAGGCGACCGCAGCGAGGAGGGTGTGTGCCGTGCAGGACGACCGCAAGCTCGCCGTGCTGCGGGCGATCGTCGAGGACTACGTGTCCACCCAGGAGCCGGTCGGGTCCAAGGCCCTGGTCGAGCGGCACTCGCTGGGTGTCTCGCCGGCCACGGTCCGCAACGACATGGCCGCGCTGGAGGAGGAGGGGTTCATCACCCAGCCGCACACCAGTGCCGGCCGGATCCCCACCGACAAGGGTTACCGGCTGTTCGTCGACCGGTTGACCACGCTCAAGCCGATGAGCACCCCCGAGAAGCGTGCGATCGCGACCTTCCTGGACGGCGCGGTCGACCTCGACGACGTGGTGCACCGCTCCGTGCGACTGCTCTCGCAGCTGACCCACCAGGTCGCAGTCGTGCAGTACCCCACCCTGTCCCGCTCCACCGTCCGCCACGTCGAGCTGGTCGCACTGGCGCCGACCCGCGTGCTGGTGGTGCTGATCCTGTCGACGGGCCGGGTCGAGCAGCGGCTGGTCGAGCTCGAGCAGCCGGTGTCCGACGACGACCTGGCCGACGTCCGCAGCACCGTGCACCGGGCCGTGATCGGCGAGACGATCGCCGCCGCGCTGACGGCCCTGCGGGGTCTCGAGCGCGGCAGCGTGGCCACGGCCTCGGTCGTCGCGACCTTGGTGGACGCCATGTCCGACCACCGCTCCGACGAGCGGGTGGTGGTCGGTGGAGCCGCGAACCTGGCCAGGTACGGCGACTCGTTCGACGTCGACGTCCGTCCCCTGCTGGAGGCGCTCGAGGAGCACGTCGTGCTGCTCAAGCTGCTCGGGGAGGCGCACTCCGGCGGCGTGGTCGTGCGCATCGGCCACGAGGGTCCCTACGAGGAGCTCGCGTCGACCAGCGTGGTGTCGACCGGCTACGGCCCGGGTGACGAGGCCCTGGCCAGCCTGGGCATCGTCGGCCCGACCCGCATGGACTACCCCGGCACGATGGTCGCCGTACGCGCCGTCGCCCGCTACGTCTCCCGCATCCTCGACGAGGCGTGAGCCCCCATGACTGACTGCCCGAAGGACTGTTGGTGAGCCAAGACCCCTACACGATGCTCGGCGTGACGCGCGACGCGGACGCCGAGACGATCAAGAAGGCCTACCGCCGCTTGGCGAGGCAGCTGCACCCCGACGTGAACCCAGACCCGGCGACCCAGGAGCGGTTCAAGGAGGTCACCCTGGCCTACGAGATCCTCTCCGACCCGCAGAAGAAGGCGGCGTACGACCAGGGCGGCGACGTCTTCGGCGGCATGGGCGGCTTCGGCCAGGGTGCCGGCTTCTCGTTCACCGACATCATGGACGCGTTCTTCGGAGGCCAGGCGGGACCCGGTGGCGCCACCCGCGGGCCGCGGCCCCGGATGCGGCGCGGGCAGGACGCCCTGATCCGGCTCGAGATCGACCTGGCCGAGGCGGCGTTCGGCGTGGCGCGCGAGCTCAAGGTCGACACCGCCGTGGTCTGCACGACCTGCCACGGCGAAGGCACGGCGGCGGGCTCGCACCCGGTCCCGTGCGAGACGTGTCGCGGCGCGGGCGAGGTGGCCCACGTGCAGCGGTCGTTCCTGGGTGAGATCCGCACCCTGCGGCCGTGCGCGGCCTGTCGCGGTTTCGGCACGATCATCCCCGACCCCTGCCGGGAGTGCTCCGGCGACGGACGCGTCCGCTCCCGCCGCACCCTGACCGTCAAGATCCCGGCGGGCGTCGACACGGGTACCCGTGTCCAGCTCGCCGAGCAGGGCGAGGTCGGCCCGGGCGGCGGTCCGGCCGGCGACCTCTACGTGGAGATCCACGTCGCGGAGCACCCCACGTTCAACCGGCACGGCAGCGACCTGCACACCACGGTCGCGGTCCCGATGACGGCCGCGGCGCTCGGGACGAAGCTGACCCTGCCGACGCTCGAGGCCGACCTGGTCGACGCCGAGACGTCCGACGGGTCGTCGGGCGTCGAGACGTCCTTCGAGCTGGAGATCAAGCCCGGCACCCAGTCCGGCTCGTCGCAGGTGATGCGCGGCCGCGGCGTGCCCGGCCTCCGTTCCGGCCGTGGCGACCTCGTCGTCACCGTGCTCGTCGAGACGCCGGTCCGGCTCGACCCCCGCCAGGAGGAGCTGCTGCGCGAGCTGGCCGCGATCCGCAACGAGGAGAAGCCGACCGGTCAGGTGCGCGAGGAGAGCAAGGGCGTGTTCGGCCGGTTGCGCGACGCGTTCAACGGGCACTGATGACGCTGCCGGTCCACTGGGTGCCGTCGCTGGTCGAAGCCGCCGCGGGCTCGACGGTGGAGGTCACCGGCGACGAGGCGCACCACGCGGTCGCCGTCCGTCGGCTGCGGGTCGGCGAGAGCCTGATGCTGACCGACGGCCTGGGCCGTGTCGCGACCGGCCTCGTGGCCTCGACGGGCAAGCGGGCGTTCGAGGTGACCGTGGCGTCGCTGGTCGACACGCCCCTGGCGGAGCCCGTGGTGACGGTGGTCCAGGCGATCCCCAAGGGCAACCGAGGCGAGCTGGCCGTCGAGCTGCTCACCGAGATCGGGGTGGCGCGCGTGGTGCCCTGGGCCGCCTCGCGGTCGGTCGCCGTCTGGACGGGCGAGCGTGCCGCCAAGTCGGTCGAGCGATGGCGCTCCACCGCACGGGAGGCCTCCAAGCAGGCGCGGCGGCCGTGGTTCGCCGGGGTCGACGGCGTCGCCACGACGGCCCACGTCGAGGCCCTCGTCGCCGCCGCCGACCTGGCGGTGGTGCTGCACGAGGACGCGACCGCGCCCTTGGCCGGCCTGCGGGTGCCTGCGGTCGGTTCGGTCGTCGTGGTGGTCGGCCCCGAGGGCGGTCTGAGCGACGACGAGGTCGCAACGTTCGAAGCCGCCGGCGCGCACGCCGTACGTCTCGGGGCCGAGGTGCTGCGCACCTCGACCGCCGGCGTGGCCGCCGTGGCCGCGTTGCTGTCCCGGACCTCGCGCTGGGGTGGGTGAGCAACCGGCCGGGTGGCTGCGCCGCGCGGCGTACGACGAGACGGGCGAGGTCGTCGATCGACGTGCCGAACATGGCGCAGGTCTGCTCGTACTCACGGACCAAGCGCGCCATGGCGACCCCAGAAGCCGGCCCACACGAGGCGGGACATGCCGAGGCGGTGGCCGAGGAGCCAGCCCTGTCGCTGCTTCTCCTCCCAGACGACACGATCTGCGTCGACGACCGCAGCGCCGCCGCTCTCGATCCGGAGGTACGTCGAGCGGGTGCGCGCGCGATGTCGAGGGCCGTCCGGGCGAGGTCCAGCACGGGG
Organism: Nocardioides sp.; assembly: GCA_025966445.1. Taxonomy (GTDB): domain Bacteria; phylum Actinomycetota; class Actinomycetes; order Propionibacteriales; family Nocardioidaceae; genus Nocardioides. The sequence continues at coordinate 4,782 of JAICRP010000046.1, forward strand.
AGTCCGTCGACGACGAGTCGCTGGGAGTCCGCGGTGCGCGACTGGTGGTGGCGGATGCCGTTCCGCGTCCGGGCCCGTGGGGGTCCCAGCCTGGTCAGGTGGACCAGCGGCGCCGGCTGACCCAGGGTCGGGAGTCCGAGGAACAAGGCGGCGGAGTCGTGGCTGACCATGTGCGGTCGCGCCACGCCGAGGTACGCCGCCGGACGGCGAGGCGTGGCCGGCCCTCCCGGGCGTCCAGGCTCTCCCACCACTCGCTCTCCGTGCAGCACCCCCGGTGACGGCTCTCCCCTCGCCGCTCGAGACCAGGCGCTGGACGACGTCCCCCGACCGAGCGCGCCAAGATCAGTCGCTGGGGCTAGACGCCGATCCGCTGCCACGGGCCCCAGATGGCGAACGTCATGCCGCGGCTGGCCTGGATGTTGACGAACAGGGTGTGGCCGTCGGGGGAGAAGGTCGAGCCGGCGAACTCGTCGCCGTACCTCGTGGGCTTGGCGCCCAGCTGGCTGACGAGACGGTTCAGGGCGATGTCCCACAGCTGACCTCCGCGGGACAGGCCGCGGATGTAGTTGTCGACCGTGCTGTCCTCGCAGACGACGAGCGTCCCGTCGGCGCTGGTGGTGATGTTGTCGGGGAAGTCGAACGTGAGGTTCGCCTCCGTGTCGTCGACCGGTGCCTGGTAGAGGACCTGCAGGGTCTGGGAGCGGCAGTGGTAGGCCCAGACCTGGCCGTTGCCCTTGCCGAAGCCGCTGTTGTTGTCGTCGTCGTCGTCCGGCACCGGCGGGATGGCCCAGTCCTGCTCGGCCTCCGCGCCGCCCTGGGTGGAGGTGAAGTACACGACGTTGGTGTCGTAGACCTGGCCCTCCAACCGCGAGAACAGTGCCGCACCCTGCGCGCGTCCCTGGTCGCCGACCTTCACCAGGGCCTGGTCGTTGGTGGTGCCCGGTGCCATCAAGGGGTCGGGATCGGGGATGTCGACCCACCGGACGCCGTACGTCGCGCGCTGGGGCTGCCGGGCTTCGAGGTGGGCGTTGGGGTGGCCCGTGATCGCCAGCATCTGGAGGCGGCCCTCGTTGTCGAGGTACCCGACCTCCATCGGGTGGCGCTTCGGGATGTAGCGGTAGAAGCCGGAGGCGAACTCGAAGTTGTCCTCGGTGAGGTACAGGATCCCGTCGACCGGGTCGAACGACACGGCCTCGTGCGGGAAGCGTCCGGCACGCGTGATGGGTCGGCGGTTGCTCTGGCCGTCGTCCTTCGCGGGCACCTCGAAGATGTAGCCGTGCTTCTGCTCGAGGTCGGTGTTCGGGCGGTTCTGGAAGTCGGGCCCGACGTCGGGACCGTTGATGGTCTCCTCGCAGGTGATCCACGAGCCCCACGGCATCACGCCGCCACTGCAGTTGAACATCGTGCCGTTGAGGCTGGTCCAGGACTTCACGACCTCGCCGTACTTGGTCACCTCGATGGTGGTGCACCCCGCGCCGGCGTGGCCGTCGTACGGCGTGCCCGGACCGAAGGCGGTGACGGGGAGCTGGTTGGTGACCTCGTGGTTGCGGACCAGCAGGATGTTGCCGTTCGGCGCGGCGAAGGCCCCCATGCCGTCGTGACGGCCCGGCAGGTTGGTGCCGTCATCGAGGACGACGGGGAACTCGGTGTCGTGGAAGGACCGGTACTGGAAGCCCTCGGGCAGGTGCAGCCGCACCTGCTGGTCGCGGAGGTCGGGGATGGGTCGCAGCCTGCGATGAGGGGCTTGAGGAGCCGCGGCGCCCGCCGGGGCCAACAGCCCCGCGAACGGCCCTCCGGTCAGTGCTCCCGCGACGGCGGCCGCGCCGCCCTTGAGTGCCGTGCGACGTTGCAGCTCCATCGTGACCTCCCGGTGCTCACCCCATGTCGATCGATCGACCGTAGACCCCGGGACCCGCTCGCGTCAGCCCCCGACCCCAGGTCAGCGAGCCAGCAGGGCCGACACGCGGTCGAGCTCCTCGTCGAGCTGGGCCTTCTCCTGGCGCGTCAGGGTCCGGAACAGCTCGACGACCACCGGCTTGCCGTCCTCCACGCGCCACAGACCTTCGAGCCAACCGTCGACGAAGAGGGTCGAGGAGAGACCGCCGTTGACGCCCATCCAGCGCTTGCGCTTGTCGGGGTGGGTGACCCGGTCGCGGCCGGCGTGCGAGAGCCAGACGTTGTCGTAGAGGCCCAGGAGGCGCACCGGAGCGGGCGTGTCCTCGGGGGCCAGCACCCCCGTCGGCACGTCGAACAGCTTCTTGCCCGACGCGTCGGTGTGCCGGACCAGGTCGTCCATGGTGGCCAGCACGGCCGGCATGCCGGGCACGCCGGACCAGGAGGTGACATCGGCGGCCGACGCGGGGCCGTACGCCGCGAGGTACCGCCGCACGATCGCCGCGGGGTCGGGCTCGACCATCGGACGGCCGACCCAGGCGTCCACGTGCTGGTAGACGACGCCGCCCGACTGCTTCCAGCAGCCGCGTGGCGGCAGCTGGGCGAGTGGTTCGGCCACCCGGGCCAGGTGGGCCAGGGCATTGGCGGGAACGTCGGGGAACGTCGCGGTCAGCATCTCGCCGAGCCGCTTCACGGGCAGCGGACCCTCGGCGAGAGCGGCCCGCACCGCGACGGAGAACTCGCCCAGGTCGACGTCGATCGCGGCCCGGACCATCTGGCTGACCTTGCGCTCGCGTTCGTGGATGGGCCGGGTGAACCGGCGCAGCGCCAGGGCGTCGTCGGCGACCAGCAGGTGCACGGTGCTCCGCATCGTGAGGAGGCGGACCAGGGAGCGGTCCTCGAGGCCGCGCGTGACGTCGTACGGGTCGAAGCCCTCGAGGCGGGCGGCCAGGCCGAGGTACGGCGGCAGGTTGTCCTGGGCCTGCAGCCCCACGAGGTGCTCGACCAGGGCCGGCACGCCCGACGAGGTACGGGACAGCAGGTGCTGCCGGTCGAGCAGGGTGCGGTTGAGTGCCTGGGGGGAGAGCTCCACGCCCCTACTCGATCACGAACGTCTTCGAGTCGGAGTCCGGGGCGAAGCCCTCACCACCGGAGGGGTCGTCGTTCGTGGCCACGAACGTGTACGTCCCGGGGGCGAGGTCGGCGAGGTCGACGCTGACCGTCCAGGGCGACAGCTCGCAGCACGCCTCGGTCATCCCGAAGTCCCGCGCGACGACCTGGTCGCCCAGCCGGACCTCCCACTGGAAGGTCGCCTCGAACGCGCTCGCGACGCCCTCGGCGTCCAAGGTGTCGCCGGACACGACCATGCCCTCCTCGGGCAGGGTGACGTTCATCATCGAGAGCGTCGTGGTCGGGTCGGCGTTGGTCAGCGGCTCCGACGCGGGCTGGCCGAGCACCTGGTCGGTGCGCTGGCCGTCGAGCAGGAGCTGCACCCCGGCGCGCTCCCCGGCAGCGCCCTGGACGCTGTAGACGACCTGTTGCACCGCCAGCTGGGCGTCGCGCTTCGACATGCCCTTCGGCCGGTCGTGCAGGGCGCCACCGGCGAGGTCCACCGTGATGACGTCACCGTCGTACGACGCGGTGGCCTCGGTGCCGCCGGGCCACAGGGTCCGGTAGTCGGGGTCGAGGGGCGGCCCCGCCACCGCGGCGTACGCCGCCTGGGCGACCGGGTCGCCGCCGATGCCGGGCTGGAACTCGCGGAACAGCACCGTCCCGCGGCCGCTGTCGCCCGCGTAGTAGACGGGCACGGCCCCTTCGACCGGGGTGCCGGTCGGCGCGCTGCTCGTGGGGGTGTCGGTGGCCGCGTCGGTCGGGGCGGTCGACTCGCTCGGCTGGCCGGCGGACTCCGACGCGCTCGGCGAGGAGCTCGCGGCCGGTGTCGGGTCGTCGTCGTTGAGCTGGGAGACCACGGCGATCGCGATGATCACGGCAGCGGTGCCGGCGACGGCGCCTCCGACGGCGTAGAGCCAGTTGCGTGAGCTGCTCATGGTGGTCTCCTGATGTGTGCGGGAACGAATGGCAGTCAGGCCCTCACCGGGCTCGACGCTGTCGGCGGTGTCGGAGATCAGCTCCGACAGCCGGGCGTCGTACCTCGGGTCCAGGCGCGGGTCGTCGCTCATGGGGAGCCTCCAGGGGGTTCCAGGTTGTCGCCCAGGTGATGTCGGAGGGACTCGCGCAGGGCGGCGGCCCCGCGGGAGGCGTGGCTCTTGACGGCACCCCGGCTGATGCCGAGCGTCTCGGCGATCTCGGCCTCGGACAGGTCGACGTAGTAGCGCAGGGCGATCACCTCGCGTTGCCGGCGGGGCAGCTCCGCCAGCGCCTCCATCACCGTCTCGCGGCGGTGGGTGTCCATGGCTGCCTCGTCGGCGCCGCGGGCGACCGTCGGCGCCTGCTGCCGCTCCGCGTGGGCCCGGACGACCTTGAGGTGGCGCAGCCGGGAGCGCGAGCGGTTGACGACGGCCCGCCTCAGGTAGGCGATCGCCCGATCGGGGTCGCGGAGCGAACCCCACTTGGCGTGCAGCGCGACGAAGGCGTCCTGGACGACCTCCTCGGCCGTGCCCACGTCGCGGACCAGCAGCGCACTGAGCCGGACCAGAGGCCGCCAGTGCGCGGCGTACAGCTGCTCGACGGCGCCGTCGGCGTCCGTGTCGTGCCAGGCGGGAGCGGGGCTCACCGGACCTGCCATCGCATGAACAGTCACGCTAGACCGACGCCCGACCCGCTGCGTGGGTTTACCTCGGCATGTCCGTGTGAGGATGAGTCATGCCGAACACCGGGACGTCGGACCCCGACTGCCTGTTCTGCCGGATCGTCGCGGGCGAGATCCGGGCCGACGTCGTCGCGCAGTCCGACACGGCCCTCGCCTTCCGCGACCTGAACCCGCAGGCCCCCACCCACGCCCTCGTCGTCCCTCGCTCGCACCACGCCGACGCGGCGTCCCTGGCCGACGCCGAGCCCGAGACCGTGGCGGAGCTGGTGCGCGTCGCGCGCGACGTGGCGGGCGCCGATGGTCTGGACGAGTACCGCCTCGTGTTCAACACCGGCGCGGCCGCGGGTCAGACTGTCTTCCACACCCATCTGCACGTGCTCGCCGGAAGGGCGATGACATGGCCTCCTGGCTGACCCGTTCCACCGCCGCGGCCGCCGCCGCCGTGCTGTCGGTCGCGCTCGCCGCGTGCGGGTCCAGCGACAACGCCAGCGACGCCGACCGCGTACCGGTGGGCACCGTCACGACCCTCACGCCCGAGCCGTCCCCGGAGGCCACCGAGGCCGGCGAGGGCGCGAGCGACGAGGCCACCGACAACGGGCACAGCCACCAGGCAGGGGCCGTCAAGCCCAAGCCGCTGCGCCAGGGCGAGGAGCGGATGACGCTGTCGATGCCCGCGGCCTACACCCCGTCGGCGCCCAACGGCACCGGCACCGACGACTACCGGTGCTTCCTCCTCGACCCGCACCTGCAGGAGGACGCGTTCCTCACCGGCACCTTCGTGCAGCCCGGCAACCCCGACGTCGTCCACCACGTGATCCTCTTCGCGGTGCCGCCCGACATGGTGGCCGACGCCGAAGCCATGGACGCCGGCAGCGACGGCGAGGGCTGGACGTGCTTCGGCGGCTCGGGGCTGCGCGACAACGACGGCCTCAACAGCGCGCCGTGGCTCGGTGCGTGGGCGCCGGGCGGCAAGGAGTCGGTGAGCGCACCGGGCTTCGGCAAGAAGCTCCCGGCCGGTAGCCGGATCATCATGCAGGTCCACTACAACCTGCTGGCCGGGCCGGGCCCCGACCAGTCCGACACCCTGCTCCGGCTGGCGCCCGGCACCGCGGACATCACACCGCTGGAGACCATGCTGCTGCCCGCGCCGGTCGAGATGCCGTGCCGCGAGGAGTACGCCGACGGCCCGCTGTGCGACCGCGACGCCTCGATGGCTGACGTGATCGCCCGCTTCGGCGGCTCCGGCAACACCAACAACGCCCTGTACCTGCTCTGTGGCGGCAAGCCCAAGGCCAGCAACACCACGTCGTGCGACCGGGACATCTGGGAGCCGACCACGATCCGCGGCGTCGCCGGGCACATGCACCTGCTCGGCCGGTCCATCAAGATCGAGGTCAATCCCGGGACGCCAGAGGCGAAGACGATCATGGACATCCCGGTCTGGGACTTCGACAACCAGGCGAACAAGCCGATCAAGCCGGTCACGGTGGACTTCGGAGACGTCGTCCGGGTCACGTGCCGCCACGTCCAGTGGCTGCGCGACAAGCTGCCGTCGTTCGAGGGGATCCCCGACAAGTACGTCGTGTGGGGCGAGGGCACCACCGACGAGATGTGCCTGGGGATCCTGACGGTCACGCGTCCCTGAGGCGTGACCGCCAGGGCCCGGTCAGGCGTGCGCCTCGATCACGAGGTTGTACACCGTGCTCGTCGCGACCCCCGCGTGGCCGAAGCCGGCGTCGCGGAACGCGTCGACGAGCTTCTTCGGGCCCGCCTGCGCACCCAGCGCCGTCCCGCCCTCGCTGATGCTGTGCGGGACGCACAGCGCCGAGCTGCCGACGTAGAACACCCCGGCGATCGGGTTGGCGAGGTTCGCCTCGAGCGTGTCCTCCGCGTAGGGCTCGATCGCCACCACCTGGCCCTGCGGACGGAGCGAGGCCCGGGCGTGGGCCAGCGCGCCGACCGGGTCACCCAGGTCGTGGAGGGCGTCGAAGAAGAGCACCAGGTCGTAGGTCCCGTCGTACGACGTGGCGTCGCTGGCGCGGAACTCGACCCGGTCCGTCACTCCGGCCTCGACGGCCGCGGCCTTGGCCTGGCGGATCGACTCGTCGTGGTAGTCGACGCCCACGAACGTGCTGTTCGGGAAGGCCTCGGCGAGCAGGATGGTCGGCACACCGAGCCCGCACCCGACGTCGAGGACGTGGATGCCGGCCTCGAGGCTCTCGACGAGCCCGGGCACCGAGGGGAACCACTCGGTCAGCAGCGAGGAGCGGTACATCGTGCCGTAGAACCGCGCGACGCTGCTGAACACGCGGGGGTCGTGCACGTGCCACGGCACGCCCTCGCCGGTGGTGTAGGCCGTCGCGAGCTTGTCGACCGCGGCCCAGACGCCGGCGATCAGCTCGAAACCGGCGGACAGCGAGGCGGGGCTCTCCTCCTCGGCGAGCACCGCAGCCGCCTCGGGGGAGAGCGAGAACGTCTCGCTCGCCGCGTCGTAGGACACGTAGCCGTGGGCCGCTTGGGCCGACAACCACTCCTGGAGGTACCGCGGTGCGACGCCGGAGCGCTCGGCGAGCTGGGTCACGGTGGCCGCGCCCGGGACGCCGTCGGTGGCGGACGTGGCGAGCGCGCGCCAGAGGCCGAGCCGGTCGCCGAGGTGGACGAGGATCGCGTTGTACGCCGCGGCCTGGTCGCCCTGGACCTTGGCGACGAACTCGCCGAGCCGTTCGAAGTCGAGGACGGTGGCCTCGAGCTGTGCAGTCATGGTGATGCTTCCTTCCGGGGCTGCGGCGTCCTGGTGACGCCGTCGGCGACCACGGTGCGGGAGCCCGGTCGCACCGCCCTGTCACCGGATCCACCCGCCCGTGACAGCCACGTGTCAGCGATCTGCGGCACCCTGGCCCGGTGACGAACTTGCTCTCCCTGGGGACCGTGCTGATGGTCTGGGCGCACCCGGACGACGAGACCTACCTGGTCGGCGGGCTCTCGGCCGCACTCACCGATGCCGGCCAACGGGTGGTGTGCGTGACGGCGACCCGTGGCGAGGCCGGCGGAGACGCCGCGGACCTCGCCGAGATCCGGACGGCCGAGCTCGATGTGGCCCTGGCGATGCTGGGCGTCGACGAGCACCGCTGGCTCGACTACCCCGACGGCGGCTGCGCGGTCGTCGACGACACCACGGCGGCGGCGCGGATCCGGGCCGTCGTCGACGAGGTGCGACCCGACACCGTCGTCACCTTCGGGCCCGACGGTTTCACCGGTCACCCGGACCACCGGGCGGTCAGCCGATGGGTGGACCTCGCCGTGGCGTCGTACGACGTCCGCCTGCTGCACGCCGTGGCCCGCGAGCATCGCGTCGACGCCAGCCTCGACGAGGACTTCGGGGTCTTCGAGCTGGGCCGCCCGCGAGTCGTGCCCGACGACGAGCTCGCCGTCCTCCTGCCGCTCGACGACGCGCTGCTCGACCGCAAGGTGGCAGCCTTGTTGGCGCAGGAGTCGCAGACCGCCGGCCTGGTCCAGGCGGTCGGGCTTGACCGGTTCCGGGCCTGGGTGGCGACCGAGTCCCTCGCCGAACCGGGGTGACGTCGCCCCTCGCCGTCCGGCACAGTGCGCGAGTGGACCGGAGCGAGCTGCCGCTGCGCGTGGACGTGCTCGGTCCCCTCACGCTGCACGTCGGTGGAGAGGCGGTCGACGTGCCCGGTGCGCGGCGCCGGGCCCTGCTGGCCCTCCTGGCGGTCGAGGGCGACCGCGGAGCCGGGATCGAGCGTCTGGTCGACACGCTCTGGCCCGACGGACCTCCGGACAACGCGACGGCGGCCGTCCACAGCCACGTCTCCCGGCTGCGGCGACATCTGGGCGTGCTGGCCGGGCGCCTGGAACGCCACGGCCGCGGCTACCGGCTCCGGCTCGAGCCGTTCGAGGCCGACGTGGACGCCGCCCGGCGACTCGCCCGGGACGACCCGGCCTCGGCACTGGCGCTGTGGCGGGGACCGGCGCTCGAGGAGTTCCGGGCGGTGCACGAGCTGGAGATCGCGTCGGTCACCCTCGACGAGCTGCGGCTGCACCTGACCGACGACCTGCTGGAGGCCCGGCTGGCCGCGGGTGACCAGACGACCGTCGTCGACGCGCTCGAGGCGGCGACGGCGGCACCCCTGCGCGAGCGCACCACCCTCCTGCTGGTCCGAGCGCTGGCCGCCGCGGGACGCACGGCCGAGGCCATGGAGGTCGCCCACGCATTCCGGCGACGGCTCGTCGAGGAGACCGGGCTCGACCCGACCCCGGAGCTCGCCGAGCTGGAGCAGCTCGTCGCCTCGGGCGCGGTCGCCCCGGTGACCACCTCCCGAGTCTCCCGCCCCGACGGGCCGATGGTCGGCCGCGGGCAGGAGCGGGAAGAGGTGCTGCGCCTGCTCGTCGCCCACGGCGTCGTCACCCTCACCGGGCCCGGCGGCGTCGGGAAGACCCGCTTGGCCCTGGACATCGCGGTCGGCTGGGAGGAGTCCGAGGTGGTCGTCGTGGCCCTCGGCGCGGTCGCCCGACCCGAGCGGGTCGCCCAGGCCGTCGCCTCGCGGCTGGGACTGCGGCTGACCGGCGAGGTGCGGGCGGACGACGTAGCCCTGGCGCTGGCGGAGCGGCGGCTGCTTCTCGTCCTGGACAACGGCGAGCACGTCGTCGACGCGTGCCGCGAGCTGGTGGTGGCGGTGCGGCGCGCCGCCAGCGGCGTCCGGGTGCTGGCCACCTCGCGCGTGACCCTCCAGGCGCCGGGCGAGTACGTCGTCCGGCTGCAGCCGCTGCCGGTGCCTCGAGAGGCCACCGATCTCGAGGCGTTGCGCCGGCAGCCGGGCGTGCGCGCGTTCGTCGAGCACGCGCGCCGCCGCACCCCGGGATACGACCTGGCGGCGGCGGACGCCGCCGACCTCGTGGAGGTGCTGCGCCGGCTCGACGGGCTGCCGCTGGGCATCGAGCTGGCCGCACGCCAGGTCGGGGTGATGCCGATGCGAGCCGTCCGCGAGCGGCTGGACCGCGCGCTGGACCTGGCCACGGGGCGGTCCGGACCGGAGGACGCCCGGCAGCGGACGCTCCGCGTCAGCATCGCGTCGTCCTACGAGCTGCTCGACGAGCCCGAGCAGCGGCTCCTGCGGGCGCTCGCCGTGTTCCCGGGCGGCGTCGACCTGGCCACCGTCGAGGCCCTTGCAGGCGGGGCCGGTGACCCGCTCGACCGGCTGCACACGCTGGTCGACGCGTCGCTCCTGGTGGCGGACGCGGCCAGCGGGCGCTACCGCGTGCTGTTCATCGTGCGTGCCTTCCTCACCGACACGCTCGAGGCGCTGGGGGAGGCGGACGCGGCTCGCCAGACGTTCCTGAACCGGTGCGTCGAGGTGGCCGACGAGATCCGCGAGGGCGTCTACGGGGTCGACGAGCCGGCCCACGACCGTCGCCTGCGCTCGGAGCTCGACAACTTCCGGGCCGCCCGCGACCTGGCCCACGAGCGTGGGGACCTCGACACCGTCGAGCGGATCACCCTCTCGCTGATCCAGGTCGTCACCTGGCGGGACCTCCGCGAGATCTGGACCTGGGCGATCGAGCTGGCCGAGGACCCGGACCTGGCCGGACGCCCGGACCGGGTCCGTGTTCTGGGGCTTGCCGCGGAGGCGGCCCGGCTGATCGGCGACTTCGCGTCGGTGACGCGGTTCTCGGACGAGGCGTTCGCGCGCGCCGAGGGGACGCGGGACCGCACCGCACTGGCGCGAGCCTGGAGCGCCCGGGCGACGGTGGCGCACTACCGCGGCGACTTCGCCGTCGCGACCGACGAGTGGCTGCGGGCGGCGGAGCTGGCGGAGCCGCGCGAGGCGGGGGCGTTCACCTGCTCGGCCGCGCTCGCGGCGACGTACGGCGGCCACCTCGACGAGGCCCGGCGGCTGCTCGACCGCGCCGACGAGCTGCTGGCCCCGATCGGCTCGCCGTCGCAACGCGCCTACCGGGCGTACATCGAGGGGGAGTGGCAGGCGCCGACGGACCTCGACGCCGCGCTGCCCCACTACCGCGAGGCCATCGACCTGGCCGCGCGCTCAGGCGCCGGCTTCGTGGAGGGCGTCGCCCGGGTCTCGTTCGTGTCCGCGCAGAGCCGCAGCGGCGACGTGGCCGGCGCCGCGGCCGGGTACGCCGAGCTCCTGCGCGAGTGGCGGCGTACGGGCCACAACCCACAGCTGTGGACCACGGCCCGCAACGCGGCCGAGCTGCTCGCGTCGGCCGGGCACGTCGAGACGGCGACCCTGGTCCTCATCGCGGCCGAGGACGCACCGGGCGCGGCGGCCGTCGGACCGGACATCGCGCGGTACAGCCAGCGGTCGTTCGTCCGGCCCAGTGACCTGTCCGGGGCCGACGAGCTGCTGCGCCTGCGCGTCGAGGCGGTCGCGATGGGGCGGGCGGGCGTCCTGGACCGTGCCGAGGCGGAGCTGGAGCAGGTCGCGGGCAAACCGGTGGGGCCCTGAGGGGCGCTCCCGTAGCATGGAAAGCCGTTGCACCCACCTCATCGCCGACCAGAGAGGCCGCCCACCCGGGCATCCATGACCGACAGCCACCAGCGCGTGGACGACAACCAGCCGCAGCCGGAGAAGGTCCCCGGCACTCCCTCAGGAACTCGGCACGTGGTCGTCGTCCCCAACAGCATCAACATGGTCAGCCTGCTGGGCCCCGGTGACGAGCACCTCGCTGTGATCGAGCGAGCGTTCAACGCCGACGTCCACGTCCGCGGCAACCAGATCACGCTCACCGGCGAGCCCGGTGAGATCGCCCTCGCGGAGCGGCTCCTCGACGAGCTCGTGACGATCATCCGCACCGGCCAGGGCGTGACCGGCGAGACGGTCGAGCGCGTCCTCGTGATGCTGCGCGCCGAGACGACCGAGCGCCCCGCCGACGTGCTGTCGCTCAACATCCTGAGCAACCGCGGCCGGTCGATCCGGCCGAAGACGCTGAACCAGAAGCGTTACGTCGACTCCATCGACAAGCACACGATCACCTTCGGGATCGGCCCGGCCGGTACGGGCAAGACGTACCTCGCGATGGCCAAGGCCGTGCAGGCGCTGCAGGCCAAGAAGGTCAACCGGATCATCCTCACCCGCCCGGCGGTCGAGGCCGGCGAGCGGCTCGGCTTC
>JAICRP010000234.1 GCA_025966445.1 Nocardioides sp.
CATCGCCCGGCAGGCCGCCTCCGCCACCCAGCCGAACACCGGGTCGACGACCACGTCGGCCGGTCCCTCGAGCGCCTCGGTCATCGCGGCGGCCAGGTCCGCGACGTCGCCGGACGCCGGCAACGTGACCACGGCGTGGGCACCGTTGCGACGGGCCCGTTCGACTCCGCCGGCGCGACACACGGCCACGACCCGGCCCGCGCCCTGCGCCGTGGCGACCCCGACGGCGGCCTGACCGACGGCGCCACCGGCGCCGAGCACGAGCACCCGCTCGCCGGCCTGCACCCGCGCGCGCAGGTTCAGCGCGGACCACGCCGCCACGCCGGAGAGGCCGAAGGCCGCGGCCACCGTGTCGTCGACGCCCTCCGCCAGCGGCACCACGTCGGCGGCCGGGACCGCGCACCACTCGCCGAGGGTGCCGTCGCCGGGCTTCATGCCTGCTGACGACGAGACCCACACGCGCCGGCCGGCACCGGTGACACCGACCCCCTGCACGCCCGGGACGTACGGCAGGGCGGGTGCGCCGAAGTACGACGTGCCGGACGCGCACAACAAGTCCAGCGGGACGACGGGCGACGCGGTGATCCGGACCAGCACCTGGCCGTCGGGTGCCGTCGGGTCGGGGTGCTCGGCGTACGTCGGCGGCTCACCGTGGGCGGTGAGGACGGCGGCTCTCATGTCGCGATGTCCGGGTAGGGGAGCGTGATGTGCTCCATCGCCTTGCCGTAGGCGATCTGGTACTCCAGCGGGCCGTGGTCGCGCTCGAACATCGCGATGAACAGGGTCAGGGTGAGGAAGGGGTGGGCGCCCATCTCGAAGAGGCGCACGTGGTCCTGGCGGACCAGCACGTCGCGCTCCTCGTCGGTGAACGCCAGCCAGGTCGACCTCTCGTCGGTCGTGCAGTTGAGGATCCGGTTGGCCTCCTGGGCCTCCCACCAGGCGACGGTGCCGGCCGGGTCGTCGCGGTAGCGCTCGACCAGCGCCGGGTCGCGGTCGATGGTGAAGAGGAACTTGTCGAGCAGGTACTTGCTCACGCCGGCGCTCCTTCCGGGTACCACGTGAAGTAGGCCTCCATGGTGTGGAACAGGTCGAGCGAGTCGACATGGTCCGCGGCCACGCCGTCGCCGGCCACGCCCATCATGAGCATGAAGTCCATGAAGCCGTGGGTTGCGTTGCCGGGCGTGTGCAGGCTGTCGAGCGTCACCTCGGCCAGGCAGCCCTCGAGGTCGCCGCGGGCGATCCAGTCGACGGCCTTGCGGTCGAAGTCGGGATCGGGGCCGTGCGGGCCGAACTGGCGCGGGCCGCCGAGCTCGAGCGACAGGTGGCCGGTCCCGATGATCGCGACCCGACGGTCGTCTGGCCACGCCTCGACGAGCTGCCGGATCGTCCGCCCCAGCTCGACGAACCGCTTCGGCTGCGGCAGCGGCGGCGCGAAGATGTTGGTGTAGATCGGCACGATCGGCAGGTCGTGCTCGGGTCGCAGCGTGATGATCGGGCAGGTGATGCTGTGGTCGATCCGCAGCTCGTTGCTGAAGGCCAGGTCGAAGCCGGCGTCCAGGCCGTTGCGCAGGATGTGCTGGGAGAGGTCCTCCTCGCCCGCCAGGGTCATCCGGGGCAGGCCGAACTCGCGCTCCTCGTTGTACCAGTTGGCGTCGTAGAAGGGCGCCTTGCCGACCAGGAACTGCGGCATGTTGTCCAGCCACAGCTGGTGGAAGTGGTCGCTGCCGACCATCACCAGGACGTCGGGGCGGGCCCGCGTCAGCGTCTCGCGGAAGGTCTCGATCTTGCTGACCCACTCGTCCGCGAACGGCGGCCGGTCGGCCCCCGTCGACGTGCTCGCGCGGTAGTAGAACGGGTGGTGGGTGGACGCGATGACCGCGACGACCTGCGCCACTGGTGCCTCCTTACTCCTGCGACTGGTCCGGTTCCACGTAGACCGCGTTGCGGTCGACGGCGAGGTAGGCGTCCATGCCGATCGGGCGACGGCGCTCCTCGGCGAGCTGGCCGAGCAGCCCAGCGGCCCGGGCCAGCAGGGCGAACCCGCGGAGCAGCTCGACCGGCAGCCCGAGGTCGGCCAGGGCCGCGCCGCAGACGCCGGCGCCGTTGAGGGGCAGCGTGCGGCCGAGCACCTCCGGGTGGACGCGGCCGATCGCCTCGAACAGCCTCAGGTGCGGGCCGCGGAGACCTTCCTCCTCGGCGATCCGGATGAGCACCGGGGTCCGAGGGTCCTGGACCTTGTGCACCGGGTGGCCGAGACCAGGGACGTACCTGCCGGCCTCGCGCGTGCGACGGACGGCGTCCAGGGCGACAGCGTCCCAGCCGGCGTCGTCGGTGGGTGTCTCCTCGACGTCGTCGAGGGCCGCGTGCAGGTAGGCCCCGCAGTCCTCGGTGACCCCGAGGAAGCGCGAACCGCCACCCAGAAGCCCGGCGGCGAGCGCACCCTGCAGAGAGTCGGGCGCGGAGAGGTACGTGAGGCGGGCGGCGATCGCCGTCGGAGTGAAGCCGTGGTCGGCCAGCGCGACCAGCACGGCCTCGAAGACGCGGACCTCCTCACGTGTGGGGCGACGCATCGCCACCAGCCAGAACGCGAGCTCGCCGAAACCGACCTTGCCCATCAGGTCGGCGGTCAGGTCCTGGCCGAGCAGCCGGATCTCGTCGGCGGTGGATGTTCCGAGCGAGGTCGGGAAGCTGATGGACTTCTGGGGGTCTGTCATGCGTCCTCCAGCCAGGCGCGGATCTCGGCGCCGTGCTCGTCGAGCGCGGGCGGCGGTCGGTCGTAGCGCACCGGTGTCGCCGAGAACGTGATCGGGTTGCGAGCCGACGGGACGGCCGCGTCGCCCTCGCCGACGCGCACGACCGGGTCGAGGCCGATGCTCTCGGCGAACGCGAACCCGCCGTCGACGGTGTTGATCGGCCCGCAGGGCACGCCGACACCGATGATCGCCTCGAACCACTCCATCGCGGTCCGGGTCCTGAGTCGCTCGACGAGGAGCGGCCGCAGCTCGTCGCGGTTGACGGTGCGGTCCTCGTTGCGGGCGAACCGCGGGTCGTCGGCCAGCTCGGGCACCCCGAGCACCTCGACGAGCTTGCGGAACTGGGCGTTGTTGCCGGCCGTGATGATCAGGTCCTGGTCGCTGCAGGGCATCGGCTCGTAGGGGTAGAGGCTCGGGTGGCTGTTGCCCATCCGGAACGGCACCGTGTCGCCGGCGACGAACGCGCTCGACTGGTTCACCAACCCGGAGAGCGCGGACGACAGCAGGTTGACCTCGACGTGCTGACCCTGCCCCGACTCCTCGCGCGCACGCAGCGCGGCCAGGATGCCGATCGTCGCGTGCAGGCCAGCCATCACGTCGAACACCGAGATGCCGGCGCGGTACGGCGGACCGTCCGGGTCGCCGGTCAGGCTCATGAGTCCGGAGATCGCCTGCACGATGAGGTCGTACCCCGGCAGCTTCGCACCCTCCTCGCCGCTGCCGAAGCCGCTGATCGAGGCGTAGACGACGGCCGGGTTCGTCGAGGACACGGCGTCGTAGTCGAGGCCGAAGCGCGTCAGCCCGCCCGGGCGGAAGTTCTCGATCACCACGTCGGCGCGCGCGGCCAGCGTCCGCGCGACCCGGACGTCGTCGGCGTCCTTGAGGTCCAGCGCGACGGACCGCTTGTTGCGGTTCACGCCGAGGTAGTAGGTCGACACTCCGTCGCGTACCGGCGGCGTCCAGGTACGGGTGTCGTCGCCGCCCGGCCCCTCGACCTTGACCACGTCGGCCCCCAGGTCCGCGAGCAGCATGGTGGCGTACGGCCCCGCGAGGATCCGGGAGAAGTCCGCGACGAGCACGCCGTCCAACGGTCCCGGCACGCTCCACCTCCTCGACCTGCCCGCTTCGCGGACACTCGTCCGCACCCACCCTCTCCGCCCTCCACGGGCCCTGTCAAGGCGATCCTGGCGGGGTACTCCCGTGCGTTTGCCTTGTGAGTAAACGGTTCCATACCGGCCGATTGCACGGGACTATCCCAACCGCAGCGAGCCCTTGACACCGCCGACGCAGCGGGGTGAAAGTGAGCGACACCACTCGGGATGACCGTCAGACGGACAGACGTCCGAGACAGGAGCGAAGGCGATGGCCGACCGTCGACCCGTGCTGTTCCGCAACGGGACCGTGCTGACCATGGACGACGAGCACACCGTGGTGACGGGAGGCGACGTGCTCGTGGTCGACGACCGGATCGCCGAGGTCGGCACCGGCCTGTCCGCGCCCGACGGCGCCCTCGAGGTGGACGCCACCGGAGGCATCGTGATGCCCGGCATGGTCGACACGCACCGGCACATGTGGCAGACGGCGATGCGCGCGTACGGCGCCGACTGGACGCTCACCCAGTACTTCGTCTGGTACTACCTCGAGCACGGCCGGCTGTTCCGTCCCGAGGACATCCACGCCGGCAACCTGCTGTCCGGGTGGGACGCCCTCGAGGCCGGCGTGACCACGACCGTCGACTGGTCGCACGGCCTCCAGTCCGTCGACCACGCCGACGCGGCCGTCGACGCGCTGCAAGCGGTGCCGGGCCGGTTCGTGCTCGCGTACGGCAACATCCAGGCCGCGCCCTGGGAGTGGACCGCCGACCCGGCGGTGAAGTCGTTCTTCGACCGACGTCGGTCCGATGACGACATGCTCGGCTTCCAGATCGCCTTCGACGTGCTCGGCGAGGAGTCCTTCCCCGAGGAGGCGGCGTTCGCGTTCG
>JAICRP010000209.1 GCA_025966445.1 Nocardioides sp.
CACGGGGTTCTCCTTGGGCAGCTTCTTGCCCGCGGCCAGGCCGTCGCGCAGCAGCGCGTCGCGCTCGGCGTCGGAGTAGACGAACTCGTGCTCGGCCGGCTTGTTCCAGCGCAGGCGGTAGAGAGGGGGCTGCGCCATGTAGACGTAGCCGCCCTCGATCAGCGGACGCATGAATCGGAACAGCAGCGTCAGCAGCAGGGTGTTGATGTGGTGGCCGTCGACGTCGGCGTCGGCCATCAGCACGACCTTGTGGTAGCGCAGCTTGTCGATGCTGAACTCTTCGTGGATGCCGGTGCCGAGGGCGGAGATGATCGACTGCACCTCGGCGTTGCCCAGCACCTTGTCGATGCGGGCCTTCTCGACGTTCAGGATCTTGCCGCGGATCGGCAGGATCGCCTGGATGCGCGGGTCGCGGCCCTGCCGCGCGGAGCCACCGGCCGAGTCGCCCTCGACGATGAAGACCTCGCACTCCTCGGGGTTGGTCGACTGGCAGTCGGAGAGCTTGCCGGGCAGGCCCCCGCCGCCGAGCAGACCCTTGCGGGAACGCGCCAGGTCGCGGGCCTTGCGCGCGGCCATCCGGGCGGACGCCGCCGCCTGCGACTTGCGGACGATGTCCTTGCCCTCGGCCGGGTTGGCTTCCAGCCAGGCACCGAGCTGGTCGTTCACGGTGCGCTGCACGAAGCCCTTGGCCTCGGTGTTGCCGAGCTTGGTCTTGGTCTGGCCCTCGAACTGCGGCTCGCCCATCTTGATCGAGACGATCGCGGTCAGGCCCTCGCGGATGTCGTCACCGGAGACGCGGTCCTCGCGCTTCTTGATCAGGTTGTTGGCCTCGCCGAAGCTGTTGATCTGGCTGGTCAGCGCCGCCCGGAACCCCTCTTCGTGGGTGCCGCCCTCGTGGGTGTTGATGGTGTTGGCGAAGGTGTGCACCGACTCGGTGTAGGAGGTGTTCCACTGCATCGCCACCTCGAGGCTCATGTGCTGGCCAGCTGAGCTGTTCGGGCCGTCGGTGGCGTCGGCCTCGAAGGAGATGATCGTCGGGTTGGCCGGCGTCTTGGTGCGGTTGAGGTGGGCGACGTAGTCGACCAGGCCCAGGTCGTACTTGAAGACGCGCTCGAGACCGCCCCCGTCGGCGCGCTTGATGGAGGCCGCCCCGGGCTCCTCGACCTCCGCCGACACGGTGTCGTCCTCGACGGCGTCGACCAGCTCGTCGGCGGTGGGCCGCTCGTCGCGGATCACGATCTCGAGGCCCTTGTTGAGGAAGGCGTACTCGCGCATCCGGTTGGTGAGGGTCTCGAGGTTGTAGGTCGTGGTCTCGAAGATCTCCTCCGACGCCCACCAGGTCACGGTGGTGCCGGTCTGCTCGCCCTTCTCGAGGGGCCGGACCTGCTCGAGCGGCCCGTCGGGGTCGCCGAGCTGGAAGCTCTGGCGCCAGAGGTGGCCGCGGTTCTTGACCTCCACGATCAGCCGCGTGGAGAGCGCGTTGACGACCGAGACGCCGACGCCGTGGAGACCACCGGACACCTTGTAGCCGCCGCCGCCGAACTTGCCGCCGGCGTGGAGCAGGGTCAGCGCCATCGTCACCGCGGGCAGCTCCTGGCCCGGAGCGGTGTCGGTCGGGATGCCGCGGCCGTTGTCGACGACCTGGACACCGCCGTCGGCCCGCAGCGTGAGCACGATGCGGTCGCAGTAGCCGGCGAGCGCCTCGTCGACCGCGTTGTCGACGATCTCGGTGATCAGGTGGTGGAGCCCGCGCTCACCGGTCGAGCCGATGTACATGCCCGGCCGCTTGCGGACGGCCTCGAGGCCCTCGAGCACCGTGATCGCCGAGGCGTCGTAGTCGCCGTTGACGTCGGCGGGGATGGCGACCTGGTCGGTGAGGACCGTGGCCGGGATGTCGGGATCCTGAACGTCTCCGGCGTTGGGTTCCTCGATCACGCGCACCGACCTTCCTCGACCTCTGCACACGACTGTTCACATGACTGGGGCCGCGGCTGGTGAGCGCGCGACCCGATGTCCATGATAGCCCGTCAGGGCCCGTATCCCACGCCACCATCCCCAGCGGCGGGGGGACCGGGGCGACAAATTCCCGCTGAGCGGCTCACAAACGGCTCTGCAGTGGCCTGACAGGGGTGCGGTGGAGTCCCTGTACGTCCGCGACCCCCTCAGATCGGCTGTGACGAGGTCTGCCGGCGGCTATCCGTAGGTGTCTCGGGGCCCACGTCCGTCGCGGACCGACCGAGGTCCCTTCTTCCAGCTCGGCAGGTGCGGCCCGAGCACCTCGATCAGGCTGACGGTCCCGTGCCCGAGGTCCTCGTTCAGGCGCCGGACGACGGCCGGGGCGAGCAGCTTCAGCTGGGTGGCCCACGCCGTGGAGTCGGTACGGACCACGAGGGTGCCGTCGGCGAACGACTCGGGCGTCGCGTGTTGGGCGACCTCCTCGCCCACCAGCTCGGACCAGCGCGCGAACATGCCGGCGACCCGGAGGTCGACGTCCCACCCGTGGTCGTCGACGAGCCGGCCGACGGTGACGTCGAGCAGCTGCGGGTCGCGCTCGTCGGGGAACGCGCCGGAACCCTTGGCTGGGCCGGTACGCCGATCGGCGCCGCGTCGCTTGACCCGCTTCGCCGGGCTCGAGCGGGCGGTGGCCCGGGCGAGGTTCTTGGCCAGGTCGAGGCCGTCGGGCCGGTGCGGCTCCTGCGGGGGCCCGGTCACGTCGTCGTCAGTCGACACGGGTCACCGCCCCGGCGCCCACCCGGAAGCGGGTGCCGGCGAGCTTCTCGGGCACGTCGTCGTCCACCGCGGCCGTCACCAGCACCTGCTCGGCGCCGGCGACCAGCTCCGCCAGCTGGGCTCGACGTTCGACGTCGAGCTCGGCGAACACGTCGTCGAGGACCAGGATCGGGTCGTCGCCGTCGGCCCGCAGCAGGTCGTAGGACGCCAGCCGGAGGGCGAGCGCGAACGACCAGGACTCACCGTGGCTCGCGTAGCCGCGGACGGGCAGGCGGGTCCCGTCATCACTGGCGCCGAGGGTGAGGACCAGGTCGTCACGGTGCGGACCGACGAGGGAGACGCCCCGGTCGAGCTCGTCGTTCTGCCGCTCCGCCACCGCCGCGAGCAGCGCGTCGGTCATCGCCCCCCGGTCCGAGGAGTCCGTCGGCAGCGCGAACGACGACCTGTACTCGGCCTCCGCGGCGTCGCGCGCGGCCCCGCGGGCGACGGTGGCGTACGCGTCGCCGAGGTAGGGGCGCAGGTCAGCGACCAGCCGGAGGCGCTCGTCGAGGATCTCGGCGCCGACCCGGGCGAGGTGGGAGTTCCACACGCCCAGCGTGGACAGGGCGCTGTCCTGCGACGTCGAGCCGCGGCGCGCGTGGCCGGCGGTCTTGAGCAGCGAGTTGCGCTGGCGCAGGATGCGCTCGTAGTCGGACCGGACGCCCGCGAGCCGCGGGGTCCGCAGCACGAGCAGGTCGTCGAGGAAGCGGCGCCGCTCAGCCGGGTCGCCCTTGACCAGGGCCAGGTCCTCGGGCGAGAAGACGACGGTGCGCACCAGCCCGACCAGGTCGCGGGTCCTGGGCAGCGGCGACTTGTTGACCCGTGCGCGGTTGGCCCGGCCCGGGTTGATCTCCACCTCCAGCACGGCGGTACGCCCGTCGCGCACCACCGCGGCACGGATCACCGCCTGGTCAGCACCCGCGCGGACCAGCGGTGCGTCGGTGGCCACGCGGTGCGAGGACAGGCGGGACAGGTAGTCGATCGCCTCGACGAGGTTGGTCTTGCCCTGGCCGTTGCTGCCGATGAACGCGGTTGCTCCGGGGTCGAGGACGACCTCGACGTCGGCGTACGAGCGGAAGTCGTGCAGGACCAGGTGCGAGACGTACAAGAGAGCTAGTCGGACTTCACCGCATGGCCGCCGAACTGGTTGCGCATCGCGGCGATCGCCTTCATCGCCGGGCTGTCGTCCTGACGGGAGACGAAGCGCGCGTAGAGCGCGGCGGTGATCGCGGGCGTGGCGACGGCGTTGTCGATGCCCGCCTCCACGGTCCAGCGGCCTTCGCCGGAGTCGTCGGCGTAGCCGCGGATCTTGGAGAGGCCGGGGTCGGCGTCGAGGGCGCTGACCATGAGGTCGAGCAGCCACGAGCGGATGACCGTGCCCTCACGCCAGGACCGGAAGACCTCGGTCACGTTGTCGACGACGTCGACCTTCTCGAGCAGCTCCCAGCCCTCGGCGTAGCTCTGCATGATGGCGTACTCGATGCCGTTGTGGACCATCTTCGAGAAGTGCCCGGCGCCCACTTTGCCGGCGTGGACGGAGCCGAACTCGCCCTCGGGCTTGAGGGCGTCGAAGGCCTCCTGGACCTTCGCGATGTCGTCGGCCTCGCCGCCGTACATGAGGGCGTAGCCGTTCTGGAGACCCCAGACACCACCGGAGACGCCGCAGTCCACGAACCCGATGCTCTTCGCGGCGAGCAGCTCGCCGTGCGCGATGTCGTCGGTCCAGCGGGAGTTGCCCCCGTCGACCACCAGGTCCCCCTCACCGAGCAGGTCACCCAGCTCGGTGATCACCTCGTGGGTCGGGCCACCCGCCGGCACCATCACCCACACGACCTTGGGCGACGGCAGCGCCTCCACCAGCTCGGCCAGGCTCTTCACGTCGGAGATGTCGAGGTCGTGGTCGAGACCGACGACGGTGTGGCCGGCGTTGCGGAGGCGCGTCCGCATGTTGCCGCCCATCTTGCCGAGCCCGACGAGGCCGAGTTCCATGCTGATCCTCCGATGCGGTGGGCGGTTCAGGCGCTCAGGAGAGCAGGCGGCGCGGCATGAGCAGGTAGCGGAACGCAGGGTCGCCGGCCCCATCACTGGCGTCCTCACCGATCGAACCACTGATGACGACCGGTTTGGAAGCCTGGGTGAAGGACAGCTCCACGACGGCCTCGTCGATGGCGGTCAGGCCGTCGAGGAGGAACTGCGGGTTGAAGCCCGTGGTCAGGTCGTCGCCCTCGATGGTGGCCTCGATCGACTCCGAGGCCTGCGCCTCGTCGCCGGAGCCGGCGTCGAGGGTCAGCACCCCGTCGGAGAAGGCGAGCTGGACCGCGGTGTTGCGCTCGGCGACGAGCGCCACGCGCTTGACCGACTCGATCAGGGCGAGCTTGTCGACGAGCGCCCTGGTCAGGTGCTCGGCGGGGAACAGGCTGCGGACCTTGGGGAACTCGCCGTCGAGCAAGCGGGTCGTCGTCCGCCGGGTGCCGCCGGCCGCGGAGCCCTCGAAGCCGATGATCCCCTCTCCCGAGCCCGTCGCCGACAGCGCGATGGTGACCTCGGGGCCGGCGGTCAGCGACTTCGCGGTGTCGCCGAGCACCTTGGCCGGGACCAGGGCGGCCAGCGAGGCGTCCGGGCTGTTGGGGTTCCAGGTCAGCTCGCGGTGCGACAGGCGGAACCGGTCGGTGGCGAGCAGGGCGATCGTGGAGCCGGAGATCTCGAGCCGGACACCGGTCAGCACGGGCAGCATGTCGTCGCGGCCGGCGGCGGTGACCGCCTGCGCGACCGCGTGGGCGAACTGGTCGCTGGGGACCGTGCCGCTCGCGGCCGGCATGTGGGGCAGCGACGGGTAGTCCTCGACCGGCATCGTCTGCAGGCTGAAACGCGCGGAGCCACACGTCAACGAGACCCGGGTGCCGTCGAGCGCCAGGTCGACAGGCTTGGCCGGCAGGCTGCGGCAGATGTCGGCCAGGAGGCGTCCGCTGACCAGGGCCCGACCCTCGTCGGCGACCTCGGCGGTCAGGGTGGCGCGGGCGGAGGTCTCGTAGTC
>JAICRP010000078.1 GCA_025966445.1 Nocardioides sp.
CCCGAGCTCGTGGCGTCGGCCGGGGTCACGGTCGAGTCGGTGCTGCCCGACCCGTCCGTCGTCTCCTCGCCGCCCGAGGTGGACGAGCGAGCCGCATCGGAGGTCGTGGCGATCCCCAGCGGCGCGGAGAGCTTGGGCTCGGAGGCCAGGGGCGCGGTGAACACCGCGAGCAGGGAGACCAGCGCCACCGTCGAGAGGCAGGCCACGACCGCGACGCCCGCGGCGCTGGTCAGGCCGAGCCCGGCCACGGCCGCCTTGAACCCGGTGGCCGCCGCACCCGCCTCGCCGCCGATGGCGGCGGCGCCTGCCGGGGCCGCCGCCGCCCCGGTGACGGCGGCGGCGCCCCCGCCGTGGACCGCGGCGAGGTAGGCCGGTGCCGCCGCTCCCAGCACGATGGGGGCGAGCACGGCGCCGAACCTGGTGTTGACCGCCTCGAGCTCGGCCAGGGCCGCGCGGCAGTGTTCGCACCCCTCGAGGTGCCGGTCGACCTCGACCTGCTGGGCCGGGGTCAGCGCCCCCCGGATGGCACCGGCGAGCATCGGCCACACGTCGGCGCACTCGGGCGTGGGAGCGGTGCGCAGGTGCGCGTCGAGGTAGGCGCGACGCAGTCCCTCGCGGGCGCGGTAGCCCAGGGCCGACACGCTGCCGGCGCTGATCCCGAGGATGGTCGCGATCTCGTGGCGGTCGGCGTTGTCGACGAACGACAGCCACAGGAAGCTCTGCCACCGCTCGGGCAGCGCGGCGAACGCCCGTGCCAGCGTGGTCCGCTCGTGGACGGCGTCGACCAGAGCGTCCGCGTCCGTGGTCGGCGGCCGGGCGGCGTCCTCGGGGTCCTCCGCGACGACGAGACGACGGGTGCGCCGCGACGCGTCCACCGCGACCGTGCGCACGGTCCGCAGCAGGTAGGGCCGGAACGCCGCCTCGGGACCACCGCCGCCACGGATCCGCTGGAGCAGCTTCTCGAACGCCTCGGACACGATGTCGTCGGCGCTGGTGTGCTCGGTGAGAGTGCGTGCCAGGGCGAGCGCGGCGGGTTGGTGGCGCCGGTAGAGCTCGGCGTACGGCTCGGCGTACGACTCCTCGGGGCCGTCGCGCACCTGGGCGACGAGGTCGGCGTCTCCCAGACCCGTCGGCAGCTCATCGACGGGTTCGTCGGCCTGCACATTCATCCCCTGACCTGCTCAGCAACCGGACTGTACCGGGGAGGCGCGAACGGCCTCGGCACGTCATGCTGACGTTGTCGGACCATCTCGCCATGGGGAGCGCGGGGGGTTGCTCCGAGAGGGAGTGTGGCATGGATCAGGACCCGAGCGCCTGGGTGGTTCACCGCCCGGTCGTCGACGCGCCGATCGGCGACCCGGGCACTGACGCGCGGCCGGAACCGCCCTGGCAGTTCGCGCACCAGCTCGAGCAAGACCTGATCCGGCTCCAGGAGCTGAGCGTGCTGGCGGTCTCCGACGAGCTCACCGCTGCGGGCTGAGGGCACGCGGGTGGCCGTCCCCCGCGCTGTGAGAGGTGACGCGGGGGACGGCGGACAAGGCGCTCGGTCGGCCCCCCGACGACCCGAGCACATCGGTCCCGCGGCGGTCCGTCGCGTCCGGAGGTCCGGGCCGACGGCTGCACCGCTACGGACGGCGGTCAAGCCGTCCACACCAGGAAGACGCTCGTCGGGAGGTCCGGATGACGCGACGGGCACCTCGCGGGGCCGGCGGTCCAGACTGCCCGAGGCGGATTTCAGGTCAGCGGGACCCGCGGGTCGTCATGGTGTACGCGCCGTGCACGATGTCGAGGACGCCTTCCTGGCTCCGACGTCTCCGCTGGACGTCGCGCCCGCGGCGCCATCATCGGAATCCTCGGAGGAGCAGACGTGAAGTACGTGATCCTGATCCACTCCAACCCCCAGCCCTGGGGCCACCCGACCGACCGGCTCACCGACGAGGGCCGCGCGCAGAGCCAGGAGTTCCACGAGGCGTCCGGCCGGGCGTTCGACGCCCTCATGGAGGAGATCAACACCTCGGGCGAGTTCGTGACCGCGATGGCGCTGGCCGACCCCGCGGCCAGCACGCTCTTCGGCTGGAGCCCCGAGCAGACGCTGCGGACCGACGGGCCGTACGCCGAGAGCAAGGAGCAGCTGGCCGGCTTCTTCATGATCGACTGCGAGACCCGCGAGCGGGCCGAGGAGATCGCCGCCCACTTCGCACAGCCCGGCGGCACCGTCGAGCTGCGGCCGGCCATGTGGGGTGACGGTGATGATGGGTGACGACCGGTGAGTCGTACGAGGACGTGTGGCGGGAGGCCTCGCCGCACGTCCTCGCGGCGCTCGTCCGGAAGTACGGCGACTTCGACGGGTGCGAGGACGCCGTCCAGGAGGCGCTCCTGGCCGCGGCGCGGCAGTGGCCGGACGAGGGCGTCCCGGACAACCCCCGCGCGTGGCTGATCCGGGTCGGCTCGCGGCGGTTGATCGACGCCCGGCGGGCCGACCGGGCGCGGGCCCGGCGCGAGGTCGCCGTGGCCGACGAGGTCGAGCCGGGAGGTACGAGCGAGCACGACGACACCCTGACTCTGCTGCTCCTCTGCTGCCACCCGTCGCTGTCGCGGCCCTCGCAGGTCGCGCTGACGCTGCGGGCCGTGGGCGGCCTCGGCGCGGACCAGATCGCCCGGGCGTTCCTGGTGCCGGAGTCGACGATGGCGCAGCGGATCAGCCGCGCGAAGGCCCGGCTGCGCGAGGTGGACGCGCCGTTCGCGATGCCACCGCCGGCCGAGCTGCCCGCGCGCGTCGCGGCGGTCTCGCATGTGCTGTACCTCGTCTTCACCGAGGGACACACGTCGACCGGTGGGTCCGGTCTCACCGACGTGTCACTGGCGGAGGAGGCGATCCGGCTCACCCGGCGGCTGCACGACCTGCTGCCGAGTGATCCCGAGGTGGCGGGGCTGCTCGCACTGATGCTGCTCACCGATGCCCGACGGCCGGCCCGTCTCGACGCCTCGGGGGCGCTGGTCCCGTTGGCGGAACAGGACCGCTCGCTCTGGAGGCGGGACCTCATCGGCGAGGGCCTCGCACTCGTGGAGAGCGCGCTGCCGCACGGCCCGGTCGGCCCGTACCAGCTCCAGGCGGCCATCGCGGCCGTGCACGCCGACGCCGGCACCGCGGCCGCCACCGACTGGGCCCAGGTCGAGGTGCTCTACGGCATGCTCGCCGCCTTGACGCCCGGTCCGGTCGTCACCCTCAACCACGCCGTCGCCGTGGGTGAGGCGCGCGGGCCGGAAGCCGCCTTGGCCATGCTGGCGCCGTTGTTCGACGAGGACGCCTTGCGCCGTACCCACCGGCTGCACGCCGTGCACGCCCACCTCCTCGAGCGCGCCGGTCGGCTCGACGAGGCCCGGGCCGCGTACGTCGAGGCCGCCCGGCTGGCCACCAACGTCCCCGAGCAGCGGTACCTCCAGGCTCGGGCCGCCGCGGCGAGGTAGTCCCGTGCGTTTGACCGGTGATTCCGCCTTCGGGACCGGCCGAACGCACGGGACTACCCCACGGTGACGGGCTCCGCTCTGTTCAGGACCGGGGGGCGGGCGCCGGAGCGGGCGGCTCCGATCCCGGCGGCGACGACGAAGCCGATCCCGGCGGCGGCGAGGCCGTTCGGTACCTGGTGCAGCACGACAAGGCCGACCAGCACGGCGAACGCCGGCTCGAGGCTCATCAGCGTCCCGAACGCCGTCGTGGTGAGCCGACGCAGCGCCAGCAGCTCCAGGGTGAAGGGGATGACCGGCAGCAGCAGGGCCAGGCCGATGCCGACCAGCAGCAGCTCGGGGGTCAACCGGCCGAAGGTGCTCGGGCCGGCGACGACCGTGGCGGCCAGGGCGGCGACGGGCATGGTCACGGCCAGCGCCTTGATGCCCTCGACGCCGTCGCCGACGTGCTGGGTCAACAGGATGTACGCCGCCCAGCACGCCGCCGCGGCCAGCGCGTACCCCACGCCGACGGGGTCGACCGTGCCCGACCACGGCTGGGTCAGCATCAGCACGCCGACGGCGGCGAGGGCCGGCCACACCTTGGTGCCGCCCTTGCCACGTGCCACCGCGACGCCGAGCGGCCCGAGGAACTCCAGGGCGCTGGCCGTGCCGAGCGGGAGCCGGGCCAGCGAGGCCATGAAGAGCAGGGTGACGCCCGCGGTCACCAGCCCCAGCAGCACGCAGGCGGCGAACGTCTGGCGCGTGTAGTCGCGGCGGCGCGGCCGGACCACGACGAGCAGCAGCACCCCGGCCCAGGCGAGCCGCAGCCAGGCGGCACCCTCGGCGCCGAGGTCGTCGATCAGCCCGACCGACGCGGCCAGGCCGAGCTGGACGCACAGCATCGACGCGATCGCCATCGAGGTGCCGGCGCGAGCCCTGGTGCTGTCCATGTCGCTATCGAACCCTGGCCAACCGTTCGCGTCCACGTGTGATTGATGGACAAATCGTCCACCTGAGATGGACAATCGACCGCATGGACCTCCACCGTCTCCGCGTGCTCCTCGAGCTGTGCCGGCTCGGCTCGATGCACGCCGTCGCCGAGGCCATGCACACCTCGACGTCGACGGTCTCGCAGCAGATCGCGACGCTCGCCCGCGAGGCCGGCACCCCGCTCGTGGAGCCGGTCGGCAGGCGGGTCCGGCTGACCCCGGCCGGGCGGCGGCTGGCCGACCACGCGGTGACGATCCTGGCCGCCGTCGACGCCGCCCGCCTCGACCTGGACCCGGACGCCGAGCCCTCGGGGTCGGTCCGCGTCGCCGGCTTCGCCACCGCGATCCGCCGCTCGCTGCTGCCGGCGGTCGCGGACCTGGCGACGTCGGCGCCGGCGGTCGAGATGCGCATCCACGAGTTCGAGCCGCTCGAGGCGGTCGACCTGATCCTCCGTGACGAGGTCGACCTGGCCCTGGTCTACGACTACAACCTGGCGCCGCTCTCCCTCAGCGACGACGTCGTGACGTGGCCGTTGTGGGAGGTGCCGTGGGGTCTCGGCGTGCCCGCCACGGACCGGCGTACGAGCGGGGCGACCGACCTGGCGGAGTACGCCGACCACGACTGGATCGTGAACTCGCGCAACACCGCCGACGAGGAGGCGGTGCGCACCCTGGCCTCGCTGGTGGGCTTCACCCCGCGCGTCGTGCACCGCATCGACAGCCTCGAGCTCGTCGAGGACCTGATCGACGCGGGCCGCGGCGTCGGCCTGCTCCCGCTCGACCACGTCGCCACCCGCCAGGTCCGGGTGCGGCCGCTGGTCGAGCCGGGTGCCACCCTGCGCGCGTACGCCGTGGTCCGCCGCGGGCGCGAGCTCTGGCCACCCCTGCGCCTGATCCTCGACCGGCTCGCCGACACGCCGACGACGTCCCGGCTTCCGTGACCTCAGCGGGATACAAAAGCCTTGGCCCCGCCAGGTATGAGCTTGCGGGGCCTTTGCCTTGCCCGAGTGCCCCCCCGGCGGCCAGGAAAATAGGTGAAGCCCCGGAAAGTATGAGTTTCCGGGGCTTCGATGTCTTCCGGACCGAAGTCCTTCCGACAAGAGAGTTCTATCCCGCCGCCGGCGGCGGTGACAAGACCTCCCCGCCACCAATTTCGGGTCGTCCGGCGTGTCGCGCGCGACGCGCCGGTGCCCGGCGTCCGCCGCACGGAAGTGACAGGCTCACGACCGATCGATCTCAGCAAGCAGCCGGGAGCGCACCTCGTCGGGCGCGAACGACGCGCGGACCGCGGCCGCTGCCAGCTCGCGCAGTCCGGCCTCGTCCAGGTCCAGCAGGTCGGCCGCGACGACGTACTCCTGGTTCAGGGTGGTGCCGAACATCGGCGGGTCGTCGGAGTTGATGGAGACCGTCACCCCGGCCTCGACGAACCTGCGCAGCGGGTGCTCCGCGAGCGAGGCGACGGCGCGCGTCGCGACGTTCGACGACGGGCAGACCTCCAGGCTGATGCCGGTCTCGGCCAGGTGCGCGAGCAGCGCGGGATCCTGGGCGGCCGAGGTGCCGTGGCCGATCCGCTCGGCGCCGAGCAGGCGCAGCGACTCCCAGATGGTCTCCGGACCGGTCGTCTCGCCGGCGTGCGGCACGCTGTGCAGACCGGCCGCGCGGGCTGCGTCGAAGTGCGGCTGGAACTGCGCCCGCGGCACGCCGATCTCCGGCCCGCCGAGACCGAACCCGACGAGCGCGTCGACGCGGTGCTCGAGGGCGTACTCCAGCGTGGCGTCGGCCGCCGGCAGGCCGCTCTCCCCCGGGATGTCGTAGATCCAGCGGAGCACGAGGCCGAAGTCACGCTCCGCCGCGGTCCGCGCGTCCTCGATCGCCTCGGTGTAGGCCTCGATCGGGACGCCGCGCAGGACCGACGTGTACGGCGTGCACGTCAGCTCGGCGTACCGCACCCGCTGACCCTCGGCCATCTCGCGGGCGACCTCGTAGGTCAGGTACCGGATGTCGTCGGCCGTGCGGATCAGGTCGACGACCGAGAGGTACACCTCGACGAAGTGGGCGAAGTCGCGGAAGGCGAAGAAGTCGCGCAGCTGGTCGGGGTCGCTCGGCACCACGCCCGGGTGACGCTCGGCCAGCTCGCCGACGATCCGGGCCGACGCCGAGCCGACGTGGTGCACGTGCAGCTCGGCCTTCGGCAGGCCCGTGATGAAGTCCGTCAGGTCCCGGCTCACTGGATCGCTTGCAGCACGGCGTTCACCGCGGTGCCGGGGTCGGGCTGCATCTCGCCGTCGATGAAGACGCCCGGCGTGCCGTTGACGCCGTCCTTGGACATCTGGTCTGTGGCGTTGGTGACGAACTGCTCGAAGACCTTGTCCTCGATGCCCGCTCGGACGGCCTCCTCGTCGGCGCCGGCCTCCACGGCCCAGGCGATCAGCTGGTCGTCGTCGGGCCCGGCCGTGCCCTCGGCGGGCTGGTTCTCGAAGAGGAGGGCGTGGTACTTGGCGAAGACGTCGGGCCCGGCGGCGTCGGCCACCACGTACAGGGCGTTGGCCGCCCGCGACGAGTACTCGTTCTCCGAGCGATCGTCGAGGAACGAGACCACGTGGTAGGCGACCTGGACCTTGCCCTCGGAGATCGCGGTCTGGACCTGCTCGCCGACGGCGGCCTCGAACTGCTGGCAGATCGGGCACTGCGGGTCCTCGTAGAACCTCATGGTCACAGGCGCGTCCGCGTCGCCGACCACGACGGCGTACCCGTCGGTGTTCGCCGGAGTGCTGCTCGCGTCGAGCGCCTCGCCGGTCGGGTCACCCCGGCCGATCGCGAACGCGGTCAGGCCGCCGATCAGGAGCAGCACGGCCACCACGGCTCCCACGATCAGGAACTGGCGACGGCGCTCGGCGCGCTCCTGCTCGCGCACGGCAGCGGCCGCGCGCTCAGCCGTGGACGGTGGTCGATCGTTCGGCATGGTCGGACCTCTCGGGTGCGGGGGTCGGGCGTCGGAACAGCAGCGAGTCGAGGGCGAAGCGGGTGCGGGGCTTCCAGACCAGCCACAGGGACAGCAGCAGCAGGCCGACGTCGCGGGCGATCTCCCAGGGGTACTTCGCCGTCGCGTCCGCGTCGAAGCCGCCGCCGCCGAAGCAGCCGCAGTCGATCTGGAGGCCTCGCGACCAGGCCGAGGAGATGCCGATGATGAAAGCCACGAACAGCAGCGCGGAGACGAGGGCCATCGCCCGCGTGAGCACCCCGACGATCAGGGCGAGCCCGACCACGATCTCCACGGCCGGCAGCACGTGACCGACGGTCGGCACGACGGCCTCGGGGAGGATCCGGTAGGCGCGCACGGCGCGGACGCTCTCGGCGCCGTCCGGCACCTTGATGGCACCGGCCACCAGCCACACCCCGCCGACCAGCAGTCGCGCGAGGGTGCCGAACCACTCCTGCACCCCGCCCTTCACACGCCGCAGCCTAGGCGGCGCCGCTGAGTGGATCCTGAGGAGGTATCGGGACCCGCCGGCATGGGTAGGGTGGCCTCTCGTGAGCGACCGACTCGTCTGGATCGACTGCGAGATGACCGGTCTCGACATCGTGGCCGACGCCCTGATCGAGGTGGCGGCCCTGGTCACCGACTTCGACCTCAACGTCCTCGGTGACGGCATCGACATCGTCATCAAGCCTCCGGTCGAGGCCGTGGCGCAGATGGACCCGTACGTACGGACGATGCACGAACGCTCCGGCCTGCTGGACGAGCTGGACGCCGGGCTCACCCTCGCGGACGCCGAGGCCCAGGTGCTGGCCTACATCAAGCAGCACTGCGCCGACGGCAGCCGGCCGCCGCTGGCCGGCAACACGGTCGCCACCGACCGTTCGTTCCTGAACCGAGACATGGGCACCCTCGAGGCGTTCCTCCACTACCGGATCGTCGACGTCTCCTCGATCAAGGAGCTGTCGCGGCGCTGGTTCCCGCGCGCCTACTTCCACGCGCCTGCCAAGCGGGGCAACCACCGCGCGCTGGCCGACATCCAGGAGAGCATCGAGGAGCTCCGCTACTACCGCGAGGCGGTGTTCGTGGCCCCGCCCGGGCCCGACAGCGACGCCGTCAAGGAGCTGGCCGCCAAGCACGGCGGCGCGCTCACCGGGCTCACCGGCGACCGGGTGGCGACCCACGATTCCGAGGACGCCACAGGATCCGTCTAGACTTCTCGCGGCCCTGGAGCTCCCACACGGACAACCGGGGCCTCATGGTGGGTGTAGCTCAGCTGGTAGAGCGCCGCGTTGTGGTCGCGGATGTCGCGGGTTCAAGTCCCGTCACTCACCCCAGTACGTGACAGCCCCGCCCGGGTGAGAGGTTCCGGGCGGGGCTGCCTCGATAACGAGGGGATGCCGTCAAGGCTACGCCGACGAGGGTCGGGCAAGCTGTGAGCCGGATCGGTGAGCCGGTTCAGTGAGCCGGGATGTGACCGAACCGGCCCTTCTGGAAGTCCTCGTAGGCGGTCAGCACCTCGTCCTTGGTGTTCATCACGAACGGGCCGGCCCACGCGAGCGGCTCACGGATGGGCTGGCCGCCGACGACGATCACGTCCAGGGCGGGGGTGCGGCTCTCCTGGCGCTCGCCGGCGGCGATCGTCAGGTAGTCGCCGCTGCCGAACACCGCGGCCTGCCCCATCCGGACCGGCTGCGCGTCGACACCCACGGTGCCGGCGCCGGCGAGCACGTAGACGAGCGCGTTGAACTCGTTGTTCCACGGCAGGTCCAGGCGTGCGCCCGGCTCGATGGTGGCGTGCACCAATGACATGGGCGTGTGCGTCGACCCCGGGCCGCGGTGACCGTCGACCTCGCCCGCGATCACGCGGACCAGCGACCCCGCGTCGTACGACGTCACCAGCTGCACCTGGCCGGAGCCGATGTCCTGGTACGCCGGGTTCGCGAGCTTGTCCGAGCGCGGCAGGTTCACCCAGAGCTGGATGCCGTGGAACAGCCCACCCGACTGCACCAGCCACTCGGGCGGGGTCTCGATGTGGAGGATCCCCGCGCCCGCCGTCATCCACTGCGTGTCGCCGTTGGTGATCGAGCCGCCGCCGCCGTGGGAGTCCTGGTGGTCGAAGACGCCGTCGATGATGTAGGTGACGGTCTCGAAACCCCGGTGCGGGTGCCACGGCGTGCCCTTCGGCTCGCCTGGCGCGTAGTCCACCTCGCCCATCTGGTCCATCATGATGAACGGGTCGAGGAGCGCCATGTCGATGCCGGCGAAGGCGCGTCGGACGGGGAACCCCTCCCCCTCGTACCCGCTCGGCGCGGTGGTGACCTGCCACACCGGGCGCGCCTGGTCGCCGAGACCGGGCGCCGTGAGTCGGGGCAGGGTGGTCGGGTCGGCAACGGTCACGGCGGGCATCGGATCCTCCTCGGGTGCTGCTGTCTGCAGTCTCTTCGGTCAACAGTAGTTGAATGTTGAACATTCCCGCAGGCGTGCGTGAGCCGTCCCGACCTCGATTTCACCCAGCACGGGCCCACGGGTAACCTTGTCGTCGCTGCACCGCGCGCCATTAGCTCAATTGGTAGAGCAGCTGACTCTTAATCAGCGGGTTGGGGGTTCAAGTCCCTCATGGCGTACATCGAGAGCCCCTGACCTGGAGAAACGAGGGTCAGGGGTTCTTCCGTGTCCGTCGTTGTAGCCATGCTTGTAGCCATTTTCATGCAGCCCGCCATTGGTTCGTGCATGCGCGGCGAACGACCGCCGCGAGGGCCACGAGGCCACCGGTGGTGAGGTCGCCCTCGTCCGGGTCTGCGACGTCTGAGGTCGCGTCGATCTCGAGGGCCCGATCCACATTCGACGGTATGCCGCGACGACTCAACTGTCCCCACTAACCGGCTCGGCGGGTGGGGCAGTACTCCTCGCGGCTCCAGCGTGGTTCCCGTCGCATGGCTTCCGCAGCCAGGGGCAGGTGCAGGCGACGAGGGTCGCCGTCCGCCGGAGGAAACCTGACGGCGACCCTCGTCTGCGAGACCACAGACCGTGGGGAGTGGTGGAGCGCCGGGCGCCATGGGGACGCCCGCGTTTCCACCTCAACGAGGCGACCCGAACGCGGCTACGCGTCCGCCGAGCCACAAGCCGCGCCGGCCTATACCAGCGAGCGCGGCGCCTCGGGCCCGCGACCGCATGCCTGCTCGAGTTGCTCGGCGGGCAGCACTCCCCGCGCGGCCACCAGGTCTCGCCTCGAGGTCGAGCACGGGGCGCACGACGCGGCCCTCCCACCCCGACGGCGTCTCCCGCCACTCCAACAGCAGCGCCGGCACACGGCCGTGCTCCTCAGCGACCACCCAGCAGTGACGCAACCTCTGAGCATCGACGTGTCGACGACTGGGTGCTCGGGACGGTCGGGCGAGAACCACGACGGCGTTGGCGATGGTGTCAGGTCTCCGTATGGCGTGAGCGGACCTCCGCCATCCACGTCGTCTCGGAACTACACAACCTCGCGCGTCGACGCACGACCCTTGCTCCGCCCGACCGCGCTAGCGATCAGGCACTGCCCGCTGCGTACGAAGCCTGACTCGTAGGCGAGCACGACTGCTTGGACGCGGTGCGTACGCCGAGCTTGGCGAGCATCCGGGCGACGGGTGACTTCACGGTCGTCTCATCCCGCCCGCTGTGCACGATGACAGCGCAACTCGTCCACGTTGACCGCATGTAGGTAAGTACGGCTGAGGCCCAGTTTCGCCGCGCCACGGGCGAGCGACCCCTGCCCAGCCCAGTGTCTAGTCCGAAAATGCAGGTGAGTGGGCAGGCGGCAGCTCCCGGCGGAGCCGGGAATCGGTGCGGTGTTCTGGCTCAGGCGGCGGATTCGAGGGTGACTCGATAGCCGAGTGCTTCGAGCTGTCGGACGTGGTCGCGGCGGCGATCGCTTGACGGCGGCTTCGCGCGTCACTTCGGCGCGTACGTGTCGCCACCCGGTTGACCAGTGACGATTTCGAGGCGTGCGGGATCTACCTGCCTTACCGTTCGCCCATGACCAAATACGTCTATGACGAGGAAGCTAGCCAACGCTTCCACATGGATGTCGTTCACGAGATCGACGACCGGCCTGGCTCCTTGAGCGAATGGTTGAACGCTTTGCGTCGACTCAACGCCATCAATGATCCCCTGGCCCGCAGCATTGTTGCCCTGCACCGCGACTGCGGGTCCGGGGAGGGCGAGTGCGATTCGGACCTAGACGAGCCCGTACCGATTGCCGAGCGCACAAGCTGGGGCTGTGAGACCACG
Source organism: Nocardioides sp. (assembly GCA_025966445.1). Classification (GTDB taxonomy): domain Bacteria; phylum Actinomycetota; class Actinomycetes; order Propionibacteriales; family Nocardioidaceae; genus Nocardioides. The sequence goes on from JAICRP010000078.1 coordinate 11,689, forward strand.
TCACTGATCGCCGCGCACTACGGCATCGAGTACCGCGTCCCAACCGACGACGACTGACGACCGACCCGCGTCATACCGCCGCTAAACGTCGTACCCCGCGACGCTCACGGCCATGGCTGGTGGTCAGGAGTGATCACACTGAGGTGTCTCGCTCTCATGGGAGGTCAGAGGCACACTCCAGGTATGGCAGGCCAGGACCGTGTCATCGTCGTAACGGGAGCGACAGGGCGACAAGGCGGCGCGGTAGCGCGGCATCTGCTCGCGGAGGGTTATCACGTTCGGGGTGTGACGCGCTCACCCGAGTCCAAGCAGGCACGACGGTTGGCGTTGTTCGGCGCCGACATTGTCCGGGCGGACATGGCCAGCGCTGACGACATGCGCCGAGCCTGCGCGGGGGCGCACGGGGTCTTCAGCGTCCAGAACGCCATGATCAGCGGCGAGCAGGGCGAGCTC
>JAICRP010000052.1 GCA_025966445.1 Nocardioides sp.
ACGCCACGGTCGACGGACTCGAAGGCGACGTCCCGGACCAGCCTGCGGCGGTGAGCATCGGCTCCACCATGTCCGGGTCACTCTGGGCGAAGGGCCCCGGCGCGCCAGGAGGTGGCATGGGCAGGTCGCGGCCGCCCCGATCAACTCCACGGTGTGGCTACTGGCCGGCTCCTTGTCCTGGTGGCGCCTCATGGTCGCGACGATCGCCTCCATCGCGCTCGTCGTGGGCCCCGAGGTCTCGTTCCTTCGTGCGGCAGGCTACGCGGACATCGCGTGCAACCTCCCGAGACAACATGAGGACGCCTGGACCGCGGCACGAGGCTGGGCTGCGCCGTCGACGCGCCGGGGCGATCGCGCTTCACCTGGGACTGTGTCGGTGGTGCCGCAGCGCGCGGTCGGCGACCCGGCACCTGAGACCATGGCCGGGAATCGAGGCGTCCGGGTGGGGCGGCATGCCGGGGCCCGACGAAGCGTCTCAAACGAGACCGTCTCTCTTGCTTCACGCAACGGGGTGATCCGAGACTCGCACAATGACGGACGCAGGTCGAAACCATCGGCGCAGCCCGGCCGCTTCCCGATGAGCACGGACGAGGTGGCGATCGGACTCATCTCGGCGCCGGGTTCGGCCACTGAGATTGCATCGACCCTCGCCGACGACCTGCACGCCGAGCTGAGTTTGCACCTGCCCACCGTCCAGTGGCGGGTGTCCACCGTGGTCGACGCCCTCGTGTATCCACCTTCCGATGACGCCGCCATCGTCGCCGCGGCAAGGGACCGGCTGTTGAAGGAAGGATGGGACTTGGTCGTCTGTCTCACCGACTTGCCACTGAAGGTTCACCGGCGTCCGGTGGTGGCTCACGCGAGTCCTCTGCACGGCGTGGCTGTCGTGTGCCTACCGGCGCTCGGCGCCATCGGACTGCGTAGACGCACCTTTGACACGGTCGTCGGGCTCGTGCGCACCTTGCTCGGGGACACGGCGGACCACGCCCTCTCGGGCCGTGTCGCTGGTCTCGGACGCCGCGCCAGCGAGCTCGGAAGGAGCCAGCGGCCGGACGGAGACGGCAGCGTGGTGTTCACCGCGAGAGTCCTCAGCGGGAACCTGCGACTACTGATCGGAATGATCCGGGCCAACCAGCCGTGGAGACTTGCGATCGGACTCTCGAGAGCGCTGACCGCCGCTCTGGCAACGGGGGTGTTCGCCCTCGTCACCCCCGACATCTGGCAGCTGAGCGCCGCGCTCGGCTGGATCCGACTCTCGGCGATCGCGATGGGGTCTGTCGCCGGGATCACGGTCGCGCTGATCGCGGGGGCCGGCTTGTGGGAACACACGTCGCATCCGGTCGGTCGTAAGCAGGTAACCCTCTTCAACCTGGCTACCGCGGCAACGGTCGTTCTGGGTGTGCTCTTCCTCTACGCCGCACTGCTTCTGCTCGCACTCGTGACCTCACCGGTTCTGGTGCCTGCACAGCTGCTCGAGGAAGGCATCGGGCATGCCGTGCGAGTTGGCGACTACATGAAGCTGGCGTGGCTCACAAGCTCACTCGCAACACTGGGCGGCGCTCTCGGGGCGGGTCTGGAGAGCGACGACGTGGTCCGGGCCGCCGCCTACACGTATCGGCAGGAATCGCGTCAGAGCGTGCGGAAGGGGTGACCAGCGCTTGTCAGGGTCGTCCGACACGATCGTGGCGCGCGAGCCACGCACGAACGCCGACCTCGTCACCCGCGGCTGGGGGCACACTCACCCCTGGGCCGGGGGCCGCCTCTCCCCCGGCTTCGTGATGGTCTACGGAGGGAGTGGGCTCGATCCGCCGGTCGTCCCTAACTGCCGTCGTCATCGCCAGAGGGCTCGCCTTGCGCGTCGTCGCTCTCCTGCCGGCGTGGCAGGACGGTCAGGACCATGCCGATGTAGGTGCGGAACTCGGCCATGTAGGCGCGGAGGAACTCTTTGGTGGAGTCGTTGGTGACCTCGCCGTCGTTCTCGAAGACATCTGGGGAGTACTGGATGTAGGCCTCGGGTGAGGTCATCTGGCGGGCGTTGCAGAAGCTGAGCACACCGCGCAGGCTTTGCTGGCCCATGGCGGTGCCGATCTGGCCGATGGAGGCGCCGATCACCGCGGCTGGGATGTGGTCGAAGGAGTTCTCTCCCCATGGTCGGGACGCCCAGTCGATCGCGTTCTTCAACGCTCCGGGGATGGAACGGTTGTACTCGGGGGTGACGAAGAGGATCGCGTCCACGGCAGCGATCGAAGCCTTGAGCGCTTTGGCTTCAGGCGGGTAGTCGTTGTCGAAGTCCGGGCTGTACAAGGCCAGGTTGCCGATCGGAATCTCGCTGAATTCCAGGTCGTCGGGCGCCACCCGGATGAGGGCCTTGGACAGGATGCGGTTGATCGACGTCGATGACAGGCTGCCGACGAAGTAGCCGACCTTGTAGGTCATGTGTTCCTCCTGGTTTCGTGCCTACTTGGTGGGCGGCCCCTCATCGACGTCCCTCGGCTTCCAGGAACTCGTGGACGTGGCGGACCGCGACCGAGCCCTCGCCGACGGCGGAGGCGACGCGCTTGACCGAACCACTTCGTACGTCGCGACGTCGAGCTGTGCCGATCGTCGGGAGTACACCGGCCGTGTTGTCCCACGGCCCGATCCCGGACCAGCGCCGGCTCGACATCGTCGATCAGGCACAGGCACTTGTCGCCGTGGCGCAGCCCCTCCTCGAGAAAGGGGAAAAACAGCCGGTCGCGCTCGGCCGGGCCCGAGTACAGCGCGCAGAAGTGCGTTCCTGGGCTGACAGCTCCGACCCCGGGGATCCCGAGGCTCAGACCGTTCATGGTGGACACCGTTCACCGAATCCGAGATGGCAGCTTCGACACTACGTCGCAGGCGTCACGGGTAGCCTCCCAGCGCGGTTGGTTCCACAGGTGGACAGGGCTACCGGAGGGGCTCGCAAGCGGGCGCGCGACCGACCCCACGTGCGTAGCTCGACGTTGTCGAGGCCGCGGACGACGGCGGCCATGACTACGAGTGCGGGCCGCACGAGATGCCGGGATTCGCCGGCCACAACCCCTGCCGCGGCTCGCTGCCTGAATGTTCCGACGCAACGGCCGCGCCCACCGTGAGCCTCGTCGGCCGCCTCATGCACGCCGACCTCTGGGTCTCTGGTGCTGTCCCACGACCGATCCGTGGCTTGATGACCCGTTCGCGGCGACAGGCCGGTAGCCGGCGAGTCAAAGACAGTCAGAGGCGGCTCCCGGATCTCTCCGGGAACCGCCTCTGACCTCTTGGAACTCGTAGCGGGGGCAGGATTTGAACCTGCGACCTCTGGGTTATGAGCCCAGCGAGCTACCGAACTGCTCCACCCCGCGTCGGTGACGCCCACGTTACTCCACGGCGCAGGGCCACCCAAATCGAGGGTCGGTCACTCGGCGGGCGTCTCCTCGGCGCTCGGAGTGGCCCCATCGGTCGGCCCGTCGGTCGGCCCGTCGGTCGGCCCGTCGGTCGGCCCGTCGGTCGGCCCGTCGGTCTCGTTGAGGATGCGAATGGCCTCGTCGACCTTCGCGCGACCCTCCTCGACAAGGGTGGCCCACTGGCCGACCTTGCCGGCCGCGAACGCTTCGTCGGCGGCCTGGAAGGACTCCTCGGCCTGGTCGAGCAGGTTCCGCACCCGGGTCGGGACGTTGCCGGAGTCGTCGGTGGGCGGGTTGTCCGTGCCCCCGTCCGTGGGTGGGGGTGTCGTGTCGCCGCCGAGGACGTCGATGATCGCGCTCTCGAGCGTGCTGCCGATGCCGACCTTGTCGCCGTACGAGACGGTGACGTACCTCAGGATCGGGTAGCTGGCGTCGGACAGCTGACGGGTCGCGTAGATCGGCTGCACGTACATGAGCCCGCCGGTGACCGGCAGCGTCAGCAGGTTGCCGTACGTCACCCGTGACGCGCCACCCTGCTGCAGCGGCAGCAGGGCCTCGGTGACGTCGGGGTCCGACTGCATCTCGTTGGCGATGTTGCCCGGGCCGGGCGTGTTCTCGTTGGGCAGCTGGAGCACCTTGATCCGCCCGTACGTCGGCGAGGTCGCGTCGGAGTCCACCGAGACGAATGCGGCCAGGTTGTTCTTCTCGTACGGCACGTAGACCGAGGTGAGCGCGAAGTTGTCCACGCCGGTGTCCGGGTCCTCGACGAACAACCGGTAGGGAGGCTGGAGCTTGGTGGGGCGCTCGGGGTCCTTCGGCACGACCCACCAGGCGTTCTTCTGGTAGAACGCGCCGGGGTCGGTCACGTGGTACTTGGCGAACTGGTACCGCTGCACCTTGAAGAGGTCCTCGGGGTACCTCAGATGGCTGATGAGCTGATCGGGCATCTGCTCACGGTCGAGGACCGTGCCGGGGAACGCGTCTCGCCACACCTTCAGCATCGGGTCGTCGGTGTCCCACTCGTAGAGCCGCACGGTGCCGTCGTAGGCGTCGACCGTCGCCTTGACCGCGTTGCGCATGTAGTTGATCTGGTCGGTCGGCACGATCGGCAGGTTGTTGGCCTGGCTGAGGGAGTCGTCGGTCATGGTGTCGATCGACTCCTTCTCCGCCAGCGGGTAGCGGTCGGTCGTCGTGTAGCCGTCGACGATCCAGAGGATGCGCCCGTCGACCACCGCGGGGTAGGCGTCGGAGTCGACCGTCAGCCAGGGCGCGACCTTCTGCACGCGCTGACGCGGGTTGCGGATGTAGAGCACCTTGCTGTTCTCGTTGACCCGCTCGGACAGCAGGAAGTTCGCGTCGCCGAACTTCACGCCGTACAGGATCTTGTGGAACAGGCTGCCGACGGGGACGCCGCCCTTGCCCGCGTACGTCGTGGACTCGCTGCTGTCGGCCTCCCCACCGAGGTTGAGCTCGACGTCCGGGGCTCCCGGTAGCTTGCCGACGATGGAGTAGTCCGGGCTCGTCTCGCCGTAGTAGACCTGGCTCTGGTAGCCGCCGGTCGCCTCGGACAGCGCGTTCTGGTTGGCCTGCTGGCCCTCGGCCCACTGGATCTCGGTGCCCTCGGCGCTGTCGTCGGCGGGTCGCTGGTTGGCGAACGCCGCGATGATGCCGTTGCCGTGGGTGTAGACGGTGTGCAGGTTGGACCAGTTGCGGGCGTCGTCGGGCAGACCGTTCTGGTCGAGCTCGCGAGCGCCGAGCACGAGGGCACGGTCGGTGCCGTCGATGTTGTAGCGGTCGACGTCGAGGACGTCGGCGACGGAGTAGTAGGACCGCACCTGCTGGATCTGCTCGAACGACTGGTGCACCAGCTGCGGGTCGACCAGCGGCACCGATGCCGTGTCGGCGAGCACCTTCTCCTGGTCGTTGGAGCCGATTCCGGTCCCGGTGTAGGTCGTCAGGTCGACGTCCTGCAGGTCGTAGGCCTGCCGGGTCGCGTTGATGTTGTTGGCGATGTACGGCGCCTCCTTGTCCGGCTCCGTGGGCCGGACCTGGAAGGCCTGCACGATGCCGGGCCAGATCATCCCGAGCAGGACCGCCGACAGCACGAGCAGCGCGAGACCCACCGACGGGAGGGTCCAGGTGCGCCGCCAGATGTTCAGGAAGAAGAGCACGGCGCAGATGACGGCGATGCCGAGCAGGATGTTCTTGGCCGGCAGCACCGCGTGGTCGTCGGTGTAGGTGATGCCGTCGATGAGCTTGCCGGACGCGCTCACCAGGTCGTAGCGGTCGAGCCAGTAGTCGGCGGCCTTGACGAGCACGAAGAGGCCGAGCAGCACCGAGAACTGCACCTGGGCGGCGCCGGTCAGGCGGTCGCCGGGCGTCTGCAGCCGGATGCCGCCGTACAGGTAGTGCACGGTCGCCGCGGCCAGCAGCGAGATGATCAGCGCGGCCATCAGGAAGTTGACGAGGTAGTGCAGCCAGGGCAGCTCGAAGACGTAGAAGCCGATGTCCTTGCGGAAGAACAGGTCGCTGCGACCGAAGTCCGTACGGTTGGCCCAGAGCAGGTAGGTGCGCCACTCCCCCGCCGCGGCGGTGCCGGCGAACAGACCGATCACGGCCGAGACCCCGGCGAGCAACCAGCCGCGGACCGGCAGGACGGCGTCGCGGTAGCGCTCCAGGCCGGCCTGCTCCGGGGAGTCGGGGCGGAAGAACGGCCGGAAGCGGTGGGCGAGGTACATGTTGGCGCCGACGGCAGCGGCCATCAGCACGCCGAACACGAGGAACAGCCCGGTCCGGGTCCAGAACAGCTTGGAGAACACGTCGCCGTAGCCCTCGGAGCGGTACCAGAGCCGGTCGGTGTAGATCGACGAGAACGTCGTCAGGGCGAAGAACGCCAGCACCAGCACCAGGCCGGTGATGAGCAGCGCGCGCGATCGGCTCTGCGGGCGCCCGGGCGCGACCGCCTCCTCGTGCACGTCGTCGTCGAACCGATCACTCATGGTCGGAAGTCCTCAGCAAGGTCGGTGGTGTCGTCGGTGTCGTCGGTGTCGTCGAGGGTCTGGCGCAGCAGGGCCAGCAGGCCCGGCACCAGCTGGGCGCCGGTGAGCACCGACTGGTCCTCGTCCGCGGCGCGCAGTCGCAGGGCGCAGTACGTCGACCCGGCGCGGGTGGCGCCCGCGACGATGCGCACGTCCTGCCGGTCGGGGTGCTCGCGGGCGTACGCCGTGGCTCGCTCCGGGTCGTCGAGCACGGCGTCGAGCACCGCCGACTCGGCGTCGGGCGGCAGCACCAAGCGCTCGACCACGGCCGCGCAGCCGGCCACTCCGGGTGGCCAGGCGATCGACTCGAGCGAACGCTCCAGGTCGGTGTCCGCGCCGATCCGGTCCTGCTCGACCGCGGTCAACGACCCGGCGGCCGCGGCCTCGTCGAGCCCCATCGCGTGGGCGAGCGCCGGCTCCTTCTCGACGAGCTCGGCGGTCGGGACCAGGGCGTACAGGCGGGCGGGCTGGTCCCAGCCCGAGGTGGCGATGTGCTGCTCGATCTCGAGCACCGCGGAGGCCAGCGCGGGGTCGACGCCGTCGATGAGCTCGTCGAGCGGCCCAGTCTCGCCGGTCATCCCGCTGCCTTCCTCTCGGTCGTGCTCGCGCAGGTCGGCAACTTCGCGTCGGGGTCCTTGACCCACTTCTCGATGGCCTGCGCCGCTGCATGCATGGTGACGGCCTTCACCAAACGCATGTCGCCGTTGCGAGCACCCAGCGCGTCCTCGCAGTTGTCCGGCGGCACCAGGAAGAGCTCGGCTCCGTCGTCGCGCGCGCCCACGATCTTCTGCTGGATGCCACCGATCGGGCCGACCCTGCCCTTCTCGTCGATGGTGCCCGTGCCGGCCACGATCTGGTCACCGGTCAGCGAGCCGGGGGTGAGCGTGTCGTAGATCGCCAGGGAGAACAGCAGCCCGGCGCTGGGTCCGCCGATCGCGTCGCTGATGTTGACCGTCACGTCGATCGGGAACTCGTAGCCGATCCCGATCCGGATGCCGACGCGCTGGGCACCGTCGATGTTCGTCGGCGTGATCTCGGTCTCGACGATCTTGCCGTCCTTGCCGCCGCGCTTGACCTTGAACGGGATGGGCTTGCCCTTCGGGGCCTCGCTGACGGCCTTCGCCACGTCCTCGGCGCTCTTGATCGGGATGCCGCCCACCTCGAGCAGGATGTCGCGGACCTCGAGCTCGCCGTCGGCCGGCGTGTCCGGCGTCACGGCCGTGACCTCGATGACGGGCGTGACCTCGTAGCCGAGCTCGCGCAGCGCCACCGCGGTGGCGGCATCCTGCGAGGTGACCATGTCGACCTGACCCTCCTCGCGGTCCTCCTCCGGCGTCGTGTCCGGCGCGTACACGGAGTCGTAGGGGTAGACGGCCTTCTCGGGGTTCATCCAGTCGGTCATCAAGGTGAAGAGGTCGAGCCGGGCGCCGGGCGTGGACACCAGCACCGTGGTCATCCGCAGCTCGCCGCCGTCGCGGAAGGTCTCGGCCCCGGAGACCTGGATGATCTCCTTGCCGTCGTTCTCGCCGAGCACGTTCAGGGTCTGTCCCGGCTCGTAGGTGACGTAGGGCATGGGCTTGAAGACGGTCCAGGCGACGAGGGCACCGAGCAGGAGCACGGCGACCAGGCCGGCCGTGGTCCGCTGGGTCATGCGGGCAAGCCTCTCATCCGCCCCCCAACCGTCGTCCGTCAGGACGCGCGACGGGTGGAGCGCCGGACGGCGACGCCCGTGCTGCGGTCGTGCACCGGTGCCGGTCGGGGTCGACGGGCACCCGGAAGGTCCTTCTCCATGGCCGTGGTGAGCCGCCGCACGGCTTCCTCGCGGTCGACCTCGCCGCGCCCCTCGCGACCGAGCCACGACACCCAGGCCATCGCGAGCAGCGTCACGACGGCGGGAGGGACGAGCCAGAGGAGGATCTCCACTCGTCCGAGGGTAGGGAGCGCGACGCGCGACGCCGCGCAGGCTCGCCTACGGGGAGCCGACCCACTCCTCGGTGCCGTCGGCGAAGGACTGGTGCTTCCAGATCGGCACCTCGTCCTTGAGCGTGTCGATCAACGCCCGGGTTGCTTCGAAGGACTCGCCTCGGTGTCCGGTCGCGGTCGCGCAGATGACGGCGATGTCACCGATCGCGAGGGTGCCGGTGCGGTGCACGGCGGCGAGCGCCGTGACGTCGTACGTCGACGCCACCTGCGCACAGACATCGCGCAGGGTGCCGAGCGCGCTCGGGTGGGCGGAGTACTCGAGGCCCGTCACGCCCTGGCCCCCGTCGTGGTCGCGGACCCGCCCCACGAACACCGTCACCCCGCCCGAGGTGGCGTCGTCGAGCGCACCCATCACCTCGTCCAGGTCGAGCGGGGTGTCGCGGATGTCGACCAGGCGCAGCACGTCCACGGCTCTCACCCTAGGGCGTGGCTAGGGGCACGCCGTACCGTTGAGGCATGACGAACACCCCGGGTGACGATGTTCCCGACCGGGACGACAACCCGTTCAAGGGCACGCCCTTCGAGCAGTTCTTCGCCAACATGGGCGGCAACTTCGGCGCCCTGTTCGGTCAGGGCGGTGCCGGCGGGGCCGGCATGCCCGACCTCGGCGCGCTGTTCGGCCAGATCCAGGCGATGATGCAGCCGTACGACGGCGCCCTGAACTGGGACGCCGCCCTCGACATGGCCCGCAGGGCCGTGGCGCAGGAGCAGGACCCGTCGCCCTCGCAGAAGCAGCACGAGCAGGTCGCCGACGCGGTCCGGCTCGCCGACCTGTGGCTGGACGAGACCACCGAGTTCGCGTCCGGCGTGCAGTCCACCGCGGCCTGGAGCCGCGCGGAGTGGCTCGTCGGCACTCTGGACCGGTGGAAGCGGCTGGTCGAGCCGATCGCCGAGTCGTCGGTGGCCGGCATCGGCAACGCCCTGCCCGGCGGCGAGGCGCAGGCCATGGCGGCACCGATCATGGGGATGCTCGGCAAGGCCGTCGGCGCCATGCTCGCCTCCCAGGTCGGCTCCGGTCTCGGGGCCCTGGCCGGCGAGGTGCTCAGCGCCTCCGACGTCGGGCTTCCGCTGGGCGCCACGGGCAAGGCCGCGATCGTGGTGGAGAACGTCAAGGACTTCGCCGCCGGTCTCGACGTCAGCGAGGAGGACGTGCTCCTCTACCTCGCCCTGCGCGAGGCCGCCCACCAGCGGCTGTTCGCCCACGTTCCGTGGCTGCGCGAGCACCTGCTGGGCGCGGTGGCCGACTACGCCACCGGCATCGAGGTCAACACCGCGAACCTCCAGAGCTCGATGGAGGAGAAGATGCGCGGCATCGACATCAACAACCCCGACTCCCTGCGCGAGCTGATGGAGGGCGGGATGTTCGAGATGGACAAGTCGCCCGAGCAGCAGGCCGCCCTCGACCGGCTCGAGGTCACCCTCGCCCTCGTCGAGGGCTGGGTCGACGAGGTCGTGAGCCAGGCCACCGTCGAGCGGATGCCCAACGCCACCAAGCTCGCCGAGGCCGTACGCCGCCGCCGCGCGGCCGGCGGCCCCGCCGAGGACACCTTCGCCGCGCTCGTCGGGCTCGAGCTGCGCCCGCGCCGGTTGCGCGACGCCGCGACGCTGTGGGGCTCGCTCCGCACGCGCCAGGGCACCGAGGCCCGCGACGGCGTGTGGATGAATCCCGCGCTGCTGCCGACGGCCGCCGACCTCGACGACCCGCTCGGCTTCCGCGAGGGTGCCTCCGCGCCGGAGGAGATGTCCGAGGAGGACTTCGACGCGGCGCTGCTGGCCATGCTCGACGGCGAGGGCCACGCCGGCACCGACGACGAGGCCGACGAGCCCGACGACCCGGGGCACACCGGCTCCGACGCGTGACCCCGACGCGTGACCCCGACGCGTGATCCGCATCAGGCCGCGCTGGCGACCCTGCGCGACTGGGTCGCGCCGTCGGCCGACCAGGAGGCGTTGCGGGGCAGGTACGTCGCGCATCTCGAGGAGTTCGCCGACGGTGAGCAGCGGACCTGCTTCCCCGCCCACCTGACCGCCGGCACCCTCGTGCTGTCGGCGAGCGGTGACGAGGTGCTGCTGAACCTGCACCGCAAGGCTCGCCGCTGGTTCGCCTTCGGCGGGCACCTCGAGCCCGGTGACGCCACGCTCGCCGGGGCGGCGCTGCGCGAGGCGCACGAGGAGTCCGGCGTCGCCGGCCTCGACCTCCACCCCGAGCCCGTGCACCTCGACGAGCACGTCGTCGGCTTCTGCGACCCCCGCGGCGACGTGCACCACCTCGACGTACGTTTCGCCGCGCGCGCCCCGGCCGGCGTCCGGCCCGAGGTCGGCGACGAGTCCCTCGACGTCCGCTGGTGGCCGGTCGGCGCCCTGCCCGACGGCCTCGAGGACGAGATGGTGACGCTGGTCCGGAGGGCGCGAGAACGTCTTGGTTGAGCCGCATCAGCGTGCGCGGCGCACGTCTTCCTGCCCGTCACGGATCGGCACCTCAGTCGACGTCCTCGCCCGGCAGCTCGTCGATGCGGGCGGCGGTCGACCATCCCAGCAGGTAGCCCTTGGCCTTCTCGGCGTGCGGATAGCGGTCCACCCACGCCCAGAACGCCGCGTCGTGACCGGGCGCGAGCAGGTGGGCGAGCTCGTGCACGAGCACGTAGTCGACGACCCAGGACGGCATCCCCTGCAGCCGTGCCGACAACCGGATCGTGCGGTCGCCCGGTGTGCAGGAACCCCAGCGCGACCGCTGGTTGTCGACCCACCGGACCGACACCGGCTCGGCCAGCCCACCGAGGTACTCGTCGCTGAGCGCCGACGCCCGGGCATGCAGGTCCTCGTCGGTCGGCCGGCGACGAGCCTCGGACTTCTCGATCCGCGCGACCATGGTCTCGACCCACTCGGCCTCCTGCCGCCGGGTCAGCGAGGCCGGGATCAGCACGATGATGCGGTCGCCCTCTCGGTAGGCCGAGACCGTACGGCGGCGCCGCTTCGAACGGCGTACCTCCACCTCGGAGTCCGGGGGCATGGACTCACCGTATCGCCGTCGGCCCACCGACGGCAGCCGTCACCGATTGGCCCACGCCAGCAGGCGATCGCGCGGCCAGGTGTTCACGATTCGGTCGGGTTCGATGCCGGCCGCGGCGGCGCGCTCGCAGCCGTACTGCAGGAAGTCGAGCTGACCCGGGGCGTGCGCGTCGCTGTCGATGGAGAACAGGCAGCCGGTGTCCCGTGCCAGCTCGAGCAGCGGGGTCGGCGGGTCGCGGCGCTCGGGTCGCGAGTTGATCTCGACGGCGACGTCGTGCTCGACGCAGGCCTTGAAGACGGCCTTGGCGTCGAAGTCCGACGGCGGCCGGGTGCCGCGGTTGCCCATCACCATCCGGCCGGTGCAGTGACCGAGCACGTTCGTCCGCGGGTTCTGGATCGCGCCGATCATCCTCCGGGTCATCGGGGCGGCGTCCATCCGGAGCTTGCTGTGCACGCTGGCGACGCGCACGTCCAGCCGGGCCAGCATCTCGTCGGTCTGGTCGAGGGCTCCGTCGTCGAGGATGTCGACCTCGATCCCCTTGAGCAGCGTGAAGCCCTGACCGGCCAGGTGCTCGTTGATCGCGTCGACGACCCCGAGCTGGCGGGTCAGCCGCTCGGCGCTCAACCCGTTGGCCACGGTCAGCCGCGGCGAGTGGTCGGTGAGCACCTGGTACTCGTGACCCAGCTCGATCGCCGTGAACGCCATCTCCTCGATCGGCGACCCGCCGTCGGACCAGTCCGAGTGCGAGTGCAGGTCCCCGCGCAGCTGGGTCCGCAGCTCCTCGCCACCCTTCACGAGCGGCCCGAAGGCCGCCTCGAGCTTGGCCAGCCGCTCGGGCATCTCACCGTTGACGGCGTCGGCGATCACGGCCGCCGTGCTCGGGCCGATGCCGGCCAGGTCCGTCAGCGTGCCGGACTCCGCGCGCGCGGCGACCTCGTCGGCCGGCAGCGGCAGGATCACCGCCGCCGCGTTGCGGAAGGCCTGGATCCGCCGGGTCTCCTCGCGGCCGCGCTCCATCAGGAACGCGATCCGGCGCAGGGCCGCGACCGGTCCCCCCTCGTACGAGCCCGCCATCTCCCTCGAACTTTCTTCTCTCCACACCCGGTGGACGAACCGTGTCGACATCGTGGCTGGTCAGCGGCCTGCACGCCGCCTGCACGCCGCGCGTTGTCCACAGCCGGAACCGCTCCGAGGCTACCTGTCCACCGCTCCTGCACCGGTCCAAGGCGCTTGTCCCCAGAGTTATCCACAGGTTGTCCACAAGCGACACGCCGGTCGCGTTGACCCCCTCCCCGGCCGCCACCTAGCGTGGACGACAGATGGGGCTCCCAGTCATCGACACGACGTTCGCAAGGGGAAGGCAAGCGTCGTCGAGCTGACAGGGAGCCCCTTCTCTCCTCACCGCCCCCTGAACCGAGGCGTCCGCTTCTCGTGAGCCGCGCGGATGCCTTCCTGGAGGTCCTCGGTCGCGAGGGTCACGGGCTGGGCGAGGGCCTCCCACTGCAGGGCGGCGTCGTACGTCGCGTGGCCACCGTCCGCGAGGGCGAGCTTGGTGAGCCGGGCGGCGATCGGCGCCGTGGCAGCCACGTCGGCGGCGACGGCGAGCACCTCGTGGCGGAACGTCGCGTCGTCGATGACCCGGGAGACCAGGCCGATCCGCAGTGCCTCCTCCGAGCCGACGAGGCGGCCGGTGAGCAGGAGGTCACGGGCAGCGGCGGGACCGACCACCTCGGGCAGCGACCAGGTGGCCGCCATGCCGGGGTGCATGCCGAGCCTCACGAACGGGGCGCCGAGGCGGGCCGAGGTGGCGGCGTACCGGATGTCGCAAGCCAGTGCGAGGCACAGCCCGGCCCCGATCGCGGCGCCGTTGACGGCGGCGATGGTGGGCACCTCCAGCGAACGGATCGCCAGCCAGGCACGGTAGAAGGGGAGCATCCGCCTCCGCAGGTCGTCGACGGTCGCGTCGGGCTCGCTCGCGATCCAGGAGGTGTCGCCCCCCGAGCAGAACGCCGTGCCCTCGCCCGTGACCACGACCACCCGCACCGTGGGGTCGACGGCGAGCTCCGCGACGGCGGCCGACCAGGCCTCGGTCATGGCGTCCGACATGGCGTTGCGCTGGTCGGGGTTGTCGAGGAGCAGCAGGGCCACGCCCTGGCTCGGCCGCTCGACCCGGAGATGGTGGGAGGTCATCCGGGCAGGTTACTGAGCCGTTTCCTGCCCGGTTCGGCCGGAAGGACACGCCCGAGGCCCTCCGGTGCGCCTGTTTCACGCTCAGACGAGCGTGCCGTAGGGTCGGAAACGGCCTAGCGGCACCCACGCTGGGCTTCCGGCGGGCTTCCCCCAAGAAACCCCGTCGCGACGACCGAAAACTGGATAAGCAAGGAGGCCGTCATGGCGGAGACCTGGAGCGGCGAGTTCTACTGCGTGAAGTGCAAGGAGAAGCGCGAGGCCGAGGGAGAGGTGCACGTGAACGACAAGGGCACCCGGATGGCCAAGGCCAAGTGCCCCGTGTGCGGCATCAACCTCAACCGCATCCTCGGCAAGGCCTGAGCACGACCCGAGATCCTCACGCGGCGCCCCCGACGACCTGTCGGGGGCGCCGCTGTGTGGAGGGCCCGGGACTGTGGACGAGTCCTCCGGCGCCTGGCGCTCCCGTGGCAGCGTGCGGAGGGTGTCGAGAACCATCTCCAGTCGTCCGGTCCTGCGTCCCGGCCTGCGCGTCTTCCGCCGCGACGACACCCACCTGCAGGTCGGCATCGAGGAGCCGCGCGTCGTTCTTCCCGACGACGACGGCGTACGCCGTCTCCTGCGCGACCTCGAGAACGGTGCCGGCCTGGCGTCGCTGACGCCCGCCGCCGGTCTCGCGCTCGGCCGCCTGGTTCAGGCCGGGCTCGTCGTCGAGCGAGCGGACCTCACGCAGGCTGCCCGCGCCGCCCGCCGGGTGGCCACCGCCGCGGTGTTCGCGGCCCACGGCCCCGGTGCGACCGAGCGGCTCGAGTCCCGGGCGAGGTGCTGCGTCGACGTGGACGCCCCCGATCCCTGGCGCACCACCGCGACCGAGCGCCTGGGAGTAGCCGGACTGGTCCTCGCCGACCCGGCCGAGGGACGGCCCACGGCAACACTCCTCGTCACGCTCGGTGAGCCACGACGCTCACGCGTGGACGGGCTCGTGCGTGACGACCGCACTCACCTGCTCGTCGCGCTGCTGCCCGACCGCGTCCGGCTCGGGCCCTTCGTGGTGCCGGGCACCACGGCCTGCCTGCGCTGTCTCGACGCCCACCTCGCCGAGCACGACCCGCGGCGTGGGCTGGTCCTCGAGCAGCTCGAGGACCGCGACGACCCGCCGGCGCCCTGTGACCCCGTGCTCGCCCAGGCGGGGCTCGCGCTGGCGGTGCGCGACCTGACCACGTACGCCGAGGGCGACCGGCCGGCGACCTGGTCGGCCACCCTCACGCTCGGCACGGACCTCGTCCTGCCGCGACGCGAGTGGCCACGTCACCCGCACTGCGGGTGCAGCTGGGGCTGACCTGCGGGCCACCACCGCTCCTCGTACGCCCGACCGCGCGGGGTACCCCAGGTCTACCCCTGGACACGGGCACGTGGTGTCGGCCACCCTGTCGCCCGGTGGCCGCCCGGTTCTCCCCCGTGATCGGACGGCCACCACCAGCACGACGTCACGGAGCAAGGCGTGGCCTCTTGTTGCCGTACCGCACACGACGTAGCGTTTGTCGGCTCGACGAGAGGTGCACCCAGGCCCCGTCGACCGATGACGAGTGCGGGGGTCCTCTCGTCGCCGACACCACACACGCCGCGCCGCCGCC
>JAICRP010000180.1 GCA_025966445.1 Nocardioides sp.
AGGCCAAGCAGGTGTGCCGACGCTGCGAGGTGCGCGAGCAGTGTCTCGCGTGGGCGCTCGAGGCTGGTCAGGACCACGGCGTGTGGGGTGGGCTCAGCGAGGACGAGCGCCGTGCCCTCAAGCGCCGCAACGCGCGTGCCCGGGTGCGTTCCTCGGCCTGATTTCAGTCCTGCGGCACGTCCAGCGACACCCGGGCGCCGGCCTGCCCGCGCGCCGCGCCGATCTCCAGCACCCCGTTGAGCTCGGACTCCACCAGCGTGCGCACGATCGACAGGCCCAGGTGGATGCTCGTCTCGGGGTCGAAGTCCGCCGGCAGACCGCGCCCGTCGTCCTCGATGGTCACGTGCAGCCGGCCGACCAACCGTCGGGCGCTGACCACGATCACGCCGCGCGTGGTCGCGTCGGCGTCGTACCCGTGCTCGACGGCGTTCTGGAGGACCTCGGTCAGCACCATCGCCAGCGCGGTCGCGGCCTCCGACGGCAGCACCCCGAACGAGCCCGTGCGCCGCACCCGCACCCGCTCCCCGATCGCGCTGACCTCCGTGACCATCCGGCCCAACCGGTCCGCGATCTCGTCGAAGGCCACGTGCTCCTCGGGCGACTGGCTCAGGGTCTCGTGCACGATCGCGATGGAGCCGACGCGGCGGACGGCCTCCTCGAGGGCCGCTTTCGCGTCGGGAGCGTCGATACGGCGGGCCTGGAGGCGCAGCAGGGCCGCCACGGTCTGCAGGTTGTTCTTCACCCGGTGGTGGATCTCGCGGATGGTGGCTTCCTTGGTGACCAGCTCGCGGTCGCGGCGGCGCAGGTCGGTCACGTCGCGGAGGAGCACCAGGGCACCCAGCCGCTCCGCCTCGGTGCGCAGCGGGATCGCCCGCACGATCAGCACCACGTCCTCGGTGCCGACCTCGGTGTCGCGGTGGGCCCGGCCGAGCAGCACCGCACTGAGGGTCTCCTCGTCGCTGCGGTGCAGCGGCGGCACCAGGCTCCGGGTGAGCGAGGCCAGCTCGAGGCCGGTGAGGTCGCCGGAGTGCCCGAGGCGGCGGTACACCGAGAGCGCGTTCGGGCTCGCATAGACGACCCGGCCCTCGGCGTCCACCCGGAGGAACCCGTCGCCCACCCGCGGGGAGTCGGCGTGGTCGCTGCGCTGGCCCAGGTTCGGGAAGTGGCCGTCGGCGATCATCCGCGTCAGGTCGGCCGCCGTCTCGAGGTACGACAGCTCCAGCCGGCTGGGGGTGCGCACGCCCAGGAGGTTGGTGTTGCGAGCGACGAGCGCGATGACCCGGTCACCACGGCGTACAGGGATCGACTCCACCCGCACGGGCACGTCGTCACGCCACTCGGGGTCTCCCTCGCGGACCAGCCGCCCGCTCTCGAAGGCCAGGTCCAGCAGCGGTCGCCGTCCGGTGGGCACGAACGTCCCCACGACATCGTCGACGAGCGCGGTGGGGCCGGTCGTGGGGCGCATCTGCCCGGCCGCCCAGAACCCGCGACCCTCGCGGTCCGGCAGCCAGAGCACCAGGTCGGCGAACGACAGGTCGGCGATGATCTGCCAGTCCGCCATCAGCAGCTGCAGCCAAGCCACGTCCTCCTCGTCGAGGTCCGTGTGGCTGCGCACCAGGTCGATGAGGGACGGCACCGCACCCACGGTAGTGACGCCCGGAAGCCTCTGGGGCGCACCGGCCCACCCCTGAGGGCCAATGGCAGGATGTCCCGCATGACTCGGGCCTACTGGAGCCAGGTGAAGGCCGGCGGCCTCGCGGTCCCAGACGACCGTCCGCTGGCCGACCTGACCACCGAGCTGACCACCATGCTGGGCTCCCCCGACCCGCACATGCGCGACGGCCTCGCGTACCCCACGCTGGCCACCTGGGTCGACCGCGGCGTGTACGACGACCTGATCACCGGGCTGGGCGACGGCATGGCCGCGGGGCTCACCGTCGGCCTCGGCGAGCAGGGCACCGACTCGGTCTTTCGCCGCGCGTTCTCGGTGCTCGTGCTGGCCGAGTGCATCGACCGCGACAACCAGGAGGGGCTGCTCCCCGCAGGCAAGCTGCTCGAGTGGGGCGACCGCATCGCCTCCTGGTACCTCCGGGAGCGCGACCTGCGTGGCTTCGTCCCCGGCAAGGGGTGGGCCCACACGGTCGCCCACGGCGCCGACGCCCTCGGGGTGCTCGCACGGTCTCCTCATCTGGGCCGCAACGAGCTGACGGTGCTCCTCGACGTCATCGGCGACCGCCTGCTGGCCCCCGTCGACGAGCCTTTCGCCCACGGCGAGGCCGACAGGATGGCGCTGGCGACGATGACGTTGCTGCGCCGCAACGTCGTGCCGCTCTCCGTGGTCGAGCCATGGGTCGCCCGGATCGCTGCCGGCGCGCAGCACGCGTCCGACGGTGAGACCGACCCGTTCCTCCCGACGGCCAACGCCCAGGCGTTCCTGCGGGCGCTCTACCTCCAGCTCGCCATCGCACCCTCGCCGCCCGAGATCCGGCCCGACCTGCTGCTGGTGCTGGTCGCGGCGCTGCGCGCGACCAACCCGTCGTACCTGTCCTGACCTACTCCTCGGTAACGTGCGGTCATGACCGATGAACCGACGGCCGAGCTGACCGGCCACGCGGGTGAGCTGGCCGTCGCCGTTGCCCGGGCACACGGCGTCGAGACGATGTTCACCCTGTCCGGGGCACACGTCTTCCCGATGTACGACGGCGCCGTCAAGGCGGAGCCCCCGATGCGGCTGCTCGACGTCCGGCACGAGCAGACCGCGGCGTTCGCGGCCGAGGCGACCGGCAAGCTGACCCGCCGCCCGGGGCTGGCCGTGCTGACCGCGGGGCCGGGCGTGACCAACGGCATCAGCGCCATCGCCCAGGCGCAGTTCGCCGGGTCGCCGATGGTCGTGGTCGGTGGTCGCGCCCCGCAGAACCGCTGGGGCAGCGGGTCGCTGCAGGAGCTCGACCAGCCGCCGATCATCGCACCGATCGCCAAGCTGTCGCGCACGATCCCGACCGCCGCCGAGGTCGCCGCGGGCATGCACGAAGCCTTCACCGCAGCCGGGTCGTCGCACCGCGGTCCGGTGTTCGTGGACGTGCCCATGGACGAGTTCTTCAACCAGGGCTCCGGCGTCGTGCCGGTCGTCGGTCCGTCGCGCGGCGCAGACCCCGACCCTGACGCCATCGCGGCCGTGGTCCGGCTGCTCGCGGCCGCGGCCCGCCCGGTCGTCATCCTCGGCACCGACGTCTGGGCCGACGGCGCCGAGCACGCCGCCCTCGACCTGGTCGAGAACGCCGGCCTGCCGGCCATCACCAACGGGATGGGCCGCGGCGTCATCCCCGGTGGCCACCCACTTCTCGTGACCAAGGCGCGCGGACAGGCCCTCAACGGCGCCGACCTCGTCGTCGTCGTCGGCACCCCGCTCGACTTCCGCCTCGGCTACGGCCTCTTCGGCGGCAAGGACGACACCACACCGGCCCGGGTCGTTCACCTGGCCGACTCCGCCGGCCAGGTCGCGCAGCACGCGGAGCTCGCGGGGGCGGCGTACGGCGACCTCACCGCGGTGCTCACCGACATCCGCGACGCCCTCGACAAGGCCGACCGCAAGCCCGACTGGTCTGCCTGGGTGGACGACCTCCAGACCGGCGTGCGCGCCGCCGCGGAGCGTGACCGCGAGCTGCTGGGTGCCGAGGCCGACCCGATCCATCCGGCCCGCATCTACGGCGAGCTGGTGCCGCGGCTGGCCGACGACTCCGTGGTCATCGGCGACGGGGGCGACTTCGTCAGCTTCGCGGGCAAGTACGTCGAGCCGAAGCGTCCCGGTGGCTGGCTCGACCCGGGCCCGTACGGCTGCCTCGGCGCCGGGCTCGGCTCGGCGATCGCCGCCAGGCTCGCCCGACCGTCGGCGCAGGTCGTGCTTCTGCTCGGCGACGGGGCGGCCGGCTTCTCCCTGATGGACGTCGACACGCTCGTCCGCCACGACCTGCCGGTCGTGATGGTGATGGGCAACAACTCCGCCTGGGGCCTGGAGAAGGGCCCGATGCAGATGCTCTACGGCTACGACGTGATCGCCGACCTCGCGCACCGCACCCGCTACGACGAGGTCGTCAAGGCCCTCGGTGGCGGGGGCGAGACGGTGACGGACCCGAAGGAGATCGGGCCCGCCATCGACCGCGCCTTCGACGCGGGCGTGCCGTACCTCGTCAACGTCATCACCGACGTCGGCGCGACGTACCCGCGGAACACGTTCGGCATCTGACGGTGCTCATCCGGCGCGCGGCACCCGAGGACTACGAGACCGTCGGGCTCCTCACCGAGGCGGCGTACGAGGAGTTCCTCGAGGGTCCTGACGACTACTACCGCGCTTTCCTGCGCGACGCCGAGACCCGGGACCGCGAGGCCGAGCTGTGGGTGGCGGTCGACGACGACGGGACGCTGCTCGGCAGCGTCACCTCGTGCCCGCCCGGGTCGCCGTGGCGCGAGCTGTCGGTCGACGGCGAGGGCGAGTTCCGGATGCTGGCCGTGGGGCCGGCCGCGCGGGGCCGCGGCGTCGGCGAGGCGCTGGTCCGGCAGTGCGAGGAGCGCGCCGCGGCGACCGGCGCGACCCGGATGTGGCTGTCGACGCTGGACGAGATGGGCCACGCGCAGCGGATCTACACGCGACTCGGCTACCGTCCGGAGCCCGCGCGCGACTGGGACCCCCAGCCCGAGCTGCTGCCCGACGTCCACCTCCGGGCCTGGACGAAGGAGCTCTGAATGGAGGCGACGCTGGGCTTCACGGTCACCGAGGCCGACACGGCGGTGGCCGTCGGGTCCGGGAGCCTCCCGGTCCTCGGCACCCCGCGCCTGCTGGCCTGGTGCGAGGCCGCCACCTGCGCCGCCATCGACCCGACCCTGCCGGCGGGCTCCACGAGCGTCGGCACCCGCGTCGAGCTCGAGCACCGGGCCGCCAGCCCCGTCGGCGCCGAGGTACGGGTGACCGCGTCCGCGTCGTACGTCGACGGCCGCCTCCACCGCTTCACCGTCGTCGCCCATCACGCGGACGGCAAGGTCGTGGCGACCGGCGAGATCACCCGCCTCGTCGTCGACTCGGCCAAGTTCCTCAGCCGCCTCTGATTCCGCGCCGCCGGGATAGTCCGTGACGTAACTGTCGTGTTCTGGCCCGATCGACGACAGCTACGTCACGGACTATCCCGATTTCGTCCACGGGCCCCCTCCTGGGAGAGTGGTGGGTCGACACAGACTTTTCGAGGAGGACACCATGGGCAAGACCGGTCGCAAGCGCCGCGCGCGCAAGAAGAAGGCCGCGAACCACGGCAAGCGTCCCAACGCCTGACGGTTCGCCCCTCGCAGCACCAGGCACAGCAAAGAGCCCCCGTACCGGTCATCCGGTCGGGGGCTCGTCGCTTGCTGGGACCGGGGAGCTCAGCCCTCGTGCATCTGGATCGAGATCTCCTGGAGCCGGACGCGCACCCGGTCGCGCAGGGCGTCGGGGGCGGTCTCGCTGCACGACCGCGCCACGATCGTCTTGATCGTCCGCTGGACGTCGTACCGCTCGAAGCACGGGGCGCACTCGTCGAGGTGGACCTTGACCACCGCGACCTCGGCGGCGTCGAGCTCGTTGTCGAGCAGGTAGACGATGCGGTCGAGGAAGTCGGCGCAGGACTCGTGGTTGTCGAGCGTCATGAGTCTCCCTCCTGGCCGACCCGGATGAGGTCGTTGCTCCGCGCGTAGTCGGACAGCATCTCCCGCAGCTGTCGGCGACCGCGGTGGAGCCGAGACATCACGGTGCCGATGGGCGTCTCCATGATCTCCGCGATCTCCTTGTAGGCAAAGCCCTCCACGTCGGCGAGGTAGACGGCGAGGCGGAACTCCTCGGGCAGACGCTGCAGGGCGTCCTTCACCTGGGAGTCGGGCAGGTGCTCGAGCGCCTCCATCTCCGCGGACTTCAGCCCGGCCGACGAGTGCGACTCGGCCCGGGCGAGCTGCCAGTCCTCGACGTCCTCGGACATCGACTGCTGCGGCTGGCGCTGCTTCTTGCGGTAGGTGTTGATGAAGGTGTTCGTGAGGATGCGGTAGAGCCAGGCCTTGAGGTTGGTGCCGGGCCGGAACTGCTGGAACGAGCCGTACGCCTTCGCGAACGTCTCCTGGACCAGGTCCTCGGCGTCGGCGGGGTTGCGGGTCATCCGCATCGCGGCGGAGTACAGCTGGTCGAGGAACGGCAGCGCGTCGCGCTCGAAGCGGGCGGTGCGGTCGGCCTCGGACTCCGTCGTCACGTCGATCTCGGCGGGGTCCACGACGTCGCGGGTCTCTTCGGGGGTGTCAGTCATCGCCTCCCAATCTACTGCGGAGGCGGGGCGTTCGATCACGGCGAGCACGTGACATGGAACATCAGGCCCCGGTCAGGGATTCCCGCCGGTTGTTGCCTCATGCATTTCCGGTGACCTCGCGGACGATCCACTCGAGGGTCGCCTCCACGACGACGGCCATCGCGTCGTCCTCGCTGACGCCGCTGCGCTTCCCGGTCGCGAAGCCGTGGTCCGCCGCGGGTACGACGGCCAGGTCGACGTCCGCCGGGAACTCGTCGGGCCGCCCGAACGCGTCGTTCTCGCCCTGCACGACGAGCGTCGGCACCCCGGCGCCCACCAGCTCCTCGAGCCGCGACTTCTCGGGCCGACCGGGCGGGTGCAGCGGGAAGGCCAGCGCCAGACAGCCGGCGGCTCCCAGTGCGGTGGCGGTTCGAGCGGCCGAGCGGGCCCCCGCCGAGCGGCCGCCGACCACGAGCGGCGTCCGGGTGCGCAGCGTCCGCCGGGCGGCAGCGAAGCCGACGTCGAGGGTCGCCGGCGGGCTGGCGACCTTGCCGCCGGCCACTCGCCA
>JAICRP010000048.1 GCA_025966445.1 Nocardioides sp.
CGACTCCGGCCGGGTCATCACCGCGAGCGACGCGGGGCTCGGCTACCCCGACGCGGACACCCAGACCTGGGTCGCGCTCAGCGGCGGCGGGAGGGGCTTCACCATCGACGTGGTCCGTGACGAGGCGGGCTCCCCGGGGTACGCCGCCAGCCCGAACTACCTCTGCGGCGGGACCGGCAAGCCACCGGCGTACTGACCTGGCTAGCGGCCGCGCCGCCACACGACGACCTGGCCCGACGGGTCGGGCTGGCGCAGCACGGGCAGTCGGCTGGGCTTGTCGGCGCGGCGGCTGCGGCCGACCTCGCGCACGGCGTCGCGCAGCGCCTCGCGGGTGGCGTCCAGCTCGGCCACCAGCTCGTCGTTGCGGGCGCGCAGCGCGTCGACCTGGTGCTCGAGGTCGAGGATCCGGCGCACGCCCTCGATGCCGGCGCCGGACGCGGTGAGCTCGGCGATCGTGCGCAACAGGTCGACGTCCCGGGCGGAGTAGCGACGGCCGCCGCCGCCCGTGCGGCTGGGGGCGATCAGACCCATCCGTTCGTAGGCGCGCAACGTCTGCGGGTGCAACCCGGTCAGCTCGGCCGCGACACTGATCACGTAGACGGCCGTGTCGGGCTCGGGCGTGCGGGGGGTCATTGCGCCTGCTCGAACAGCCCGGACCTCAGCGTGCTGCCCTCGGTGGCGGCGCGGTAGGCGGCGACGGCTTCACGCGCCTGCTCGTTGAGCACCGCGGGCACCTGGACCTGCACGGTGGCGAGCAGGTCGCCGTTCGTGCCGTCCTTCTTCTTCGCCCCGCGACCTCGGATCCGGAACGTGCGCCCGTTGGGCGTGCCCGACGGGATCTTGAGCGTCACCGGTGCGCCGCCGAGGGTCGGGATCTTCACGTCGGCGCCGAGGGCCGCCTCGTCGAAGGAGACCGGCACGTCGAGGGTCAGGTTGTCGCCCTTGCGCCCGAAGAGCCGGTGTGGGGTGACCTTGACGGTGACGAAGAGGTCGCCGGCCGGGCCGCCGCCCTCGCCCTGGCCGCCCTTGCCGCGCAGCCGGATCCGCTGGCCGTCCTTCACGCCGGCGGGGATGCGGGCCTGGATGGTGCGGGCCGAGGATCCGCGGCCGCTGCCGTGGCAGGTCGGGCACGGCTCGTCGTACACGAGCTGCCGGCCGTGGCAGGCCGGGCACGTCTCGTTGAGCGAGAAGGCGCCGCCGACGCCGGACACGATGAAGCCGGCTCCCTCGCACGTGGCGCAGATGTGCGGCTTGGTGCCCGGCTTGCCGCCGGTGCCCTTGCACTGCGGACAGGGCGCGTCGGAGGTCAGCCGCAGGCTGATCGTGACGCCCTCGATCGAGTCGGTGAAGCCGATGGTGGCCGTCGACTCGACGTCGGCGCCGCGCACTGACCGGGCGCCCCGGGTCTGCTGGCGCTGCCCCCGGCCACCGCTCCCGCCACCACCGAAGATGTCGCCGAACATGTCGCCGAGGCCACCGGAGTGGCCGCGGATGACGTCGTCGATGTCGAACCCGCCGGGCGGCCGGAACCCGCCGAAGCCGCCGGGGAAGGGCCCGCTCGCCACCTGCGAGCGGTACTCGTCGTACTTGGTGCGCTTCTCGGCGTCGCCGAGGACGTCGTACGCCTCGGCGACCGCCTTGAACTTCTCGTGCTTCTTGCTGTCGCCCGGGTTGGAGTCGGGGTGGTTCTCACGCGCGAGCTTGCGGTAGGCCTTCTTGATGTCGGCCTGGCTCGCCTGCTTGCCGACTCCGAGGACCTGGTAGAAGTCCTTGCTCGCCCAGTCGGCGCGGATCTCGGTCATCCACCCTCACCTCCTTCCCGGTCGTCGGTTCACTGGTCTGTTGATCGTCACATCTGGGCGGCCGGAGCCTCGTCACGCTCGCCGGGGTCGACCACGAGCACCTGCGCGGCGCGGACCACGCGCTCACCGATGCGGTAGCCGGCCTTGGCGATCACCTTGCAGGTGGTGACGTCGACACCGGGGTCCTCCCCGATGTGGGACAGCGCCTCGTGGATCGTCGGGTCGAACGCGTCGCCCGGCTCGCCGAACTTCACCAGCCCCTGGGCCGCGACGACCCGTTCGAGCTGCTCGGCGACCCCGCGGAACCCCGCGTCGAGCGGGCCGTGCTCGCGCGCCCGCTCGATGTTGTCGAGGACCTCGATGATCGGGGCGAGGGCCTGGTACGTGGCGTTCTCGCGCACGAGCTCCCGGTCCCGCTCGACCCGGCGCTTGTAGTTGAGGTACTCGGCCTGGAGGCGCTGGAGGTCGGCGGTCCGCTCGGCGAGCTGCTGCTCGACGGGCGGCCCGGCGGCCTCGTCCTCCCCACCCTCGATCTCCGTCTCGTTGGCCATCTCCGCGGCAGCCTCGCCGAACGAGCCGGCCGCGGTCTCCTCGGAGACCTCGGCCGACTCCTCGGGGGCGTCCTGAGGACGATCGGTCACCGGCTCTCACCCTCGGAACCGGTGTGGCCCTCGTCGGCGGAGTCCTCGTCGATGATCTCGGCGTCGACCACGTCGTCGTCGGACTCGCCGGTGCTGCCGTCGCTGCCACCCGCTGCCGACTGGTCGGCCTCGGCGGCGGCGTACATGGCGGCGCCCATCTTCTGGCTGGTCTCGCCGAGCTTGGTGACCGCGGCCTGGATCTCGTCGGCGCCGGAGTCGGCGTTCTCGAGCACGGCCTTGAGGGCGTCGAGGTCGGTCTGCACCTCGGTGCGCACGTCCTCGGGGATCTTCTCGCCGTTGTCGGTCAGGAACTTCTCGGTCTGGTAGACCAGTGAGTCGGCCTGGTTGCGGGTCTCGACGGTCTCGCGCCGCTTGGCGTCCTCGGCGGCGTACTGCTCCGCCTCGCGCACCATGCGGTCGATCTCGTCCTTCGACAGGGCGGACCCACCGGAGATCGTCATCGACTGCTCGCGGCCGGACGCCTGGTCCTTGGCGGAGACGTGCACGATGCCGTTGGCGTCGATGTCGAAGGTGACCTCGATCTTCGGGATGCCGCGTGGCGCCGGCGGGAGGCCGGTCAGCTCGAAGTTGCCGAGCGGCTGGTTCTGCGCCCACATCGGGCGCTCGCCCTGCGCGACCTTGATCTCCACCGACGGCTGGTTGTCGTCGGCGGTGGTGAAGATCTCCGAGCGCTTGGTCGGGATCGTGGTGTTGCGCTCGATCAGCGTGGTCATCACGCCGCCCTTGGTCTCGATGCCGAGGGACAGCGGGGTGACGTCGAGGAGCAGCACGTCCTTGACCTCGCCCTTGAGGACGCCGGCCTGGAGGGCCGCGCCGACCGCGACGACCTCGTCGGGGTTGACGCCCTTGTTGGGCTCCTTGCCGCCGAGCAGCTCCTTGACGACCTCGGTGACCGCCGGCATGCGGGTCGAGCCGCCGACCAGGACCACGTGGTCGATGTTGGCGACGTCGACGCCGCCGTCCTTGAGCACCGACCTGAACGGCGCCTTGGTGCGGTCGAGCAGGTCGGCCGTCATCTTCTGGAACTCGGCGCGGGTCAGCTTCTCCTCGAAGTGGAGGGGGCCGGACTCGCCGTGGGTGATGTACGGCAGGTGGACGGTCGTCTCGCTCGAGCTCGACAGCTCGATCTTCGCCTTCTCGGCGGCCTCCTGGAGGCGCTGCTTGGCGATCTTGTCGGAGCCGAGGTCGACGCCGTTGTTGTCCTTGAACTTCTTGACCATCCACTCCACGACGCGGGAGTCCCAGTCGTCGCCACCGAGGTGGTTGTCGCCGCTGGTCGCCTTGACCTCGACCACGCCCTCGCCGATCTCCAGCAGGGACACGTCGAACGTGCCGCCACCGAGGTCGAAGACGAGGATCGTCTGGTCGTCGCCCTTGTCGAGGCCGTACGCCAGCGCGGCCGCGGTCGGCTCGTTGACGATCCGGCTCACGTTGAGGCCCGCGATCTCGCCGGCCTCCTTGGTGGCCTGGCGCTGGGCGTCGGAGAAGTACGCCGGCACGGTGATGACCGCGTCGGTCACCGGCTCGCCGAGGTACGCCTCGGCGTCGCGCTTGAGCTTCTGCAGCACGAACGCGCTGATCTGCTGGGGGGTGAAGTCCTTGTCGTCGATCTTCACGTTCCAGTCGGTGCCCATGTGGCGCTTGACCGACCGGATGGTGCGCTCGACGTTGGTGACGGCCTGGCGCTTGGCGACCTCGCCGACCAGGACCTCACCGGACTTGGCGAAGGCCACGACCGAGGGAGTGGTCCGCGCTCCTTCGGCGTTGGCGATGACGGTGGGCTCTCCACCTTCGAGGACGGCGACGACGCTGTTGGTCGTCCCGAGGTCGATGCCGACGGCACGAGCCATGTTGGGTTACCTCCGTGAGAAGTGGTCTGGAATGTCAGTTGGTTCGGACCATCCTGGCGAGTGATCGCCCGGCAGCCAAAATTCTTGAGTCCTTGCGGCTCAAGTCTGTTCATGAGGTCCAACGCACTCATGGTGGCCGATGTTCCGGATCCACGAAGCAATTTTCCGCTCCTCCCGGGCCGGTCGTCTGGTCCGGCCCTCGGGGGTACTCCCGTGCGTTTGACCGGTCGACACGCCGACGGGACCGGCCGAATGCACGGGAGTACCCCTTCGAACCCGATGCCTAGAGTGGGCGGCATGGCGCCGCACGTGCTGATCTCGGCGCACCGGTGCGGGGGCGCGGTGGACCCGGCGTACGACAACACGCCGGCCGGCGTGAGGTACGCGGCGTCGATCGGGGCCGACTTCGTCGAGTTCGACGTACGCCGGGCGGCGGACGGCTCGCTGGTCTGCTCCCACGACCCGGTCGACGACCCCTCGGGGCAGCCCTGCGTCGACGACGTGCTGGCCGAGGTCGCGGCGTGCGGGCTCGGGGCGCACGTCGACCTGAAGGGTCAGGGGGTGGCCGAGTGGGCCGAGCAGCTGGCCGACCGCTGCGCCGGGGTGCTCGACCTCGGCCGGGTCGTCTTCACGACGGGCAACGCCCAGGCCGCGGCGGTGCTGGCGCGGTGGGCCGAGGCGCACGAGAGCCTCGCGCTGGTCGGGCTCACGGTCGGCCAGAGCACCTCGCACCTGCGCCTGCCGGCCGCCGTGCGCGCCCGGATCGGCGAGCTGTACCCCACGCGGCGCTGGCGGGACAGCGGCGCCGGCGTGCTGGTGGCCCACCACCTGTTGGCCCGGGTGCGACTGCTGCGCTGGGCCCACCGGCGGGAGGTACGCGTCCTGGTGTGGACCGTCGACTCACCCCGCGTGGTGGCCGCCGCGTTGCGCGACCCGCGGGTGTGGATGGTGACCACGAACCGTCCCGAGGCGGCCCTCGCCGCCCGGGAGGCGCTCGGCAAGCAGGTCAGCAGGTGACGTAGCTGCCGTCACCGGCGTACGAACAGGTGTCGACGACCTTGCCGGACGCGTTCTTGAACGTGACCTTGTCGCCGGTGTTGTTCCAGACGTAGCTGCCCTGGCCCCAGTAGAGATGCAGGGCGCGGTTCTTGCCGCTGCCGGTGTGGATCGTGACCGTGTCGCCCGGCTGGACCGTGAACCCCTCGGGGAAGGCGAACTTGTACCCCGTGACGTCGCGGATCGACCAGCCGGTCAGCGTCCACGGCTTCGCGCCGAAGTTGCGGACCTGCACGAACTCCTTGTTGAGCGAGCTGTTGCTGCCGTCGTCGTCGCCGGGCGGGTCGTACTGGACCTTGACCAGCCGCATGGCCGGCAGCTGCGCTTCGCGGTGGTCGAGCGCCCAGGCGGCCGAGGGTGCAGCAAGCGCGGCCACCGCCACCACCGTGGCCAACCCACGGACCGGGGACGATGTCATGGACTGAGGCTAGGGCCGCCCCTGGGCGGGCGGGGACGAAATGCCTGAAGCGTGACCAGTCGGTTGACCGCACCGCTCGCGCAGGTCGACTGTGGTGCATGCGCATCCTCGTCACCGGCGGCACCGGCTACGTCGGCTCCCACATGGTGCTGGCCCTGCTGCGGGACGGACACAGCGTCAGGCTCCTGGTCCGCCGACCGGAACAGGTCGCCGAGACGTTCGCCCCACACGGCGTCGCGTTCGCCACCGAGGACGTGGTCACCGGTGACGTGCTCGACGCCGCGTCGGTCGGCGCTGCTCTCGAGGGATGCGACGCGGTCGTCCACGCCGCCGCCATCTTCAGCCTCGATCCGCGCAAGGCCCAGGAGATGCTCAGCACCAACGCGCAGGCGACCAAGGTGGTCCTGGGCGCCGCCCTGGACCACGGCTGCGACCCCGTCGTGCACATCTCGAGCTCCGTCGCGCTGATGCGCCACGGCGGCAGCGGACCCGACCTGCCGCTCGGCGACATCGACCACGCCTACAGCAAGTCCAAGGTGCTGTCGGAGGAGGTCGCGCGCGAGTTCCAGGCCGCCGGGAAACCGGTCGTGACGGTGTACCCGGGCGCGATCTACGGCCCCTACGACCCGTACGTGGGGTCGCAGACCGAGCGCTTCTTCTGGGTCGTGAAGGGCCGGTTCCCGATGTGGTCGAAGGGCGGGCTGCTCGCCACCGACGTCCGCGACTCGGCAGAGGTCGTCGCCCGGGTGATGGAGCCCGGCAAGGGACCGCGCCGCTACGTCGTCCCGGGCATCCACATGCGGGCCAAGGACCTCTACTCCGCGATCGCGAAGGCCATCGGCCGGCGCCGGCCGTACGTCGAGCTGCCGCCGAAGCTCGGTGTCCTGACCGCGACCGTGGTCGAGACGGTGCAGACCCGGCTGCCGGAGCGCTTCCACTACCCCGCGGACCTCGAGGGGGCCGAGATGTCCCTGCGGGACACCCATCTCGACGACGGTCCCGCCCGCCGCGACCTCGGGATCACGCCGATCCCTTTCGAGCAGTCCATCCGCGACGAGATCGCGTGGGCGGTCGACGCCGGGCACCTGCCGGCCAAGTACCGCCCGCGCTAGCTCCCGCGCAGGAGGCCCAGCTCGTCGCCCCAGCTCTCGATGAGCTCGTGGAGGTCGTGGCCGCCGTGCCGCTCGTCCCAGGCGCGGCACTCGCGCTCGACGACGAGGTACGCCGCCCGCACGGCGTCCGCGTCGACGTCGAGGACCGCCTCGACCTGCGGCAGCAGGCGCTCGGCCGACCACTCCGGGACGCTCAGCGGGTGCTCGCGCAGCTCCCAGGCGAGGGCACGACACCGATGATGGTGGGGTCCTCGCGCGCGAGCACCGCGTCGAGTGCCGCCTGGGCCTCCCTGCTCAGGCTCATCGGCCACGGTTGCGCGGGTGTGCGCGCGCCGTGCGCTCGTTGCCGCGCTTGTAGTTGCCCGTCCAGCGGGCCATCACCTGCTGGGCGTCCCCCGACTCGACCTCGTCGACGAACTCCACCGCCCGTGGCCCGCGCAGCACGGTCGCGCGCTTGCCGTGGTGGGTGATCACGACGTCCCCGCCGCGCTGCACGTCGTAGGCGAACCCGTTCGCTTCTCCCGGCACGCGGCCATTCTGCCGGGTGAGGTCGGGGCGCCGCCCGGTGATGACCGCGTGCTCACGCTGCCGAACGAGATCGAGCCGGGATGGGCGAGGGTGCGCTGCGAATGCCGCCGTCGATGGACGCAGCCGCAAGCACGCTGACCGTCGCGGCGACGATGCTCGCACCGAAGATCCGCAGGAGGGAGGGTGCCGTCGACGTCAGGAACCCGTCGCCGGCCGGCGGCAGCCGGAACACGACGACCCACCACACGAGGAGGGCGACGCACGCCGTCCACGCAACGGCTGACCGCGGCCTCTCCAGCACCCGGGCTGCCCACCACCACAGCGTCGGCAGGGCGTAGAGCACGTAGAAGTAGTGCGACACCGGCATCAACAGGATCACGGCGAACGCGACGTTGAAGAGGGCGACGAAGGACGGCCCGGGTTTCGACAGCGTGATGACCGCGAGACCGACCACCCACAGCGCCAGGACGACCGTGAGCGTCGCCCGCAGCACGGGTGAGTCCGTCAGCGGCTCGGCGACCGACGTCTCGTCGAACAGGACGCGCGGCAGCCCCCACGCGGAGTTCGCCGCCAGCCGCGGCTGGTTTCCTCCCGAGAGCGGCTTCAGCACGAGGTCCACCGCGCCGCCCACGCCACCGGTCGCCAGGGAGAGGACGAGCGCCACCCCGGCCGCGGCCAGCACGCCCAGCCACGACACACGGCGTGCGACGGCGCCCCGCCGGAACAGCCAGATGGCGAAGAGGGCCGGCCAGATCTTGATCACGGCGCACATCCCGAGCGCGAGCCCCGAGACGAATCGGTGTCCGCGCGTCTCGGCGTAGGCCGCCACGGTCAACGCCAGCAGGACGAAGAGCTCGACCTGCCCGATCCACAGGTCGAGGGTCGCGGGCCAGCTCCACAGGAGGGTCACCATCGCGCCGATGCAGACGAGACCGGCGCGCATCCACGCGCCGCGCGGGGTGCACGCCAACGCGCCGACGACACAGGCCGCGACGCCTGCCGCCACCCGCGCTGCCGTCCAGTACTCGGTCGCGTGGGACGACGCCTCGAAGGGGGCCAGCATCAGCGCGACGAGGGGGGAGTAGAAGTAGCCGGAGACGCTGTAGGGGCTGTCCCCGCTGACGATCGCATGAGCGGCTGGCAGGAAGAACGAGTCGAGGTCCGGCTGGCCAGCCCCTAGACCTTCTCGGTACCGCTGGAGGCCCAGCACCACCGCGCACAGCGCCGCCAAGGCCCAGACTCCGACGCTCGCCAGCGACTGCCTCCGTCGCCCCATGGCTGGGTACGCTAGCCCGACAGGTCGCGCGCGGATGGGCTTTGGCCAACCCTGGAGAGGCCATCGATACCGTCGGGCCATGCACGACCGACGCAGCGAGATCCGGGGCCGGCTGCGCCGGCTGGTCGACCAGCACGTCAGGCCCGCGGAGCGACGACACGTCGTGGACCTGGTGGTCGACGCCTGGCACGTACCTCCCGCAGCCGACGGGACGGTCGGCGAGCCGGTGCCCTTTGCGACGGCGAAGGCCCAGGCGTACGACGCCTTCGCGGTCGGCGACGCGTGGGGACCGGCGTGGGCGACCACGTGGTTCCGGCTGAAGGGTGAGGTGCCCGCCGATCTCGCGCACCCCGAGCTCGTGGTGGACCTCGGCTTCCGGGGGAACATGGCCGGGTTCCAGGCCGAGGGGCTCGTGCACCGGCCCGACGGCACCCACGTGAAGGCCCTGAACCCGCTCAACGACTGGGTTCCCGCAACCTCGGGCGAGCCGGTGGAGCTCTACGTCGAGGCCGCCGCCAACCCCCACGTGCTGACCGGGTGGCGACCGACCCGGCTGGGCGACAAGGTCACGTCGTCGCCCGAGCCCGTCTACCGCTTGGTGGCCGCCGCCGTGGTGGAGGTCAGCCCGGAGGTCCGTGAGCTGCTCGCGGACATCGAGGTGCTCGACCAGCTCGCCGCCGAGCTCGGCGAGGACGACGCACGCCAGGTCGAGGTCCTGCTGGCCCTCGAGGCGGCACTCGACGCGCTCGACCTGGCCGACGTGCCGGCGACCGCGGGCACCGCGCGCGAGGCGCTGACGGCGGCGCTGGGGCGGCCGGCGTACGACGGCGCTCACCGCGTCTCCGCCGTCGGCCACGCGCACATCGACTCGGCCTGGTTGTGGCCCGTCCGCGAGACGGTGCGCAAGGTGACCCGCACGGTGGCGAACGTGGTGAACCTGCTCGACCACGATCCCGACCTCGTCTACGCCATGTCCTCGGCCCAGCAGTGGGAGTGGGTGCGCACCGAGCACCCGGAGCTGTTCGAGCGGGTGAAAGCGCACGCGGCGACCGGTCGGTTCGTGCCCGTCGGTGGGATGTGGGTCGAGTCGGACACCAACATGGTCGGCGGCGAGGCGATGGCGCGTCAGTTCCTCGTCGGCCAGCGGTGGTTCGAGAAGCACCTCGGGACCACGTGCGACGAGGTGTGGCTGCCGGACTCGTTCGGCTACACCGCCGCGCTCCCGCAGATCGTGAAGCAGGCCGGCTGCCGGTGGTTCCTCACGCAGAAGATCTCCTGGAACACCACCAACGTCTTCCCCCACCACACCTTCTGGTGGGAGGGCATCGACGGCACCCGGGTGTTCACGCACTTCCCGCCGGTCGACACCTACACCGCCGAGCTGACGGGTCGCGAGCTCGCACACGCCGCGCGCAACTTCCGCGACAAGGGCGCGGCGACCCGGTCGCTGGTGCCGTTCGGGCACGGCGACGGAGGCGGCGGGCCGACCCGGGAGATGCTGGCCCGCGCCTCGCGGACGACGTCCCTCGCCGGCTCGCCGACCGTGGAGGTGGAGACGCCGAGCGCGTTCTTCGAGGCCGCCGAGGCCGAGTACGCGGACGCGCCGGTCTGGGCGGGCGAGCTCTACCTGGAGATCCACCGGGGCACCTACACGTCCCAGGCCGCGATGAAGCAGGGCAACCGCCGCTCCGAGCACCTGCTCCGCGAGGCCGAGCTGTGGTCGGCGACGGCAGCGGTACGCGGCCTGCTGGACTACCCGGCCGAGGAGCTGGACGAGATCTGGCGGATCGTGCTGCTGCACCAGTTCCACGACATCCTCCCCGGCTCGTCGATCGCGTGGGTGCACCGCGAGGCGCGGGCGACGTACGCGGAGGTGGCGGTGCGTCTCGAGCGCGTCATCGAGGCCGCCCTCGACGCGCTGGCCGGCGAGGGGTCGGACGAGGTGACGTTCAACGCCGGGCCGGTCGCGCGACTCGGCGTGCCGGCCATGGGTGGTTTCGAGGCTCGGGCCTTGGCGGCCCTCGCACCTCAACCACCGAGCGTGGGCCTGCTGGAGAACGAGCACCTCCGGGTGGAGCTGGACGAGGGCGGCATCATCCGTCGCGTGCTCGACAAGGCGCGCAAGCGCGAGGTGCTGCCGCCCGGCGGTGCGGCGAACCTGCTGCAGCTGCACCCCGACCACCCCGTGAAGTGGGACGCCTGGGACCTCGACCGCTCCTACCGGGCACAGGGCACCGACCTCACGCACGGCGACGTGGAGGTCGACGGCGACACCGTGGTGGTGACCCTCTCCTTCGGCGAGTCCTCAACCACGCAACGGATCCGGCTCGTCGACGACCGGGTCGAGGTGGAGACCGAGGTCGACTGGCACGAGCGGGAGAGGGTGCTCAAGGCGGCGTTCGACGTGGACGTGCACACCGACAACGCGGCGTACGAGACCCAGTTCGGCCACGTCGTCCGACCCACTCACGAGAACACGACCTGGGACGCGGCCCGGTTCGAGGTGTGTGCGCACCGGTGGGTGCAGGTGGGCGACGGCGGGTACGGCGTCGGGCTGGCCAACGACGCGACGTACGGCCACGACGTCAGCCGCCATCCGCGTGACGGGGGCGGCACGTACTCGCGGGTGCGGCTCAGCCTGCTGCGGGCCCCGTTGTTCCCAGACCCGGAGACCGACCAGGGTCGGCACGTGCTGAGGTACGCACTGGTGCCCGGCGCCGGCATCGAGGGGGCCGCCGAGGCCGGGTACGCGCTGAACCTCCCCCTCCGCCGCCGCAGCGGGAACCCGGTCGAGCCGCTCGTGCGCGTCGAGGGGACCGCGTACGTCGAGGCGGTCAAGCTCGCCGAGGACGGCTCGGGCGACGTCGTCGTCCGGCTGTACGAGCCGCTCGGCGCCCGCACCTCGGTCCGGGTGAGCGCATCGTTCCCCCACAGCGGCGCCACCGAGGTCGACCTGCTCGAGCGCCCGTACGACTCCGGGTCCTGGCACGACGGCCGCCTGGACCTGCGGCCGTTCCAGATCGTCACCCTGAGGTTCGGTCGCGCTCACTCCGAGTAATCACTCCCATCGAGGATGACCGCGATGTGCACGCCCTCCCGATCGGACCATGGAGATGTCACGCTGGGGAGCATGCCGACACCTCCCATCACGGTCGTCCTCATCGGGGCCACGGGTGACCTGGCCAAGCGCAAGCTGCTGCCGGGCCTGCTGCACCTGTTCCAGACCGGCTTGCTGCGCGACCTCCAGGTCGTCGGCACCTCCCTCGACCAGCACGACCGCGACTCCTTCGTCGACTTCACCCGCGGGGCGATCGACGAGTTCGCGGCGTACGAGGTCAAGGAGGAGGACTGGAAGGACTTCGAGAAGCGCTTGTGGTGGGCGTCCTGGGAGACCGGCCCCGACGGACTGAAGGCCGTGGTCGCCGAGGCCGACGAGGCGGCGGGCAGCGACCGGCCGCGGGACCGGCTGCACTACCTGAGCGTGCCACCGAAGGCCGCGCTGGACGTGGTGCAGATCCTCAAGGAGGCCGACCTGGTGTCGCGCAGCCGGATCATCATGGAGAAACCGTTCGGCGTGGACCTGGCGAGCTCCAAGTCGCTGAACAAGGAGCTGCACCGGGTCTTCAAGGAGGACCAGATCTTCCGGATCGACCACTTCCTGGGCAAGGAGGCGGCGCAGAACATCCTGGCCTTCCGGTTCGCCAACGGGCTCTTCGAGCCGATCTGGCACCGCAACCACATCGACCACATCCAGATCGACGTGCCCGAGTCGCTGGGCCTCGAGCAGCGGGCGTCGTTCTACGAGGCGACCGGCGCCTACCGCGACATGGTCGTCACACATCTGTTCCAGGTGCTGGCGTTCACCGCGATGGAGCCGCCGACCGCGCTGGAGCCGTTCGCCATCTCCGAGGAGAAGAACAAGGTCTTCCGGTCGATGCTGCCGATCGAGCCGCACGACGTGGTGCGCGGCCAGTACGTCGGCTACCGCGACATCGAGGGAGTCGAGCGGGAGTCCGAGACCGAGACGTTCGTCGCGCTCAAGTGCTACGTCGACAACTGGCGCTGGGCCGGCGTGCCGTTCTACCTGCGCACCGGCAAGCGGATGGCCGAGGGAGCCCGCATCATCTCGATCGCGTTCCGCGAGCCACCGCGGTCGATGTTCCCGCCCGGCTCGGGGGTGGGCGACCACGGCCCCGACCACCTGACCTTCGACCTCGCCGACCAGGCCAAGATGTCGCTGTCGTTCTACGGCAAGAAGCCCGGCCCAGGCATGCACCTGCAGAAGCTGTCGATGCAGTTCGCGATGCGCGACACGACCTGGGCGGGCGCGGTGCTGGAGGCGTACGAGCGGCTCATCTACGACGCCGCCCGCGGCGACCGCACCCTGTTCACCAGCGCCCTGGGCATCGAACGGTTGTGGGAGGTCTCCCAGCCCCTGCTGGAGAACCCACCCGTCGTCCGGCCGTACAACCCCGGCTCCTGGGGCCCCAACCAGATCCACCAGCTCATCGCCCCGTTCTCCTGGCGCCTCCCCTTCGAGCGCCAGTGGCGCGACCCGAACGCGACTGGCTGAGTCCGTCGATCGCCACAACGTCATACGTTCTGGTGGCCAGAGCCACCACTTCGTATGACGTCCTGCGGGGACAGCGGATCCGCGGGCTGAGACCGGGTGGAATACCCGGCGTCCCCTCGTTGTCATGCGAGGTATGAACTCGGTACCCGACATCAAGCTCAACGACGGCACGACCATCCCGCAGCTCGGCTTCGGCACGTTCCAGATCAGGCCCGACCAGACCCAGAAGGCCGTCGAGCAGGCGCTCGAGGCGGGGTACCGGCACCTGGACACGGCGCAGATGTACCGCAACGAGGAGGGCGTGGGCCGGGCGATCGCGGCGAGCGGGCTCCCGCGCGACGAGCTCTACGTCACCACCAAGCTCAACAACGGCTACCACCGCGCCGACGACGCCCGCCGGGCGTTCGACGAGTCGCTGCGGAAGCTCGGGCTCGACCGGGTCGACCTGTTCCTCATCCACTGGCCGCTGCCGACCAGGTACGACGGCGACTTCGAGTCGACGTGGCGCACGCTGACCGAGTTCTCGGCGCAGGGGGGCGACGGCCGCGCGACGTCGGTCGGCGTCTCGAACTTCGAGCCCGAGCACCTGAAGCGGATCATCGACGACAGCGGGAAGCTGCCGGCGGTCAACCAGGTCGAGGTCCAGCCGTACTTCGGCAACGAGGCGGTGCGGGCCGCGAACGCGTCGTACGACGTCGCCACCGAGGCCTGGTCCCCCATCGCCCAGGGGGATGTCCTGGACGACCCGACGATCGTGGCCATCGCCGAGCGGCTCGATCGCACGCCCGCCCAGGTCACCCTGCGCTGGCACGTCCAGCGCGGCGACATCATCTTCCCGAAGTCGGTGAAGCCCGAGCGGATGCGCGAGAACCTCGCTCTCTTCGACTTCGAGCTGACCGCCGACGACATGGCGGGCATCACCGCGCTCGACCAGGGCGACCAGGGTCGGCACGGTGCCGACCCGAAGACGATGGACTGGATCCCCGACAACTGATCCGGGGACGGGTCACCCGACGGTGATCGTCACCTCGTTGGACGCGAGGTCGGTGTCGGTGTCGATCACGCGGAAGCGGTTGGGGCCGGCCCGGCCGGTCTGCACGTAGGTCGAGAACGTCCCGCCGCTGACCGTGGCGGTCACCGGGAAGTCGACCCAGCTGTCGCCGGGCCCGGTGGCGCGCTGTACCTGGAGCACGGCGCCCTCGCCGGTCGCGTAGGTGCCGGTCAGGTCGATGCGTCCCATCGGCCCGACCTGGTCCGCCCCGGCCTGGAGCGAGATGCCGGTGTCCTGGCTGGGCGTGACGTGCACCGGCCCGGTCGGCTGACTCGCGGCGCTCAGGGTCGGAGCCGGGGAGGCCGACTCGGTCGGCGTCGTCTTCTCCGGCTTGGGCAGGTACATGCTCTGGCGCGCCGAGGAGTCGGTCGCCGTGGCCTCCGCGCCGAGGCCCAGGACGCGCGTCGCGACCAGAGTGCCGCCTCCGGCGAGCAAGCCGATCGCCAGTCCGACGCCCACCAGGGCGACCAGGCCGGCGACGACCGGGTGCTGCTTCGGCTCGGGCTCAGGCACGGTGCTGGGGCGTCCTCTCGGCTCGGTCCACGGGCTGGTTCAGGTCCTTTGCCATTGTTACCGAGCCATCCTGAGGAGCGAAATCGCACGACTTCCGGGCGGTCGTCCACAGGCCGTACCACGGTGGGTTCCGGCGGCCTACCGATCGGTGCACCCTGCGTGGCATGACGATCTCGGTGGACGTGGACCTGCTCCGGCAACACGGGCTCGTGCTGCTGGCCGAGGCCGAGGAGATCGAGAGCAGATCGTGCCTCGACCCACCCGACGTCGGCCCGCTCACGGCGGTGACCGCCGAGGCGCTGGACCGGCTGTCGCAGCGGGCCGGGCGGCTGGCCGGACACGCCCGCGAGCTCGCGGACGCCCTGGAACGCTGGCTGGGTGTCGCCCACGCGACCGACGGCGAGGTCGGGCTCGGCCTCGACCTGCTGACGGCCCAGGTGCTCGCGCTGTGAGCATCACGGCGGTCGGTCGCAGCATCGACGTCGAGCTCGACGCCGACCCCGCATCCTGCATGCGTACGGCGACCGCCTTGGCCGCCTTGGCCGAGACGTGCGAGCAAGCCGCCCTGGTCCTGGGTCGCCACGCGCAGCTGGACGAGGCGGCGTTCGGCGGGCTCTCCGGCATCGTCTACCGCAGCTCCTCGACGCTGCTCGAGCAGGCCTGTGGGCGGACCGGACGACGCAGCCGCCGCCTGGCTGAGGGGTTGACGGCCTTCGCCCAGGGGATGACCGAGGTACGCCGCCGGCTCGACGAGGCCGTCGCCGTCGCTGCCCCTCACCTCGACGTGACCGACGACCGGATCTGGAGCCCGCTCCGATCGGCCGGTCCCGACGACGTCGTGACCGCACAGGGCTGGGCGGCCTGGCACGACGCCGTCGACCGGTGGCGGGCGGCCCGCGACCTCGAGGAGCAGGTGTCGCAGGAGTGGGTGCGCGTGGTGGACCGCCCCGTGCTGTTCGAGGGGGCGGAGCGGTGAGCCGCTCACGCTCGCCGGTCTCGATGCCACCGCGCTGGGTTCGGGGGCGGGGCGGGTACGCCGCGCCGGGCGTGCACGGCTCGGGTCTGGCTCCGCGGCTCGAGCACAGGAGCGAGCCGTTCGTCGGCTCGCTCGACGCGTGGCGGCTGCAGGTCTCCGGGGCCGACGCCGCGCGCCAGGACCTCGACGTGCAGGACGACGACTGCTTCGAGGTGGCCGGCCTCGACGCGGTCTACCGGAGGTTCGGGCACACCGTCGGCGGGGTCCCCGTCCTCACCGACCAGTGGCTGTGGGTGGTCGACGGGGTCGGCCACCAGCTGGTCGGCACGGTCGCAGCGAGCGCGTACGAGGACTACTGCGACGTGTTCGAGTCGGTGGCGGA
>JAICRP010000243.1 GCA_025966445.1 Nocardioides sp.
CAGAGCAGTCGGCTCTACGCGATCGAGGCGAACAGCCACATCGCGGCCCCGAAGCGCTACCTGTCGCGCTACGGGCAGCTGCTCGAGCATGCGCCGTACTGCGAGCGCGACCTGCACGGCCCGCGCGGTCCCTTGGTGGTCGCGCAGGGCTCCACCGACGAGCCCACCGAGAACATCGACGTCCTGGTCAAGCACCGCACCTCGGCGGGCGTGGTCGGGACCCGAATGACCTACGCCACGCACCCGTTCGACGTCGTCGGCTGGGACGGCTGCCTGTACCCGCACACCTTCAACGTCGAGGACTACATGCCGATCACCGGCAAGGTGCACCAGCCCCCGCCGGTGCACCAGGTCTTCGAGGGCCACAACTTCGTGGTCTGCAACTTCGTGCCGCGCAAGGTCGACTACCACCCGCTGGCCATCCCGGTGCCCTACTACCACTCCAACGTCGACTCCGACGAGGTGATGTTCTACGTCGGCGGCGACTACGAGGCGCGCAAGGGCTCCGGCATCAACATCGGCTCGATCTCCCTGCACCCGGGTGGCCACGCCCACGGCCCCCAGCCCAGCGCCATCGAAGCCTCGCTGGGCGCCGAGGCGTTCGACGAGCTCGCCGTCATGATCGACACCTTCCAGCCCCTCGACCTCGGCGAGGCGGGTCTGGCGGCCGAGGACCCGGCGTACGCCTGGACGTGGGCGGGCCGCGGGCCCGACGCCTCCGACGCTCAGTCCCTCGAGGGCGGTGACGGGGGGCCCGCGGTCTACTCCAACAGCTAGGGCACCAGCAGCCAGCGACCGCGCTGGCCGCCGGAGCCGACCTTGGCGTAGACGGTGGCGGCGTCGGCGAGCGGCGCCGTACCGGCGACCCGGACCGCGAGCTCCCCGCTGACCGACCGTTCGAGGAGCTCGGCCAGCCGGGACGCGTCGCGGACGACCTTGACGGCCTTCACGGTGATGCCGCGCTCGGTCGGGACCGGCGCGCTCGGCTGGACGCCGACGAACGTGCCGCCGTCGCGGACGAACGCCAGGCCGTCCTGCTGGAGCACGGCGCCGTCGAGCACCGCGTCGTACGACGCCGGCTCGGCGTCCGCGGTGAAGCCCGCGCCCGTGGAGCGGACGAACTCCTCGTCCCTCGGGCGGCCGAGCCCGGTGACGGCCCAGCCGACGGACCTGGCCAGCGCGACGGCGTACCCGCCGACCGCGCCACCCGCGCCGGTCACCAGAAGGGTCCGGCCGTGAGGGTCGCCGAGCAGGTCGACGGCCTGGGCGGCGGTGAGGGAGTTGAGCGGGACGGACGCGGCGTCGACGGGGTCGAGCCCCACGGGGACGACGGCGACGGCGTCCGCGTCGAGCAGGACGAGCTCGGCCTGGGCGCGGTTCTCGCCGACCATCACGTCGTCGACGCCGGCCACGACGTCGCCGACGGCGATCGCGGTGACGTGGTCGCCGACCTCCAGCACGCGACCGGAGACGTCCCAGCCGAGACCGAGACGCCGGCCGGCGTTGACCGCGCCGCGGCCCGCGTCGGTGGCGAGGAAGACGTCGACCGGGTTCACGGCGGCCGCGATGGTCTGGATGAGGACCTGGTCGGGGCCGGCCTGCAGGTCGCCGACCTCGACGACCTGGGGCTCGTGGTGGCCGGGGACGGAGTGGATGGTGCGCATCGGGTTGCCTCCTTGACGGGATGGACTGGTCCTCGGTGTCAGCAGTACGCTCGGCGTGTTGCTTCCCAACGGGAAGCAGGCACCTTGAAGTAGGGCAGGCACCCGGACGTAAGTAGGAGGCCCCGATGCCGACCATGACCGCGGCCCAGCAGCGCGAGCGCGCGAAGCAGGAGTTCGACGCCTTCCTCGCCGACTGCCCGAGCCGGCTGGTGCTCGACCGGATCTCCGACAAGTGGGTGACCTTGGTGATCGCCTCGCTCGCCGACGGACCGCTGCGGTTCTCCGAGCTGTCGAGGCAGCTCGCCGGGGTCAGCCAGAAGATGCTGACCCAGACCCTGCGCACCCTGGAGCGCGACGGCCTGGTGACCCGCACCGTGACGGCGGCCGTCCCGGTCCGCGTCGACTACGCGCTGACCGACCTCGGCCACTCGCTCCTCGACCCGATCAAGCACCTCAAGGCGTGGGCGGAGGACCACGTCCCGGAGGTGCGCGAGGCGCAGGAGGCCTACGACCGTTCCCAGGAGGTGCTCGCATGACCGAGGTGCTCACCCCTCGCGAGGTCCCGCTGGGTGGGCTACGGGCGATGACCGTGCGCCGTACCCTCCCGCAGCGGGGTCGAACGTTCGTGGGGGCATGGTGCTTCGCCGACCATTACGGTCCCGACGAGGTCGACGACACCGGCGGGATGGTCGTGCCGCCGCACCCGCACACCGGCCTGCAGACGGTGAGCTGGCTGTTCGCCGGTGAGATCGAGCACCGTGACTCGGCCGGCCACCAGGCGCTCGTCCGTCCCGGCGAGCTGAACCTGATGACCGGCGGCCGGGGCGTGAGCCACTCGGAGGTCTCGACCTCCGGCACCACCACGTTGCACGGCGTCCAGCTGTGGGTCGCGCTCCCCGACGCCGCCCGCGACGACCCCGCCGACTTCGAGCACTACGTGCCGGCGCCGCTCGCCGCGCCCGGCTGGGAAGCCCGGGTCTTCCTCGGCACGGCGCTGGGCGACACCTCGCCGGTCCGGACGGCCACACCGCTGCTCGGCGCCGAGCTGCTCCTCGAGCCCGGCACCGTTCTCGACCTCGAGGTCGACGCGACGTTCGAGCACGGCGTGCTCCTCGACTCCGGCTCGCTCGTGGTCGGTGACCAGCAGGTCAAGCCGGCCGAGCTGGCGTACGTCGAGCCGGGACGTACGTCGCTGCGGCTCGAGGCCCTCGAGGCCAGCCGCCTCGTGGTGCTCGGCGGGCCGCCGTTCGGCGAGGAGATCGTGATGTGGTGGAACTTCGTGGGCCGCACCCACGAGGAGGTCGTCCAGGCCCGCGAGGAGTGGCAGGCCCAGATCACCCGCGACGGTGCGGTCGCCACCGACGGCCAGGACGTCGCCGACGGACGCTTCGGCGTCGTCGTCGGCGAGCACCTGCCTCCCGTGCCCGCACCCGTTCTCCCCACGGCTCGCCTCAAGCCCCGCGCCTGACGTCACCGATCCGTCACGACTCGGCTGTTGTCGCGTTCGTCGCACCGGGCCAGGGTGAGGGGCATACCCCGGCATCCTCGCCAGCAGCGGACGGAGTGGGACGCCGGCACCCGGTTCGACTGGGAGAACCCCGAGTACCGGTAGTCGGACCACGGCTCGGAACCACCACGTCGGCGGCGGGTGCCACCATCACCCCATGCCCGGACCCATCGTCGGCGACGACGGCCTGGCCCGCTGCCCGTGGGCGGCGAGCCACCCCGTCAACCGCGAGTACCACGACACCGAGTGGGGCCGGCCCATCCAGGGCGAGGCGGCCCACCTCGAGCGGTTGACCCTCGAGGCGTTCCAGTCGGGCCTGTCGTGGCTGACCATCCTCAACAAGCGGCCGGCCTTCCGCGCCGCCTTCGCCGAGTTCGACGCCGAGACCGTGGCGGCCTTCGACGACACCGACCGGGCCCGCCTCATGGCCGACGCGGGCATCGTGCGCAATCGCCTCAAGATCGACGCGGCCATCACCAACGCCCGCGCGACCGTCGCGCTGCGCGCCCAGGGTGGGCTCGCGGCGTACGTCGAGGGGTTCCGACCCGAGATCGGGCCGGCGCCCGCGACGACCGAGGAGATGGTGACCACCTCGCCGGAGTCGGTGGCCCTGTCGAAGGGTCTGAAGAAGCAGGGCTTCGTGTTCGTCGGGCCGACGACCATGTACGCCCTGATGGAGGCCATCGGCATCGTCGACGACCACCTCGTCGGTTGCCATCGACGTGGGGCCTGACCAGCGGGAATAGACCGTCCACCAGGGAGGTTCAGGCGATTTCGGGATCACCCGAGAGCCTGTGTATCCTCATCGGTCGTTGCCCCTTTAGCTCAGTCGGCAGAGCGTCTCCATGGTAAGGAGAAGGTCTACGGTTCGATTCCGTAAAGGGGCTCTGCGGTGGGGTTCGCCGGACACGACTGAGAAGGCCACCCCTTACCCCTGGCGGGGTAGCTCAGGTGGTTAGAGCACACGGCTCATAATCGTGGTGTCGCGGGTTCGAATCCCGCCCCCGCTACTGCAACTGACGCGTCACCGACAGAAGGAAATATCGTGGCCAGCAAGTCCAGCGACGTTCGCCCGAAGATCACGCTCGCCTGCA
>JAICRP010000258.1 GCA_025966445.1 Nocardioides sp.
AACCAGAACAGGTGCTGCCACAGGATCGCGCCACCGTGCGCGGTGTCGAAGACGTGGGCGCCCAGCAGGCGGTCTGCCTCGAGCGAGAGCAACGCCCCGGCGAGCACAGGGAACGCGATCAGCACGAGCAGCGACGTGACGAGGGTGTTCCACACGAAGATGGGCATCCGGAACATCGTCATGCCGGGCGCGCGCATGCAGATGATCGTGGTCGTGAAGTTGACCGCGCCGAGGATGGTGCCGAGGCCGGCCATCCACAGACCCATGATCCACAGGTCGCCGCCGACACCGGGCGAGCGGATGGCATCCGACAGCGGGGTGTAGGCGAACCAGCCGAAGTCGGCCGCGCCCTGCGGGGTCAGGAACCCCGAGGCGGCGATCAGGCCGCCGAAGAGGAACAGCCAGTACGACAGCATGTTCAGCCGCGGGAACGCCACGTCGGGCGAGCCGATCTGCAGCGGCATGATCGCGTTGCCGAAGCCGAAGAACAGCGGCGTGGCGAACAGCAGCAGCATGATCGTGCCGTGCATCGTGAACAGCTGGTTGTAGAGCTCGTCGTTCACCAGCTGGTTGCCGGGGTAGGCGAGCTCGGAGCGCATGATCATGGCCATCACGCCACCGACCAGGAACCACGCGAACGACGTCGCGAGGTAGAGGTTGCCGATCACCTTGTGGTCGGTCGTGGTGATGACCCGGACCAGGCGCTGGCCGAGGGGCTTGCGTGTGGTGACGCCGATCGTCGACCGCGCTGCGGTGGTGGTCATTCGGAGACCTCCTCGTCTGGCAGTCCCTGTTGAGTACTGGCGTTCGATCCGCCCACGAGCGGCTCGTCCGAGGTGTGGCCGGAGTCTTCGAGGCCCTGGAGGTAGCTGTCGAAGTCCTCGGGGCTGACGACCCTGACGTTGAAGATCATCCGCGAGTGGTAGACACCGCAGAGCTCGTAGCACTTGCCACGGAAGTCACCGATCTCGGTGGGCGTGATGCGGTAGTGGTTGTGGCGACCGGGGATGACGTCCATCTTCATCAGGAAGCCGGGCACACCGAAGTCGTGGATCACGTCGGGCGAGCGGAGCTGGAACTCGGTGGTCTCCCCCACCGGCAGCACGAGTGTCGGGATGTAGGACGCCGTGCCCGCCTCCCAGAGGTTGGGCGAGTCGACCGCGGGCTCGTCGACGTAGTTGAACGTCCACTGCCACTGCTGGCCCACGACGTAGATGGTGTGGTCGGGCTCGCCCTCGTCGTCGAGCACGGCGTTCTGCGTGTCGACCGTGTGCACGAAGAAGACGATCACCATCACGACCGGGGCGATGGTGTAGAAGATCTCGAGCGGCAGGTTGTAGCGCGTCTGCACCGGGAACTCGGGGTCACCGTCCTTGCGGTGGTAGCGCCACATCGCCCAGAACATCAGGCCCCAGGTGATGAAGCCCGTGATCAGCGCCGCCACCCAGGCCCATCGCCACAGGGTGAAGATGTGCTCGCCCTGCTCGGACGCGGGGTCCGGCATGGCGAGGTTCTTCCACTCGTGCCGCGACTGCTCCGAGCACCCGGTCAGGACGACGACGGAGACCAGGACGACGGCCAGGCCGGCGAGGCGGAGGGCCGTGCGAGCCGGTCGTCCTGCAGGTCGCTGGGACCCTCGCAGGGGGGTCTGCTCACCCACGCAACGCAGCCTTCCTGTCGTCCACAACGGTCAACGGCAGACTAGCCGAATCGCGCCGCGGATTCGCGGGTGGGTCCCCGCCGC
Source organism: Nocardioides sp. (assembly GCA_025966445.1). Lineage (GTDB taxonomy): Bacteria > Actinomycetota > Actinomycetes > Propionibacteriales > Nocardioidaceae > Nocardioides. The sequence continues at coordinate 1,745 of JAICRP010000258.1, forward strand.
CGGACGGATAGATTTCAACCCATGACCAGCGGCGCTTATCTCGATGCCGCATCGTCCGAGCCCCTGCACCCCGCGGCGCGCGAGGCGCTCCTGGCCGCCCTCGACCAGGGGTACGCCGACCCGCGCCGCCTCCACCGCGCCGGGCGGTCCGCTCGGCTCCTGCTCGACAACGCCCGCGCGGTGGTGGCCGAGGCGCTGGACGTCCGGCCGGACGAGGTCTCGTTCACGGCCTCGGGCACGGCGGCGGTCCACCTCGGGCTGCTCGGGCTGCACCGCGGTGCTCGCGAGGGTCGCATCGCGCACACGGCCGTGGAGCACAGCGCCGTCCTGCACGCAGCCCAATGGGCCGGCGGGGCCGCCGAGCTGCCGGTGGACCGGTTCGGGCGGGTCGAGGTGGCGCCGCCCCCGCGAGGCACGTCGGTGCTCGCCGTCCAAGCGGCCAACCACGAGGTCGGCACCCTCCAGCCCGTCGCCGAGCTGGCGGCCGTCGCGGACGGCGTACCCCTGTTCACCGACGCGTGCGCGTCCGCGGGACGGCTGCCGCTGCCCGACGGCTGGAGCGCGGCGGCCGCGTCGGCGCACAAGTGGGGCGGACCCGCGGGCGTGGGCGTGCTGCTGGTGCGCAAGGGCGCGCGGTGGCGGCACCCGTTCCCGGTCGACGAGCGCATCGACGAGCGCGCACCGGGCTTCGAGAACGTGCCGGCCGCGCTGGCCGCCGCCGCCGCCCTCCAGGCCGTCGTGGCCGACCGCGACGAGGTCGACGCGCGCCAGCGGAGGCTGATCGAGCGGGTCCGGCGCGCGGTGGCGCTGATCCCGGACGTCGACGTCGTCGGCGACCCGGTCGACCGGCTGCCGCACCTGGTGACGTTCTCCTGCCTGTACCTCGACGGGGAGTCGCTGGTCACCGAGCTCGACCGGCTGGGTTTCGGGGTGGCCAGCGGGTCGGCCTGCACCGCCTCGACGCTCACCCCCAGCCACGTGCTGGCGGCCATGGGAGCGCTCACCCACGGCAACGTGCGACTGTCGCTGACCCGCGACACCAGCGAGGCCGACGTGGACGGGTTCCTGGCCGTGCTCCCGGCCCTGGTGGAGCGGCTGCGGGCCGAGGTCGCCCACCGATGACGGTCGAGGTCGACTGCCGTGGCCAGGTCTGCCCGCTGCCGGTGATCGCGCTGGCCAAGGCATTCCGCGACCTGGAGGTCGGCGAAACCGTGAGCCTGCTCGCCGACGACGTGGCGGCGGCCGTGGACGTCCCCGCGTGGTGCCGGATGAAAGGTCAGGAGCTGGTCGGCACCGAGCCCGTGGTCGGTGGCGGCACCAGGTTCGTCGTGCGGCGGACGGCCTAGGTGAGGTACGGGGCGATGTCGACGGCGGCCTCGACGCCGTAGGAGTCCTCGACCCGCTTGACGAACTCACTGGGCGAGAAGGAGTACTCCTGCGTGCCGACCGTCTCGACGACGTACGCGGCCAGCACGCACCCGACCCCGGCCGCGCGCTCGTGGCCGACGCCCCACTCGAGGGCGGCCAGGAAGCCGGCCCGGAACGCGTCGCCGACGCCGGTCGGCTCGACGGCGTGCACGTCCTTGGCCGCCGGCAGCACGATGTCGGCCGCACCACGCTGCTGGATCCGGACGCCGTCCTTGCCGAGGGTGGTGACCTGGACGCCGACCCGGTCGAGGATCTCCTCGGCCGACCAGCCGGTCTTCCCCTCGATCATGTGCGACTCGTACT
>JAICRP010000084.1 GCA_025966445.1 Nocardioides sp.
GAGCGACCCGTCCGGCGCCACGGAGTCCAGCGACGACGGTGGGCTCCCGGTCTGGGTGGCTCCGGTGCTGGTCGTCGCGCTCCTCGTCGCCGCCGGTGGGGTCGCCGTCGCCCGACGGAGGCAGCAACCATGAACCCGCGGCTGATCTGGCTGCCGCGCGACCTCCACCCCGTGGCGTGGTGGGGCTGGGCCATCGGGCTGGCGGTCGTCGCCTCGTGCACGACGAACATCTGGATGCTGCTGCTCGTCATCGGAGTCTGCGCCCTGGTGGTTGCGGCTCGTCGGGGCGACCACCCGTGGTCCGGGTCGTTCCGCATCTACGTCGCGCTGGCCGCGGTGATCGTGGTCACCCGCGTGGTGTTCCGGATCCTGTTCGGCGGCGGCAGCATCGGGCTGGTCGTGCTCGACCTGCCCGAGGTACCCATGCCCGGCTGGGCCCTCGGCGTCCATCTCCTCGGCCCGGTCACCCGTGAGTCGCTGCTGTTCGCGCTGTACGACGGGCTCCGGCTCGGGACGATCGTGATCTGCGTCGGGGCGGCCAACAGCCTGGCGAACCCCAAGCGCCTGCTGCGCTCGATGCCGGCGGCGCTGTACGAGGTCGGGACTGCCCTGGTCGTCGCGATCTCGATCCTGCCGCAGCTGGCCGACAGCCTGCGCCGCGTGCGCGCCGCGCAGCGGTTGCGCGGTGGCGACACCCGTCGCGTCGGCGGCCTGCGCCGCCTGGTCGTGCCCGTCCTCGAGGACGCCCTCGAGCGCTCCCTCGCCCTCGCCGCCGGGATGGACGCCCGCGGCTACGGCCGTGCCTCTGGGCTGACCCCCGGCCGTCGCCGGGCGACCGGCGCGCTGATGCTGGCGGGGCTGTGCGGCCTGTGCGTCGGGACGTACGCCGTGCTGGACCGCACCGCGCCACGCGTGCTCGCGCTGCCGATGCTGGCCGTGGGGGCGGCCGTGGCCCTGACGGGGCTGGTCGGCGCCGGCAGCCGGGTGACCCGGAGCCGCTACCGGCCCGACACGTGGCGGCTGCCGGAGTGGCTGGTGCTGGGGTCCGGTGTCGTCGCGGCGAGCATCGCCGCCGTCGCCCGACGCGACCTGCTGGCGGCGTACCCCACCCTCGACGCCTGGCCGACCCTCACGCTCACCCACCTGCTCGTGGCCGGCCTGGCCCTGGCGGGCGGGTTGGCCGCTCCCGTGCCCGTCCGCACCGAGCCGTCGGTCGCCCTGCCCGTGGTGGCCGCCCGATGATCGAGCTGCGCGGCGTGGGGCTGACCTACGAGGAGACCCGTGTCCTCGACGGCGTGGACCTCGCGATCGGCGCGGGAGAGCTGGTGCTGGTCACCGGGCCCACCGGGTCGGGCAAGTCCACGCTGCTCGGCGTGCTCAGCGGACTGATCCCGAGGTTCTCCGGCGGCCGGCTCACCGGCGACGTGCTGCTCGACGGCGTGAGCATCGTGCGCACCCCGCCTCGGGAGCGCGCCCACCTGATCGGGTACGTCGGCCAGGACCCGGCCGCCGGCTTCGTCACCGACACCGTCGAGGAGGAGCTCGCCTACGGCATGGAGCAGCTCGGCCTGCCGGCCGAGACCATGCGGCGCCGTGTCGAGGAGACCCTCGACCTGCTGGGCATCGCCGACCTGCGCGCCCGAGACCTGCGCCGGCTCTCGGGGGGCGAGCAGCAGCGCGTCGCCCTGGGCTCGGTGCTCACCATGCATCCGCGCATCCTGGTGCTCGACGAGCCGACGTCGGCCCTCGACCCGACCGCGGCGGAGGACGTGCTGGCCACCCTGACCCGCCTGGTCCACGACCTCGACGTCTCCGTGGTGCTGGCCGAGCACCGGCTCGAGCGGGTCGTGCCGTTCGCCGACACGCTGGTGGTCCTCGACGGACGTGGCGGCCTGCGCGTGGGCAGCCCCGTCCACCTGCTCACCGACTCGCCCGTCGCGCCCCCCATCGTCGAGCTCGGCCGCGCCGCGGGCTGGGTCCCCCTGCCGCTGACCGTCCGCGACGCCCGCCGGCGCGCTGACGGCCTGCGCGACCGCCTCGGCCCGCCGCCCGCCCTCATCGACGCACCCAGGGCCGCCGAGACTCCGTCCGGAGGGCTGGGAGCCGGCGGGGTGACGGTGACCCACGGCTCCACGCTGGCCGTGCACGACGTCTCGATCAGGCTCCGCCCCGGCACGGTCACCGCCCTGATGGGGCGCAACGGCTCGGGCAAGTCGTCGCTGATGTGGGCCCTCCAGGGAAGCGGGAAGCGGCGCGGCGGCGTGGTGAGCATCGACGGCCGTGACCCCGCGGCGCTCGACGACGCCGAGCGCCGCACCCTCGTCGGCCTGGTCCCGCAGAACGCCGCCGACCTGCTCTACCTCGAGACCGTGGCGGACGAGCTGGCGACGAGCGGGGCGACGGCCGCCGACCTCGAAAAGCTGGTCCCGGGCATCGACGGCGACACGCATCCCCGTGACCTGTCGGAAGGTCAACGGCTGGCGCTCGCGCTGACCCTCGTGCTGGCCGGTGCTCCGCCCGTGCTGCTCCTCGACGAGCCGACGCGGGGGCTCGACTACGCCGTCAAGCACGCGCTCGCCACCACGCTCAAGGCCATGGCGGCGGACGGCAAGGCGGTGCTGATCGCCACCCACGACGTCGAGTTCGTCGCCCAGGTCGCCGACCACGTCGTCGTGCTGGCCGAGGGCGAGGTCGTCTCGTCCGGACCCGTACGCCGGGTGGTCGCGGAGTCACCGGCCTTCGCGCCGCAGGTGACCAAGGTCCTCGGCTCCCCGTGGCTGCGGGTCGACGAGGTCGTCGCGCGGCTGTGAACACGATGACCACGGGGCGGGCGGCTGCCGTCCCGCTGACCCGCCGTTCCGCCGCGGTCCTGGGCGTGGCGTCCGCGGCCGGGCTCGTGATGCTGTGCTGGCCGCTGCTCGTCCGGCTGCCGGAGGGAGAGACGCTCAGCCCGCCGTTCCTGTTCCTCGCGCTGCTTCCGCTGGTGATCGCGGTCGTCCTCGCGGAGCTCTCCGAGGGCGGCCTCGACCCGCGGACGCTGGCGATCCTGGGCGTGCTCAGCGCCTGCAACGCGGTGCTGCGCGGGCTGTCGGCCGGCACCGCCGGTGTGGAGCTGGTGTTCTTCCTCCTGATCCTCGGCGGCCGGGTCTTCGGCCCGGGCTTCGGCTTCGCCCTCGGCTGCACGTCGCTGTTCGCGTCGGCGCTGGTGACCGCCGGGGTCGGCCCGTGGCTGCCGTACCAGATGCTCGTCTCCGCCTGGGTCGGGATGGGCGCCGGGCTGTTGCCGCGCCGCGTCACGGGACGCAACGAGATCGTGATGCTGGCGGCGTACGGCGTCGTGTCGGCGTACGCCTTCGGCCTGCTGATGAACCTCTCGGGCTGGCCGTTCGCGCTGGGGATCGCGGTGCCCGGGCACGAGGGCTCGCTGGACTTCGTCGCCGGTGCCCCGCTGGCCGAGAACCTCCAGCGCTTCGCTGTCTACACCCTGCTGACCTCGACCGGCAGCTTCGACACCGGCCGGGCGATCACCACCGCCGTGGCCATCGCGGTCCTCGGCCCGGCGGTGCTCACGACGTTGCGCCGCGCGTCCCGCCGGGCGTTGATCACCCCACCGACGAATGCCACCGGAGGATGAGCTTGCCCTCCGCCTGCTTCACGCCCGCGACCAGGATGCGGTACTTCGTGCCCTTCGCGACCCGGAACGACAGTCGGCTGCTCTTGCCCTTGCCGGCGTTGTCGTTGGCCGCGACCTTGTGCAGCTTGTTGATCTTCTTGCCGGTGTAGACGCCGAGCACGGTGTTGATCCTCGAGCCGGACAGGTCGATGGTCAGCCGGCCGGCGTGCTTGGCCTGGTAGACGTACCAGACGCTCTGCCCGGCCTTCTTGCCCGCGATCTTGCGAGGCTCCTTGGTCTGGCGGCCGGCACCGGCGTTGGAGCTGACCTTCTTGCCCAACTTGTCGGACAGCTTGGTCGCCTGCGCGAAGCCGTCGTTGGCGGGCCAGTAGCGGTAGCCGAGCCTCGCCAGCCCCTGACCCGGCCCGGCGCCGATGTTCTGCCCGTCGATGGCGATGCGGTAGGTGACGCCCCGCTTGACCTTGGCCTCGAGGAGGCTCCAGCCGGTCGTCGGGTTCACGTCGTCGTTGCTCGCGACCTCCTGGAGCGCCGCGACCGACGTGCCGCGGTAGACCCCGAGCAGGGTGTTGAAGGTCGAGCCCTCGGTCGAGAGCCGCAGGGTGCCCGTGGCCGGGGCCCTGAACCGGTACCAGACCGACGCCCCTCCGGCGTTGGCCGCGACGGCCGGCTCGCCCGCCTCCTTGGACGCGCCGTTGTTGCCGCCGGTGACCGTGCCGCGGGTGCCCGTGAGGCCGATGGCCGTCGCGAACGAGTCGTTCGGGAGCGGGGTGAAGAGGTTGGCGCTCATCGGGTCGGCACAACCGCCGTTGACGTGCATCGCCGCACCCGACGACTGGCCGGAGTACAGGGTCGCCGCCGGGCTCGTCGCGTCCGTGAAGTCGACGTGGCCGCTGGAGCCGGGGAACACGTCCGCGGCCGAGCCGAGGTAGCCGTAGGTGTTCATGGCCAGGCTGCCGTCGGCCTCGACGACGTCGACCAGCCGGTGGCTCTCGTCGGCGTTGGCCTTGTTGCTGGAGGTGACGCCCTCGTCGACGTGGTAGACGATCACTCCGCAGGCCGGAAGCCCGGCGTCCCAGCCGACCAGCTGCCGGTTCTCGACGAGGAAGTACTCGCCCGCACCCTTGCGCACCTCGAACTTCCAGTCCACGTCGTCGGGGTTCGCCCCCAGCCGATAGGCCGTGGGGCTGGTGGCCGACGAGGGCAGCGGGGCGCCGTTGACGGCCCCGACGACAGGGGTCGGCGCCAGCCAGCCCTGGTAGGACTTCGAGAACGCGTCCATCCCGGCCGGGGTGGTCCCCGAGAAGGCCGTCCCGACGCGGTTCCAGCTGCCGGTCGACATCGCGCTCCACCTGGCCACCCCCGCGCTGGTGAGGTCGGTGTCGTAGAGGTCGGGGAAGCCGATGTCGTGACCCATCTCGTGGACCATGATCCCGATCGTCGACTTCTGGCCGGGCGCGTTGCTGGGCGTGCACATCCACTCGCCGAACATGGTGCCGCCGGAGCGGTTCACGACGGTGCCGTCGAGCTTGGGCGCCGCGTCGTACAGGCCGCCCTGGTGGCCCCACACGCTGTTGCCGCAGACGTTGCCCTCGCCGCCGTACGACGTCTCGTAGCCCGCCACGATCACGGTGACGTGCAGCTCGGACACGCTGAGCGAGCCGTCCTTGTCGGTGTCGAAGGACGCGTAGTCGACGTAGGGGTCGGCGGCCGTGACGGCGTCGACGCCGAGCTTGGTCTCCGAGGCGTCGTAGTCGTTGCCGAAGTTCGGGTGGTCGTAGGGGAGCTGCAGCCAGCCGATCACCCCGTTGTTGGCCACGCCGGCGCTCTCGGCGGCTGGCACGAGGGCGAACTTTCCGAAGCTGTTGGCCTGGTAGTAGCCGGAGACGCTGCTGCCGGCGCCGAAGAAGTCCTGGGACCACTGGTCCTCGGTGCTGCCGACGCTGGCCTGGTTGGCGAAGGACACCAGGATCACCAGGCCGGGCTGCGGCCCGTTGCCCGTGCCGGGTGCCCGCTGGGACGCGCGGGCCTCGTCGGCGGCCCGAGCGGCGCGGGCACGCTCGACGACCTTCGCCCTCAGCCCCCGCGCGGCGGCCGGCGGCGCGGCCCTGCCGACCTGGAGGTCGGACGCGACGGGCCGTCCCGCGGCGTCGAGCCGGATGGCGTACCGCCAGACGCCGGAGGCGTCCTTCGTGACGGCGTAGCCGCCCTTGGTCTGGTAGCCGCTGGTGCGTGAGTCGCCCCACGCGGTGATGGTGATGCGGGAGCCGTCGGGCTGCTTCACGGAGTACGGACCGGGGTTGACCGGGGCCCCCGGGAGGTGCGGTGTCGCGGCGCCGAGCGGCGTGTCGGTCGTGACCTCGATGACCTTCGGCTCGGCGGACAGGCCGGCGCCCGACGCCGACGGCACGGTGGCCGCGCCGACGACGCCGAGGGCCAGGACGAGCCCGCCGACGGCGACGCGCCCAGCAGGTCGGTGCACGGTGCGATACATGGGTCCCCCTCGAGAACGTGACCAGTCGGAGCGGTGCCGGCCCGGACGTGTGCTCACGTCCTTCCCCAGCAGGCGGGAACCCTAACCCTCGAGCTCGTCGAGAAATCCCAGGAGGAGGTCGTGGACGACCTCCGGTTGCTCCATCTGGACGAAGTGGCTGGCGCGGAGCTCGACGTACGTCGCGTCCTGCAGGCGGTCGGCGGCGGTGCGCATGTCGCGGGCACCGGCCAGCACGTCGTACGTCGCGGCCACCAGCATCACCGGCACCTGCACGCGCCTCAACGAGACGCGGGCGTGCTCGGACGTGCGCAGGGCGAGGTGGAAGTACCACTCGACCGGGATGGCCAGGAACTCGCGGACGGCGCGGGCCGTCAGCTCGTTGTCGGGCGTCGGGAGCATGAAGCCGGAGTGGGTCAGAGCCGTCACCGCGCGACCGCCGAACGGGAGCCGGGTGGTGACCGGCGAGATCACGCGGCCGGTCGTGCGCAGGGCCCGGGAGAGGGACACGGTCAGCCGCCGCGCCACGCCGTGCGGGAGCCGGAGCGGGCCGAGCATGGTGGCGAACGTGTCGCCGGGCACGCCGGCGACCGCGAAGATCGCGGTGACCCGCTCGGGGTGGCGCAGGGCGAGCTCGAACGCCGTGTTGACGCCCATCGACCAGCCCATCACCACGGCCTGGTCGACGCCGAAGTGGTCCATCACCGAGAGGGCGTCCTCGACGAACTCCTCGATGCCGACGCGGTCGGTGTCCCGGGGTCGGGCCGAGCCACCGGTGCCGCGGTGGTTCCACGAGACGACCCGGACGCCGCAGTCGGCGTGCAGCAGGGCCGGCCAGGTCCAGGGGCTGACGCCCAGACCGTTGCACAGCAGCACGGTCGGCCCGTCGATCCGGCCGAGCGGGTCGTTCGTCCAGGCGCGCAGGCGGGTGCCGTCGTCGCTGAGGATGTGGTGGAACTCCACGACCGACTCGGACGGCCTGCGTGACCTGTCCGATCTGCTCGTCCTCGCCGACTCGGGACTGGAGGCCGTCATGGAGCCATGGTCGCCCAGCGGACCCGGCGGTTCGGGGCGACGCGCCTGCCGGCCCACCTGCGAGTTCGGGCCTGCTAGTTCGGGACGGGCTCGCTGATCGCGTCCGAGCCGCGGGTCGCCCCGACGCTCGCGGCGGTCACGGCCGCGACGGCCAGCCACTGCAGCGGGCTCAGGAACTCGTCGAGCACCAGCATCGCGACGATCGCTGCTGCCGCCGGCTCCAGGCTCATCAGGATGCTGAACACGCCGGGCCGGATCCGGCGCAGCGCCACCAGGTCGGCGGCGTACGGGATCACCGAGCTCAGGAGGCCGACCGCCACCCCGAGGACGAGGATGTGCGGCTCGAGCAGGTCGGACCCGCCGGCCGGGATCGCGAACGGCATCAGGATGACCGTCGCGACGACGCTCGCCATGGCCAGCCCGTCGAGTCCCGGCCAGCGGGCGCCCGTCTGCACGCTCAGGAGGATGTACGCCGCCCACGCGCCGCCCGCGACGAGAGCGAACGCGACGCCCACCGGGTCCAGCTCGGTCTTCTCGAACCCGAGCAGGCCGATCCCCACCCCCGCCAGCGCCACCCACAGCAGGTCGCGCGGCCGCCTGCTCATCACCACGGCCAGGGTGAGGGGTCCGACGAACTCGATGGTCACCGCCAGGCCGAGCGGGATGCGGGCGAAGGACTGGTAGATCGCCCAGTTCATCGACCCGAGGGTGAGCCCGAAGGCGAGCACGGTGACCCAGTCGGCGCGGCTGCGGCCACGCAGCCGGGGTCGCGCCACGGCGACCAGCACGACCGCGCTCGTGGCCAGTCGCAGCCACACCATGGCCGTGGGCTCGATCTGGCCGAACAGGTCCTTCGCGACCGCCGCCCCGAACTGGACCGAGGCGATGCCGATGAGCACCAGCCAGATCGGAGAGATCCGGCTGCCACGCACCGGGCCAATCTAGGGGTGGCCCGTGACGGTGCGAGCGATGAGTCGGTGTCCGTGGCCGGGTCTACCATGCGAGACACCTCGAGATCCGGAGGGAGACGGCATGACCAGCGGCACGATCGTGATGGTGGGGACCCGCAAGGGTCTGTGGATCGGGAGGTCCGACGAGGCCCGCGACCAGTGGGAGTTCACCGGCCCCCACTTCGACATGGAGGAGGTCTACTCCTGCCTGGTCGACACCCGAGGTGACACACCTCGGCTGCTGGTCGGCTCGAGCTCGAGCTGGCTCGGTCCCCAGGTCTGGCGGTCCGACGACCTCGGTGCGTCCTGGCAGGAGACGCCCAACGGGGCGATCCGCTTCCCGGAGGGCAGCGAGGAGACCCTGGCCCGGGTCTGGCAGCTGGTGCCCGGTCCCGAGGACGGCGTCGTCTACGCGGGCACCGAGCCGGGCGCGGTCTGGAAGTCCACCGACCGCGGTGAGACCTTCGCCCTCGAGCAGGCCCTCTGGGACCACCCCGAGCGGCCGGAGTGGGGCGAGGGCTTCGGTGGCCAGGCGTTCCACACGATCCTGCCGCACCCCACAGACCCGCAGTCGGTGACGGCCGCGATCTCGACCGGCGGGGTCTACCAGACCACGGACGGCGGGGCGTCCTGGCAGGCGCGCAACCAGGGCATCAAGGCGGAGTTCCTGCCGGAGGGCGAGCAGTACCCCTCCTTCGGCCAGTGTGTCCACAAGGTCACCCGGCACCCGGCGCGGCCCGAGCGTCTCTACCTCCAGAACCACGGCGGTGTCTACCGGTCCGACGACGAGGGCGGCGTCTGGAAGTCCATCGCCGACGGACTGCCCGCCGAGTTCGGCTTCCCGATCGTGGTGCACCCCCACGAGCCCGACACGGTGTACGTGTTCCCGCTCAACGACGGTGCCGGCCGCTACCCACCCGAGGGCAAGGCGAGGGTCTGGCGCTCCCGCGACGCGGGGGAGACCTGGGAGGAGCTCGGGGACGGCCAGACGGATGGACTGCCCGGGGCCTTCTACGTCGGCGTGATGCGCGACGCGATGAGCGCCGACGACCACGCCAGTGCCGGCCTCTACGTCGGCACGCGCAACGGCGCGGTGTGGGCCTCGTCCGACTCCGGGGACACGTGGCGGCAGATCGTCGCGGACCTGCCCGACGTGATGGTCGTCCGGGCCGCCGCCCTGTCAACCTGACCTCATGGGACGTCCCTTCACGATCACCCGCAGCGCCAGCATCGCCGCCGATCCTCAGGTCATCCACGGGCTGGTCGACGACTTCCACGAGTGGGCGAAGTGGTCACCGTGGGAGGGCCTCGACCCCGACCTCCAACGCTCGTACTCCGGCCCCGACCACGGGGTCGGGGCCAGGTACGCCTGGAAGGGCAACAAGAAGGCCGGCGAGGGCTCGATGGAGATCACCGGCCTGACCCCGGACGCGGTCGACATCGACCTCAGGTTCCTTCAGCCGTGGCAGGCCAGCAACACGGTGCGGCTGCAGCTCTCACCGACCTCGACCGGGACCGACGTCACCTGGACCATGCACGGCGAGCACGTCGGGTTCATGGGTCTGATGAGCCGGGTGATGCCGCTGGACAGGATGCTCGGCAAGGACTTCGAGAAGGGCCTGGCCCGGCTCAAGGCCGTCGCCGAGCAGGCCGCGTGACCGTCGCGACGATCGCGGCCGCGTCGTCCGCCCTCGGGCGCGACCTGACCGATCTCGGCGCGCTCGGTGGCAGCGACCGCTCCGGCGTGCATCGCGCTACCCACGGCGACGGGACCGTGGTGGTCAAGTCGTACGCCGGCGGCAGCCGGCTCTCCTGGGCGCGCGAGCGCGTGGGTCTGGCCGCCGCCGGACCGGTCGGCGTCGCCCCGCGGCTCCTCGCGGTGGCGGCCGACCCGCCGCTGGTCGTGATGGAGGATCTCGGTTCGGCCCCGAGCGTCGCCGACCGACTGCTCGGTGACGACGCAGTGGCCGCCGACGAGGCCCTGCTCGCCTGGGCGGCCACCCTGGGCCGCCTGCACGCGGCGACACACGCGGATCGCGAGGCGACGGCCCGGGCGTTCGCCGAGGCCGAGGGTGCGGTGGCCGGGGACGAGCCTGTCGACCGGTTCGACGCGGGCATGGCCGGCAGCCTCGACCGGGCCACCGTGGACTGGGCCGCGAACGCCGAGCTGCTCGGCCTGGCAGGCCCGCCCGACGTCCGTGCTCTGGCCGCCTCGTTGCTCCAACCCCACCACCACGCGCTGAGTCCCGCCGACGTCTGCCCCGACAACAACCTGATGACCGACGGCCGGCTGCGCCTCATCGACTTCGAGTGGTCCGAGGTCCGGCACGCGGCCTGGGACGTGTCGTACCTCGCCGTCCCGTGGCCCACGTGTTGGTGCTCCTGGCGGATCCCCGAGGCGTCCGCCGAGCGTGCGCTGGACGCCTACCGCGAGGAGGCCGTGCGGGGCGTCCCGTACGTCGGCACCGACGCGTTCCTCGACGACGTCGAGGCGGCCCGGGTGTGCTGGGCGCTGGTCTCGGTGTCCTGGTCGCTGCGCCACGGGCTGCGGGAGGAGAGCACGCCGACGCCGTCGGGTCCCTCGACCCGGCCGCGGATGCAGCACCGATTGCAGCAGGTCGCCGAGTCCGGCACCGCTGCCGCCGCGTTCGCCGGCGAGGTGCTCGAGCACACCCGGCAGCAGTGGGGTGATCTCGCGCTCGCGCTCGCCCCGGCGTACCGCTGACGAGCGCGGATAGGCTCGCCGCATGCCCGATGCACCCGACATGAAGCCTCGTTCGCGCGACGTCACCGACGGTCTGGAGAAGACCGCCGCGCGGGGGATGCTGCGGGCGGTCGGCATGGGTGACGACGACTGGGTCAAGCCCCAGATCGGTGTCGCGTCGTCGTGGAACGAGATCACGCCCTGCAACCTCTCGCTCGACCGTCTCGCCAAGGCTGTGAAGAACGGCGTGCACGCGGCCGGCGGCTACCCGCTCGAGTTCGGCACCATCTCGGTCTCCGACGGCATCGCGATGGGCCACGAGGGCATGCACTTCTCGCTCGTCTCGCGCGAGGTGATCGCCGACTCGGTCGAGACGGTGATGATGGCCGAGCGGCTCGACGGGTCGGTGCTCCTCGCCGGCTGCGACAAGTCGCTGCCGGGCATGCTGATGGCCGCGGCCCGCCTGGACCTCGCGAGCGTCTTCCTGTACGCCGGGTCGATCATGCCCGGCCAGGTCGACGGCCACGACGTGACGATCATCGACGCCTTCGAGGCCGTCGGCGCCTGCCTCGCCGGCAAGATCACCCGCGAGGAGGTCGACCGCATCGAGCGGGCCATCTGTCCGGGCGAGGGC
>JAICRP010000074.1 GCA_025966445.1 Nocardioides sp.
CGACGCGCTGAAGAAGAAGCACCCGCAGATGAGCGACGACGAGCTCTTCGGCACCGCCCAGCTCGTCAACGCCGCGCTGATCGCCAAGATCCACACCGTCGAGTGGACGCCGGCGATCGTCGCCCACCCGGCGCTGAAGATCGGCATGCGCGCCAACTGGTGGGGACTGCTGGGGGAGCGGCTGCACCGCCTCGTCGGCCGGATCGGGAGCAACGAGGAGATCAGCGGCATCCCGGGGTCGCCCGCCGACCAGCACGGGGCGCCGTACCAGCTCACCGAGGAGTTCGTCTCGGTCTACCGGCTGCACCCTCTTCTGCCCGACGAGCTCGAGCTGCACTCGCTGGCGGACAACACGCTCGTCGACACGATGGCGTTCGACGAGATCATCCTGCTCAACGCCGAGAAGGTGCTGGCCAGCGGCGTCAGGTCGGCGGACCTCTTCTACTCCTTCGGAATCCAGCACCCCGGGGCCGTCAGCCTGCACAACTACCCGCGGTGGATGCAGGACCTCACGCTGCCCGACGGGCTCCGTCTCGACCTCGGCGCCGTCGACATCATCCGTGACCGCGAGCGCGGCGTGCCGCGCTACAACGAGTTCCGCCGCCAGCTCCACCTGACGCCGGCGAAGACGTTCGCCGACCTCACCGACAACCCCGTCTGGGCCAAGGAGCTCGAGGAGATGTACGGCGACGTCGAGCGCGTCGATCTCCAGATCGGGATGCACGCCGAGACGCCCCCGAAGGGCTTCGGCTTCAGCGACACGGCGTTCCGGGTGTTCATCCTGATGGCGTCGCGCCGGATCAAGAGCGACCGGTTCCTCACCGACTGCTTCACCGAGGAGTACTACACCAAGACCGGGATGAAGTGGATCGACGACAACTCGATGGTCACCGTGTTGAAGCGGCACTACCCGGAGCTCGCCCCGGCGCTGGACGACGTCCGCAACGCCTTCGCCCCGTGGAAGACGAGCATGGCCGCCAAGGGCACCGTCCCCACCAACCCGGGCGTGGTCGCCGCGGCGCCGCAGCCCAGCAACCAGCCGAGCAACCAGCCGAGCAACCAGTAGCAAGGAAAGGCACCGATGCCCTCCCGCAAGCCCCTGCCTCCTGGCCGACTCGGACTGCCGTGGCTCGGGGAGACCGTCGCCATCGCCCGCAGCAACCACGGGTTCTACGAGGACCACTTCGACAAGTACGGGCCGATCTTCAAGACCCGCCTGTTCGGGGTGAACTTCGTCGTCGTGTCGGGCGCGGAGGCGTTTCACCAGTTCAACACCGACCCGCGCATCGAACGCGGCAGCACCGACCCGGTCTCCGTCGAGCAGATCTTCCTCAGGTCGCTCGCACTGGAGGACGGCGAGGAGCACCACATGCGCAAGGACGTGATGCTCCACGGCATCCGTACGCGTGAGGCGATCAACGCCTTCCTGCCGCGGATGGAGCGGATCCTGACCGCCACCATCGACGGCTGGGCACGTGAGGGCCAGGCCGTCACCCGACCCGACCTCCAGGTGCTCGCGGCCCAGCTGAGCCTGGCGATCTACGCCAGCGTCGAGTCCCAGGAGCGGGCCGAGGAGCTCAGCGAGCTGGTGGCCGACATGCGCAACGCGTTCGCGACCGTCCCCGTCGCGATCCCGTTCACGCCGTACGCCAAGGCGATCAAGTCCCGCGACAAGGTCGTCGCGATGATCGACGAGGAGATCGCGAGGCACCAGCGGGCGCAGCCCGGCGAGTACGACGACACGATGTCGCGGATGCTCGCGGCGGCCGAGGACCACATGGTGCCGGTCGACAAGCTGCGCGGCGACCTGCTGCACGTCTTCTTCGCCAGCCAGGGCGGGTTCTTCGTTCCGCTGACCCTGATCACGCTGGCGCTCGGCCAGCACCCCGACCTGCAGGAGCGCGCTCGCGAGGAGGTGATGGCCATCGCGCCGGACGGCCCGGTGACGATGGAGCAGATCGACAGGCTCCAGTACCTCGGCCAGCTCTCCAAGGAGCTGCGCCGCTACTTCGCGATGAACTCCGCGAACTTCTTCGGCAAGGCCAAGGAGGAGATCGAGATCGGCGGGTACCGGATCCCCAAGGGCTGGGGCGCCGTGGCCGCGATCCACATCACCATGCGGAGCCCGCAGGTGTACGACGACCCGGACACCTTCGACCCCGACCGGTTCTCGCCCGAGCGCGAGGCCGCGCTGGCGCCCGGCAGCTACGTGCCGCACGGCGACGGGCGGCGCGACCACCACCGCTGCCCCGGGGAGGACATCGTGACGGTGGCCGTGAAGCTCTACCTGGTGCTGCTGCTCCGGCGGCTCTCCTACCGCCTCCCCGAGCAGGACCTGACCCTGAGCAACGAGCTCTTCCCGCTGCCCGTCTCGGGCCTGCACGCCGACTTCGCGCCCGCGTCCGTCAGGGCGGACGCATGAAGGTCCCCAAGCCACTCCTGATGACCAAGCTGATGTCGATCGGCCTGCGCATGGCGCCGGACCGGACGCCGGCCGAGGCCGGGCTCGCCTACGAGGACGTCGCGTTCACCTCCTCGGACCACCTCGACATCGAGGGCTGGTTCGTGCCCGCCTCAGCAGCTGACGGGGCCGAGCCCGGTCCCGTCGTCCTGTTCGTGCACGGCTGGATGTGGAACCGGATGGGCAACGTCGCCGGCCGGGTCCCCTTCAAGGACGCCGACGTCGACTTCCTCCCGGCGGTCAAGGCGCTGCACGACGCCGGGTTCCACGTCCTGCTCTTCGACCTGGTCAACCACGGGGTCAGCGGTTCCCGGCCGCCGATCACCTACGGACAGTGGGAGGCCCGCGACATGCTCGGCGCCGTCGCCTACCTGCGGACCCGCGACGACGTCGACGGCCAGCGCATCGGGGTCATCGGCACGTCCATGGGCGGCAACACCGCCCTGTGGGCCGCGCCCTACTGCCAGCCCATCAAGGCGATCCTCGCCGTCCAGCCCACCCGTGCCGGCGACTTCACCGCCCGCTTCGCGGCCGACCAGCTCGGCAAGCTCGGCACCGCCATGGTCAGGCCGATCGACTGGATGTACGCCGCCATGCGGGCCCCCCGCCCCAGCAAGGCCGATCCCGCCATCCCCGCCCGCCTGCTGACCGACACCATGGTCAAGTACGTCCAGGGCACCGGCGACCCCTGGGGCACCATGCAGAACGTCCAGGACATGGTCGACGCCTCCCCCCGCACCCTCCCCTTGGTGAAGTACCCGTCCACCGGACGGTACGAGGGCTACCGCTACGTCAACGAGCAGACCGAGGACGTGGCCGCCTTCTTCCAGGAGTACGTGTAGCGGACGCCCGCCCGTCCGAGGTGGTTTCGAGGCTCGGGCCTGGCGGCCCTCACACCTCAACCGCCGAGACGTTCGGTGGTTGAGCCTCGAAACCACATCCACAGGCAGGTGTCTCGGCCGAGCGGCGCTTCGCATCTCGCGCGCATCATGCGGGGATGGCCTTCACCTACATCGTCCGCTGCTCCGACGGCTCCTACTACGTCGGCAGCACGACCGACCTGGCGTTCCGGATGTGGCAGCACAACGAAGGCGACGGCGGGGCGACCTACACCCGCCGGCGTCGACCGGTGGAGCTGGTCTGGTCTACGGAGTTCGAGCACATTGGAGCCGCGTTCGCGTTCGAGAAGCAGGTGCAGGGGTGGAGCCGCTCGAAGCGTGAGGCCTTGATCCGGGGCGACTTCGATGCGCTCCCCGAGCTGGCGAGTCGCCCGACAGCGAGGCGCGAGTCTTCGTGAGGTGGTTTCGAGGCTCGGGCCTGGCGGCCCTCACACCTCAACCACCGAGACGTTCGGTGGTTGAGGTGCGAGGAGCGCTAGCGACGAGCCTCGAAACCACCATTCGGCGAAGAGCGCGATCTACGGGTGCCAGAGGTCGTCGTGGGCGGCCTGGCGCGTGTACTGCGTCGGGTCGAAGAAGCGGTCGTAGTACTCCATCTCCAGGTGGGAGAACTGGAGCCACATGCCGGGGGCGTAGAACGCGTCGACGTGGGCGGGGAAGCGACCGTACGTCTCGTACAGGTAGTTGCACGCGTCCTTCACGTACTCGACCTGGCGCGGGCCGATGTGCGTGCCCTTCGCGACGTACGCCTGCGCGTCGGCCTGGTTGCGGTAGGGGCTCTGCCAGACCTTCTCGTTGCCGTACGCCGAGCCGTCGGGGCCGTACTTCATCTCCATGACCTTGTCGACGGCCTCGTCCATCGACTTCACGTACGGCGGGGTGAGGCCCTCGAGGACGCCGTCGATGCCGACGGGGTTGGGCTGCGAGGCCGGGACCGGCGCCCACGGCGACAGGGTCTTGGGCTGCTCCATCCGGAATCCCAGGCCGTGCCAGTCCTTCGCGGGCTCGCGCTGCCACATGTACGGCGTGAAGACGGCGCCGTGGATCCACCCGCCGATGCCCATGGCCTGGCCGAGCAGCATCAGGTTCTGGAAGTAGAAGAACGCCTCGTAGTCGGTGCGCATCGTGTGCGCGAAGCCGAGCGGGGCGACGTTGGCCTTGCTGACGAACTTGTTCCGTACGTACTTGAGGCCGCCGACCGGCTGGTACGGGATCTTCTCGGTCAGGTGCAGCGTGCCGCCGATCTTCGCCATCCACTCGACGAAGCCCTTGGGGTGGAAGGGCCGCCAGTCGTCCATGAACATCGACCGCTTGCCGTCCGGCTCGTTCGCCAGGATCAGCATCGCGTTGATGTACTGCCACGTGCAGTCGACGACGGGGTAGAACAGCGTGGTGCCGGCGACGTTGGAGGCCTGGGCGTTCCACCCCAGGTAGTACGGCCACTCGCGCGGGAAGCTGAGCCGCTTCTCGGAGATCCGGACCTTGCACTGCTCGGCGTAGGTCAGCCAGTCGTCGTCGGTCCACTCGGCCCAGCTCCGCGGCCGGGCGTGCAGCGCCTCGAGCGCCGCGTCGCCGGTGGGGTGGCGGAGCAGGAAGATGCCGTCGTCGTTGATCATGAAGAAGTGCGTCGCCTGGGCGTTGTCGGCGCTGCTGCCCGTACGCGCGAGGACGTTGAGGAACGGCGTGCCGAGCTCGTCGGTGCCGTTCGGCTTGGTGAGCGGCCCGTCGTGGGTGGTGATGCCGACGATCCCGGTGATGCAGGTGATCAGGATCGCCTCCTCGACGGGGGTCAGCGGCGCGGGCTCGTTCCGGCTCGTGTGCGTGAGCGGGCCGGCCTCGACGGAGAACCCGCGCGGGATCCGGCGGGTACGGCGTTCGGTGAGCGCCGCCATCAGCGGGTAGCTGAACAGGTCCTGCATCGAAGGGTGCGGGTGGGACATCGTGCTCCTGACGGGTCAGTTGAAGCGATCGAGGTCGGCTGCGAGCAGCGGGTAGACGTCGCGGGCGGCGTCCTTGCCCACGAACAGGTCCATGTGCGCGTAGTCCGGGACCACCGTGCGCGTGTAGAGGTCCGGGCCGTTCTTCTCGACGAGGTAGTCGTAGGTCAGCTGGCTGCCCTCCGGCTTGAACAACCGGTTGTGCTCGCCGTGCAGGAACATCAGCGGCACGCGCAGGTTGTCGGTCGCCGGCAGGTACACGTCGGCGCCGTCGGCGGCGACCATGTGCCCCTTGCGCAACGCCAAGGAGATCTGGTCGAACGTCGTCATGTTCGCGATGCCGAACACTTCGTGCAGTGCCTCGTGGGTGGCGTCGTTGAGCCGGTCGTGGTCGTACACCTCGCCGTACAGGAACATCACCCGCCGGCAGAACGGCAGCCCGCACGGCTCGTCACCTGACGGGTAGAGCTGCAGGGCCCGGTCGTACAGACGCTCGGCCCACCCCATGTCGTCGTCGCGGTCCGTGTCGAGCGTGTCGACGTGGAGCCTCTGCAGGGCGTCCGAGGCGTAGATCCCTGCGCGGAGCTCGTTGAGGTTGCCGGCACGGGGGTGCAGCGTCACCTGCGAGGCGATGCCGTGACGCACGCCCTCCAGCCCGAGCGCGAGCGCCATCAGGAACGTCACCGACCCGATGCAGTGGGCCATCACCTGGACGGTCTCGGCGCCGGAGATCTCGCGCACCGTGCGGACCGCGGCCGGATAGTCGTACGTCGCGATGTCGTCGAGGGTGAACTGGGTCGAGCCGGAGGCCAGCGACGGGCTGGCGCGGTAGTCGAGCAGCCACACGTCGTAGCCCTCCGCGTGCAGGTGCTCGGGCAGGTTCTGCTCGGTGGTGTCGAGCAGGAAGGCGGTCGCGGAGTTGCCGAAGCCGGGGGCGAGGATCACCGGGCCCTTCGGGCCGCCGTCGAAGCGGGTCAGCCGCAGCTCGACGTCGTCGTCGGTGCGGAAGAAGTGCGCCTCGCCCGGGCCGCACGTCAGCGGCCGGTGCTCGCGCGGCGCGGCGTCCGGGATGAAGGCGCTGGGCCGGGCGAAGACGCCGCCGAAGGACTCGTTGAGGGCCCCGGCGAACATCCTGCCGAACGTCGCCATCGCCTTGAGCTGGTCGAGCGGGCTGCCGCCGACCCCCCGCATCGTCGTCATCTGCTTTGCGAAGTCGGCCGCATGGATGGTGACGATGCCCTTGGCCGCGACGGGACCCGTGGTGCCCTCGCCCTCGTGGACGGTGACGTAGAGGGTCGTCGTGTCGGACCAGAGGTCCATGCCGTCCTCGTCGCGGATCTGCTTGTAGCCGTCGAGGTGGAACCGGCGTCCGTCGTCGGAGACCAGCGGCATCGAGTAGAGCATCTGGCGGGCGCCGGCGTGCTCGGCGTCGCGGACGAGCAGGTTGAAGCGGCCGCCCTCCACCTTCAGGGGCGTGGGGGAGAGTGCGGGGGCGGTGACGGTGCCCTCGAGGTCGGCCTCGTGGTCGCGGTCGCCGACCAGCGCGTCGACGTCGTCGGCAGTCACGGTGACCGTGAACTCCAGCGGCGAGTCGTCGGCCTCGCCGCGCTCGAAGCCTGCCTGGTAGTCGTCGAGGGCTGACGTGGAGACGAAGCCCCGCATCGTCTCGGTGAACCGCACCCCGGAGCCGCTCATGTCACCCTGCCGTCCTCGACCGCCTGACGAGGTCCATGCGGTCGTCCCTCGCGGCAGACTAACGGCGTTTGGGCGCCCGCGGGAGCACGCTCATCGCCGCGTTTTCGTCAATGGTCCGTTCGGATCGTCGGCAAGTCTCGTAACGTGTCGAACCATGGTGGTCGTCCGGCTCGCTCCGGTAGCGTCCGCCGTGCCGGGTACCGCGTCCACGGGGGTCTGAGTTGGCCGAGAGCGCCTCCAACGAGCGGGTCGACGTCGTCGTCGTGGGGTCCGGGTTCGGCGGGTCCGTCGCGGCCTACCGGATGGCCGAGGCCGGCCGCTCCGTCGTCCTCCTGGAGCGCGGCCGGGCGTTCCCGCCCGGGTCCTTCCCGCGGACCCCTGGCGGCATGGCCGCGAACTTCTGGGAGCCCGGCGCGGGTCGCCACGGCCTGCTCGACATCTGGAGCTTCGAGGGCATCGACGGCATGGTCTCCAGCGGCCTGGGTGGCGGCTCGCTGATCTATGCCAACGTCCTGCTCCGCAAGGACGAGAAGTGGTTCGTGCACGAGCAGCCCTTGCCGCACGGCGGTTACGAGCACTGGCCGATCTCCCGGGCCGACCTCGAGCCGCACTACGACGCAGTCGAGGCGATGATCGGCACCGCGACCTACCCGTACGCCGACACGATCAAGACCAACGCCCTGCGCGAGGCCGCGGAGGGAGCGGGGCTCCCGGTGTCGCTGCCGCCGCTCGCCGTGAGCTTCGCCCGCGGGCCGGGAGGGGAGCCGGTGCGGGCCGGGGAGATCGAGACGCCGGCGTACGGCAACATCCACGGTCTGCCGCGCTCCACCTGCGCCCTGGTCGGCGAGTGCGACCTCGGCTGCAACTACGGCGCCAAGAACAGCCTCGACCACACGTACCTGTCGGCCGCGCAGCACGCGGGCGCCGACATCCGCGTGCGCCACGAGGTGAAGGGCTTCCGGCCGCTGGGCA
Organism: Nocardioides sp.; assembly: GCA_025966445.1. Classification (GTDB taxonomy): domain Bacteria; phylum Actinomycetota; class Actinomycetes; order Propionibacteriales; family Nocardioidaceae; genus Nocardioides. Next base: position 7,965 of record JAICRP010000074.1, read on the forward strand.
GGGACGAGGGTGGCGGTTACGAGGTCACGTACGTCGTCCACACCGGCGTCGACGGCGAGCCCGCGGTCGGGCTCCCCGCCAAGACCATCCGCTGCGAGCGCCTGGTGCTGGCGGCGGGGACCTTCGGGACGACGTACCTGCTGCTCCGCAACCGAACGGCGTTCCCCGGGCTCAGCGGGGCTCTCGGCACCCGGTTCTCCGGCAACGGCGACCTGCTGGGCTTCGTGATGAACGCGTCGCGTGACGGCCTCGGCCGCGACCTGGCACCCAACATCGGGCCCGTCATCACCAGTGCCATCCGGGTGGCTGACGACGCAGACGGCGACGGCGCTTCGGGGCGCGGTCACTACATCGAGGACGCCGGTTACCCTGCCTTCGCCGCCTGGCTCGCCGAGACCGGCAAGGGCTTGGGCACGCTGGCGCGGGCGTTCCAGTTCGGCTACCGGAAGGCCGTCGAGGACCTGACCGACGCCGGCGACTCGACACTGGGCGGAGACCTGGCCGACCTGCTCGGACCCGGCTCGTTGACCGCGACCTCGATGCCGCTGCTCGGCATGGGCCGCGACGTCCCCGACGGCGTGATGCACCTGAGCGAGGGCCGCCTCGAGGTCGACTGGACGACGGAGACGTCGCTCGACTACTTCGAGGGCGTGCGCGCGAGCATGCGCGCGATCGCCGGCCAGCTCGGCGGCACGTACGCCGACAACCCGCTGTGGTGGGCGAAGCGGGTGATCACGGTGCACCCGCTCGGCGGCGCCCCCATGGGCCGGCACCCGGGGGAGGGGCTGTGCGACGAGTACGGCGAGGTGTTCGGCCATGCCGGCCTGTACGTGCTGGACGGCGCGCTGCTGCCCGGCCCCGTCGGCGCCAACCCGTCGCTGACGATCGCCGCCGTCGCCGACCGCGGCTGCACCCACATCCTGGAGGCTTCGCTGGTTGAGGAAGGACGAAGTCCTGTCACGAAACCAGTGGAACGGACCACGGACCTCTCACCGGGTCTCGTGACAGGCGCTAGGGCGCCTTCCTCGACCAGCGGATCGACCGGCGGATCCGGGATCCGGTTCACCGAGCAGATGAAGGGCTTCGTCGCCCTGGGCGACCTCGACCCGGAGTCCGGCCAGCGGCGGGGCAAGGCCAACGGCGACCGGCTGATGTTCGAGCTGACGATCTCGGTCGACGACGTCGACCGCTTCGTCTCCGACCCCGGTCACCAGGGCTCCGCGACGGGGTACGTCGAGTCCGACCTGCTCGGTGGCCGACTCGAGGTCGAGCGCGGCTGGTTCAACCTCTTCGTCGAGATCGACGATCCGGAGTCGCGGCAGATGCTCTACCGGCTGTGGCTGCGCGGGCCGGGTGGGAACCCGATGACGTTCACCGGGGTCAAGCAGGTCCGCGACGACCCGGGGCTCGACGTGTGGCGCGACACCTCGACCCTCTACGTGCGCGTCTTCGACGGCCACCTCGAGCCCGGCGTCAACGACGGGTCGGTGCTCGCGGCCGGGGTGATCACGATCCACCTCCCGGACTTCATGGAGCAGCTGACGACCTTCCGCACCTCGGGCGACCGCCCCGCCGGAGCCATGGAAGGTTTCGGTCGGCTGTTCCTCGGTCAGCTGTGGGAGGTCTACGGACGGTTCCTGCGCGACGATGACGACGGTGGCCCCAGGAGGTCCGAGTGAAGCGCTCCGAGCTGACCGAGCACTTCATCGAGCTCAACTTCATGCCGCAGGACGCTTGCCGGTGGCTGTCGCCCAGCGAGCTGAAGACCCTGATGTCCTCGACCCTGGCCCTGCTGTTCGGCAACTACGCCGACAAACGCGAGCTGCAGAAGGTCTTCGACAGCAACCTCATCGTGATGCCGCCCGCCGACCAGCCTCTCGCCGAGGGTGGGGACTTCTGGTTCGACTACACCGCCGACGTCGGCGACGGCTTCGAGGCGACCTACACGGTGGCGGCCCTGATGGGTCAGCCGTCGCTCCGCGTCGAGGGCATCGAGGGCGCGCTCCCGCGCGGGCAGATGCTGGTGCTCGGTGGTGACCAGGTGTACCCGACGGCGTCGTCGAAGGCGTACGAGGACCGCACGACCGGGCCGTACCGCTCGGCGATGCCGTCCGCGTCGCCGCAGCCGCTGTTGCTGGCGCTGCCCGGCAACCACGACTGGTACGACGGCCTCACGGCGTTCCTGCGGTTGTTCACCCAGGACCGGATGATCGGCGGCTGGCGCACCGAGCAGAAGCGCAGCTACTGGACCGTGCAGCTGCCCCACCGCTGGTGGCTGGTCGGCCTCGACAGCCAGCTGGACTCCTACTTCGACGACCCGCAGCTGAAGTACTTCGAGTCGACCCTCACCGCCAACCTCCAGCCGGGCGACAGCGTCATCGTGTGCGCCGCCACCCCGGCCTGGCTCAAGGCCTCGGAGGGCTACCCCGACGCCTTCAACGGCCTGGAGTGGTTCGAGCGGAACTTCGTCACCTCGCGGCCGATCCCCGGGAGCACCGAGCGCGAGCCCACGGGTGCGCAGGCGCGGCTCTGGCTCAGCGGCGACAAGCACCACTACGTCCGCTACGCCGAGCGCCTCGACGACCCGCAGGCGCCCGAGGGGACCGCGCGACAGATGGTGACGGCCGGCATCGGTGGCGCGTACCTCGACGTCACCCACGGGCTCGCGACCGAGCTCAGGCTGCTGCCTCAAGCGTCTCGCAACTGGCGTGAGGGCGACGACGAAGCGACGTTCGAGCAGCAGCCGGTGTGCTACCCGAGCCTGGAGGACTCGCGGGCCTGGTCGCGGCGGCTCGGCAAGCCGTGGGCCAAGGAGTCGCTGCTGCGCCGCAACCCCGGCGTGTTCACCGCGGTCGCCCTGACCCACTTCACGATCTTCCTGCTGATGCTGCTGATCTTCTGGCAGGGGGTCCGGGCCAACGAGACCGGCCTGATCATCGACGCGTACCTGTCGGCCACCCCGGGCGAGCTGGCCAAGTTCGCCGGCGGGCTGCTGGCCGTGGTGCTGCTCGGCTTCGCCATCTGCCTGCTGCCGCTGGTGCGCGGCCGACCACCGCTGCTCGCGATCAAGGTGATGGTGCTGATCTTCGCCCAGCTGCTGGTGGCCTGCATCTGCTTCGTCGGCTTCGGCCTGCTGCCGGTCGGCACCCTGGGCCTGCTCGCCGCCTGGCTGAAGTTCTTCGTGGTGATCATCGGGGTGTCCGTGGTCGGCGGCGTGCTCGGCTCCTTCGCGATCGGCGCGTGGATCGTCGTCTACATGCACCAGGGTCTGACGTCCTGGGCGATGATGGGCCAGGCGATCGAGGAGGGGAAGGGCTTCCTCCGCATCCGGCTCGACGCCACCGGCGCGCTGACGGTGTACCCGATCCTCACCGAGGAGCTGGTCACCGACTTCGAGATCAGCCCCGAGCAGGTCGTCACCTCCAGCGGTCGCACCACCAAGATCCCGGTCCCGGCCGGACCGCTCCCGGTGCCGCGGATCATCGAGGAGCCGTTCAAGGTCCTCCCGACGCCGCGCTAGCTGCTCAGGTTCCTTCCGGCTCGCTCCTGAGCTCGAGGGCTCGTCGCAGGTACGTCATGTTGGCCTTCTCGTCGCGCCGCAGCTTGACCACGAACAGCGGGAACAGCAACCGGAACCAACCCTGGGGCCGGGCGTCGAAGTCGACCGACAGACGACATCCCTCGGGGACGGGCTCGAGGGTCCCGCTGAAGATGACTCGGATCGGACCACCGTTGTGGTGCTCCCAGCTCGTGGGCCGGTCGTACCGCACCGTCCGGACCTCGACGGCCGGCCCTCCCTTCCACTTCGCCCGGAATCTCGTGCCGACACCGACGGGGCCATCGGTGAGCATCTCGACCGATTCGACCGTCGGGTTCCACTCCCGCTCGTTCCGGAGGTCGCTGAGGTAGTCGAAGGCGTCCTCGGGAGAGCAGTTGATGATGGTGGAGTTGCGGATGACAGTCATGGGTCGCTCCTGGCGGAACTCACTAGTGAAGCCACTAGTGACGGCACTAGTAGAGTCCTCCTCGTGATGCCGACGGTCAAGGGGGCAACCCGGGCGTCCCGGACCCTGGCGACGCGTCGACGCATGCAGTCCGCGGCCCACGACCTCTTCGTCGAGCAGGGCTACGCCGCCACCACGATGGATCAGATCGCCACCCGGGCCGGGGTGGCCGTGCAGACCGTGTACTACACGTTCCGCAGCAAGGGTCGCCTCCTGTGTGAGGTCGTCGA
>JAICRP010000264.1 GCA_025966445.1 Nocardioides sp.
TGACGGTGATGCCGTGCTCCGCGAGCTCGAGCGCCAGGACCTTGGTGAACATCCCCAGTCCCGCCTTGGCTGCGCAGTAGGCCGCGGCACCGAGCCGCGGCAGGTGCTCGTGGACGCTGGTGACGTTGATGATCCGGCCGCCCTGGTCGGCTGCCACCATCCGACGCGCGGCCCGCTGGGCGCACAGGAACGGCCCGTCCAGGTCGGTTGCGAGGACGCTGCGCCAGGTCTCGAGGGGCAGGTCGAGGACGCGGTCCAGGTGTCCTGTGCCGGCGACGTTGACGAGCACGCCCAGGCCGCCGAGCTGGTCGGCGAGCCGGTCGACGACGTCGCCCGCATCCGGCGAGGAGGCGTCGAACTGCTCGATGAAGCACCTCTGGCCGCGCTCCTCGATGCCGGCGGCCGTCTCCTGGACGCCCTTCATGTCGGTGTGGCTGGTCAGGCCGACGTCGAAGCCCTCGGTGGCCAGGAGCTGGGCCGTGGCCTGGCCGATGCCGGAGTCGCTGCCCGTCACGATGGCCAGCCGAGGAAAGTTGTCGGTCATGTCGCTGGTCTCCTCTGGTCGGGGTTCCCTCCCCCGTACCCACCACCGGCCGCACTCACAACGGCCTGCACCACCCGCCGTACGGACAGCACGAGCCGGCGACACGCGGCCGCGCTTCCCCGGTTCATGCCTCGGGCCGGACCAGAATCGGAGGTGCCCCCGCGAAGTATGAGCTCGCGGGGGCGAGTGCTCTTCCCGCCGGCGCAGGTCCGCTACCGTCACCCCGGTGATCTCCGAACTCGTGCTGGGCGCCATGTACTTCGGCACCCGAACCGACGCGAACACGTCCTTCGCGCTGCTCGACCGGTTCGTCGAGGCGGGCGGCCGGACCATCGACACGGCGAACTGCTACGCCTTCTGGGCCGACGAGAGCGGTGCGGGCGGACAGTCCGAAGCCGTCATCGGCGAGTGGCTGCGTGCCGACGCCGGCCGGCGCGAGCGCGTGGAGATCTCCACCAAGGTGGGGGTCGAGCCCGACCCCCACGGTGGGGTGGAGGGGCTGTCGCCCGACGTCGTACGGCGTGAGTCGGCCCGCAGCCTGGAACGGCTCGGCGTCGACACGGTCGACCTCTACTGGGCGCACGCCCCCGACCCGGGGACACCCGTCGCGGAGACCGCCGAGGTGATGGACGAGCTGGTGCGCAACGGCGTGGTACGGCGCCTCGGGGCGTCCAACTTCCCCACCTGGCTGGTCGAGCGGGCCAGATGCCACGCGGCCGGACGGGCGTTGACGCCCTTCACGGCGTTGCAGCTCTCCACGTCCTACGTCGAGCAGCGGCCCGGCGCTCCCGTCGAGGGCAAGGACCACCGGTTCGGCTGGGTCACCGAGGAGACCCGCCACTACGTGGCCGCCCACGACCTCGAGCTCTGGGCCTACAGCCCCCTGCTGCAGGGAGCCTTCGACCGCCCGGACCGGGCGTTCCCGGAGGCCTACGACCACCCCGGGACGACCCGGCGGCTCGCTGTCCTGCAGGACGTCGCCGGCCGCCTCGGTGTCCGGCCCGGCCAGGTCGTGCTGTCGTGGTTGCTGCACAGCAGCCCCGTCGTGCGGCCGATCATCGGCGTGAGCAGTGTCGAGCAGCTCGACGAGGCCATCGCCGCCGGGGAGCTGGCGCTCGACTTGGAGCTCATGGCCGAGCTGGACGCGCCCCGCTGACGTAGTCGTCGATCTCGCCCAGCACGCGGGCCTTCACGTCGACGGGCGCGAACGACGCCCGGACGGCGGACCGCGCCAGGTCGGCGACCCCTGCCTCGTCGAGGCCCAACAGCTCGGCGGCGATCCCGTACTCGCGGTTGAGGGACGTGGCGAACATCGGCGGGTCGTCGGAGTTGACGGTGATCGTCACGCCGGCGTCGCGCAGCGCCCCGATCGGGTGCTGGTCGAGCGACTCGACGGCGCGCGTCGCGACGTTGGACGAGGGGCACACCTCCAGCGGGACGCCCGTCTCGGCCAGGTGAGCCACCAGTGCTGCATCCTCGACCGACGTGGTCCCGTGGCCGATCCGGTCGGCGCCGAGCACGCGCAACGCGTCCCACACGGTGTCCGGGCCCGTAGTCTCGCCGGCGTGCGGGACCGACTTCAGACCGGCGGCCCGGGCGGCCTCGAAGTGTGGCTGGAACTGCGGCCGCGGCACCCCCACCTCCGGACCGCCGAGGCCGAACCCGACGAGGGCATCCGGTCCGTGGTCCAGAGCGTAGGCCAGGGTCGCGTCCGCCGACGGGAGACCGGCCTCGCCGGGAATGTCGTAGATCCACCGGAGCACCAGGCCGAAGTCCCGCTCGGCCGCGACGCGGGCGTCCTCGATCGCCTCGGTGTAGGCCTCGATCGACATGCGGTGGTCCAGGTGCGGGCGGACGACCGTGTACGGCGTGCACGTGAGCTCGACGTACCGCAGGTTCTGGCCCTCCGCCATCTCGCGGGCCACCTCGTAGGTCAGCAGCCGGACGTCCTCGGGCGTCCGGATCAGGTCGACCACGGCGAGGTAGACCTCGATGAAGTGCGCGAAGTCGCGGAACTCGTAGAACGCCCGCAGCTCCTCGTCACCCGTCGGCACGGTGCCGGGATGGCGCGCCGCGAGCTCCTGCACAATCCGCGGCGACGCCGACCCGACGTGGTGCACGTGCAGCTCGGCCTTCGGCAAGCCCTGGATGAAGCCGGAGAGATCCATCCGCCGAGTGTGTCAGCGCAGGTGCGGGGATCGCCAACTTCGACGAGCGACTCAGCCCTGGGCCGCGGCGGTGATCGCCTGCACCGCTTGCTGGTTCTCCACGACCTCTCCGTCGACCAGCACGGTGGGCGTGCCGGTGTGTCCGGCCTTGGAGAAGTCGTCCGTGGCGTTCTCCACCCAGCCCTCGAAGGCGAGGTCCTCGATGCCTGCGGCGACCTCCGACTCCTCGGCGCCGGCCTCGACGGCCCTCTCGATCAGCCA
>JAICRP010000206.1 GCA_025966445.1 Nocardioides sp.
GGGCGCGGGCTCAAGGTCGCCCGCACCCTCGAGGAGATCCCCGACGCCTACGAGTCGGCCGTGCGCGAGGCGGTCACCGCCTTCGGCCGCGGCGAGTGCCTGGTCGAGAAGTTCCTCGACAAGCCCCGCCACGTCGAGACCCAGTGCCTGGCCGACCAGCACGGCAACGTCGTCGTCGTGTCCACCCGCGACTGCTCGCTCCAGCGCCGCCACCAGAAGCTGGTCGAGGAGGCGCCCGCGCCGTTCCTCACCGACGACCAGGTCGCCCGGCTGTACGAGTCGAGCAAGGCGATCCTGCGCGAGGCGGGCTACGTCGGCGCCGGCACCTGCGAGTTCCTGGTCGCCCGTGACGGCACCATCTCCTTCCTCGAGGTCAACACCCGGCTGCAGGTCGAGCACTGCGTCTCCGAGGAGGTCACCGGCATCGACCTGGTCCGCGAGATGTTCCGGATCGCGGCGGGCGAGGAGCTCGGGTACGACGACCCGCCGGTCCGCGGTCACTCCATCGAGTTCCGCATCAACGCCGAGGACGGCGGCCGCAACTTCGTGCCGGCACCGGGCACGCTGACCGCCTGGCAGCCGCCACAGGGCCCGGGCATCCGCCTCGACGGGGGTTACGAGAACGGGGAGACCATCCCGGGCGCGTTCGACTCCTTGATCGCCAAGCTGATCGTCACCGGCCGCGACCGCACGCAAGCCCTGGAGCGCAGCCGCCGCGCGCTGGCCGAGTTCGTCGTCGACGGCATGCCCACGGTCATCCCGTTCCACCGCGCGGTGGTCGACGACCCCGCCTTCGTCGGCGCCTCCGAGCCCAGCGGCTCTGCTGATGGGGGAGGCTCGTTCGACGTCTACACGACCTGGATCGAGACGGACTTCGAGAACACGATCGAGCCGTACTCCGGCGCGTCACAGGACGGCGACGACGAGGTCGCCGAACGCCAGCGGGTCACGGTCGAGGTCGGCGGCAAGCGGCTCGAGGTCGTGCTGCCGGGCGGTCTCGGCGGGCTGGCGGCTGGTCCCGCGGCCGGCACCAGGAAGCCGAAGCGCAAGGCGGGCGGCAAGGCCGGCGCGGCGGCCGGCGGCGACGCCGTCGCCAGCCCGATGCAGGGCACCATCGTCAAGGTGGCCGTCGAGGAGGGCCAGACCGTCGCCGAGGGCGACGTCGTGGTGGTGCTCGAGGCGATGAAGATGGAGCAGCCGCTCAAGGCCCACAAGGCCGGCACGGTGACCGGTCTCCGGGCCGAGGTCGGCGCCACCGTCACCAACGGCGCCGTCATCTGCGAGCTGAAGGACTGAGCTCCTGCTGCCCATCGCCGAGCTGGTCCGGGTCGCTCGCCTGCTCGACGAGGACCACCGCTGCGCCTTCGCCGATGCGGCGGCGTCACGGTGGGGACGCGAGCGCGCCGTCTTCGTGAGGTCGAGCGCGAGCCACGTCTTCACTGCCGGCGACCTGGTGCTGCGGATGGCGCCCCTCGGCACGCCTCAGGCCGACGCGGTGGCCAGGTCGGCCACGACGGCCGGGACCCTGGCGGCCGCGGGCGCACCGGTCCCGTCGTCGGTCGCGTCCCTGCAGGGTCTCCTCGTCGAGGAGGTCGATGGCTTGGTCGTCACCGCACTGCCCATCGTGCCCGGCACGACGTACGACGACGACGAGCTCACCGCGGACCTCGCCAGGTTGTGGGGCCGGACGCTCGCCAGGTTCCACGAGACGGGCTTCGTGCACGGAGACCCCGAGCCCGACAACCTCGTCGTCGATGACCAGACCGCCACCTTCGTCGACCTCGACGACGCCGAGCGGGGCGAGCCCGTCGACGACCTCGCGTTCGCGCTGCGTGCGTGGACACCACCAGGCGGCCTCCCCGACCTGTCGGAGGAGATCCCCGCTGCCTTCCTGACCGGCTACCAGGAGACCGGGCACGTCGACCTGGCGCGGTTGCCGGCGGCGGTGCGCGGGGTCGAGCGCCGCACCCTCGCGTCGTACCTCGTCCACGCGACCACGCCCGCTGACCCCGACTGGCCCGACTGGGCGCGGCGCCTGCACTCGGTGCTGTCAAAGCGGGCGACCGAGCTCGGCGCCGTCCTCTAGCGACGTACCTCGCAGCCCCGCGTGCGTTCGGCCCGCTCGCAGACGTCGTGGCCGCCGTACGCCGTGACGATGTCCTCGCCGGCGCCGGCATCGATCATGTCGGGCTGCGGCGTCCCGAGGATCTCGTCGTCTCCCGCTCCTGCGCGGATCCGCACCCCGAGGATGCCCTCGAAGAGGAACCGCTCGTCCGCGTCGGTGCCACGGACGTCCCAGCGCACGCTGTTGGGGATGTCGAGCTCCTCCCAGTCGGCGACGGCGCCGGAGACGGTGCGGCGTTGCGGGTACAGGACCAGCAACCCCTCGCGCAGCTCGAGCTGACCCCGCATCGGCCCGGCCTCGTGCAGCGCCAGGGTCAGGTTGAGGAACAGGTGGTCGCGGCCGGGACCGCCGTCGAGCGACCAGCCCGGGTCGTCGCCGACCTGGGAGGAGGCGTAGTCGTCCCCGCTGCCCATCCGGACGCGCGCGTGCGGGTTCTCGAAGCTGCCGACGAAGTCGTCGCCGGGCCCGGCCACGAGCACGTCGCGTCCCCGGTCGTACGACGTCAGCTGGTCGTCGCCGGTGCCTCCGCAGAGCACGTCGTCCCCGTCGAGGCCGGCGAGCCGGTCGTTCCCACCCAGACCCGCGATCACGTCGTCCCCCGGCGTGCCGTCGAGCCGGTCGTTGCCCGGCGTACCGACGATCGTGGCGGGACGGCCGTTGCACGTCGCCCCGGCGGAGGGGATGGGAGCGTGGCCGGCGGGCAGCAGGAGGCTCGCCGCGGTCAGGCCGGCGGCAACGAGGAACGAACCCGAGATCATGGTCGGTCAGACGCTACGCGGGTGCAGGAGGTCTGCTCCAGCGTCCGCCGTAGGCTCGGGACCATGGATCCGGCCCCCCGACTGCGTGACCCGAGCCACCGGGTCAGCCCGCGCGCGCGGCTGATGTGGCTCGTCGGCGGACTGGTGCGGGCAGCGGTGCTGATGGCAGCCCTGCTCGTCACCTCGCTGGTGCTCGACTGGTACGAGCTCCGGTGGTGGATGCCCGTCCTGCTGGGCGTGGTCACGCTGGTCGCCGCGGTGGCGATCCCGCAGTGGCGCTATGCCGTGCACCGGTGGGAGGTCACCGACACCGCCGTGTACACCCAGACCGGGTGGTGGCGGCGCGAGCGCCGGATCGCACCGATGTCGCGGATCCAGACGGTCGACTACGTCGAGGGCGCGATCTCGCGGCTGTTCCGGTTGGCGTCCGTCACGGCGACCACGGCATCGGCCGCCGGTGCGCTCGAGATCGCCGGGCTCGACCGCGACCGCGCGCGCAGCCTGGTCGACGAGCTGACCCTCAAGGCCGACGCCATCCCGGGCGACGCCACGTGACGGAGGCACCCCACCAGCCGTCGGACCAGCAGTCCGGCCCGCCGCCGGAACCGCAGTCCGGCCAGCTGGAGGCACCGCCGGTCAACCCGTACGCCGACCCGCTGGTGGACAACCGGGAGTGGCAGCGCCTCGACCGACTGATGCTCCTCGTGCACCCGATCCGGGAGCTGATCCGCTTCCTGCCCGTGCTGCTGGGCCTGCTGCTCGCCGGGTCACGCTCGGGCGGGAACGAGTGGTGGTGGAACGTGCTGGGCATCGGCGTGCCGATCGCCCTCGGTGTGGCGAGATACCTGACCACCAGCTTCCGCATCTTCGAGGGGCGGGTGGAGCTGCGCCGAGGCCTGCTCAACAAGCACGTGCTGTCGACGCCGATCGACCGCGTCCGCACCGTCGACATCAGCGCCTCGCTGATCCACCGGGTGCTCGGGTTGACCACCGTTCGCATCGGCACGGGCACGTCCTCCAAGCTCGGCGACGACGAGCTGGCCCTCGACGGCGTCCGCGTGCACGCGGCAGAATCGTTGCGCAGCGACCTGCTGCACCGTTCCGTCTCGCCCGAGGTACGCGAGACCGCCCACGCTCCGGACAACGCGCGGCTCATCACCCGGTTCGAGCCGCGGTGGCTCTGGTACGCGCCGTTCACGACCGCTGGCATGGTCATCGCCGCAGCGGTGCTGGGCGCCGGGAGCCAGGTCCTCGACGCGCTCGGCCTGTGGGACCACCTCCGGCTGGACGACGCCGCCGAGGAAGCTGCCCGGTGGTCCCTCCTCATGGTGGTGCCGCTGCTGGCGGTCGCGGCGATCGTGGTGGCGTCGGTGATGGCGGTGCTCGGCTACCTGGTCACCAACTTCGGCTTCACGGTCACCTACACCCGCTCCGACCACGCCTGGCACCTGCGACGCGGGCTGTTCACGACCCGCGAGACGAGCATGGACGCCAACCGGCTGCGCGGAGTCAGCCTGGGCGAGCCGCTCGGTCTGCGCCTGGCCTCCGGCGCGCGCCTCTCGGCGATCGTGACCGGTCTCAACCGCGAGGAGCAGGGCTCCTCGACCCTGGTGCCGCCGGCCCCGCGCCGGGTGTCCCTGCACGTCGCCACCGCGATGCTCGGCACCGACGAGCCGCTGACGACACCGCTCCTCGGCCACGGGCCCGCCGCGACCCGCCGTCGGTACACGCGCGCGCTCACCGTCCCCGTCCTGCTCTCGGTGGCGCTGGTCGTCGCCGTCCTGCTGAGCGACCTGCCGGCGCCCCTGCTCGCGATCGCACCGTTCCTCGTGCTGGCCGCCGTCGGGCTCGGCTACGACCGCAGCCGCGGTCTGGGGCACGCCCTCCTCCCGGCCCACCTGGTCGCGCGCTCCGGCAGCCTGGCCCGCCGCCGGGTGGTCCTCGACAGCCCGGCGATCATCGGCTGGACGATCTCCTCCACCTGGTTCCAGCGCCGGGTCGGCCTGACGTCGGTGATCGCCACGATGGCCGGCGGTCAGCAGTCCGTGACGGTGCTCGACGTCCCCGAGGCGACGGGCACCGCTCTTGCCCGCGATGCGGTGCCCGGCTTGGTCGAGCAGTTCCTGGAACTGGCTGGTCCAGGAGGGCCGTCAAGGCCTGTCACGAGACCCGGTGAGGGTGACGGGGTCTCGTGACGGGCGCTAGCGCGCCTTCCTCGACCAGCGGACGGGAAACTTCGGTGTGACCCGCCGTCGGTAACCTGCGGGCCATGTTCTCCAAGGTGCTCGTGGCCAACCGGGGCGAGATCGCCATCCGGGCGTTCCGCGCCGCCTACGAGCTCGGAGCCCGCACCGTCGCGGTGTTCCCGAACGAGGACCGCTGGTCCGAGCACCGTCTGAAGGCCGACGAGGCGTACGAGATCGGCCAGCGCGGGCACCCCGTGCGTGCGTACCTCGATCCGGACGCGATCGTCGCGGTCGCCGTCCGCGCCGGGGCCGACGCGGTCTACCCGGGCTACGGCTTCCTCTCCGAGAACCCCCGGCTCGCCGAGGCCTGCGCCGACGCCGGCATCACCTTCGTCGGACCCACCGCCGACGTGCTCAGCCTGACCGGCAACAAGGCGCGGGCGATCGCGGCGGCCAAGGAGGCCGGCGTCCCCACCCTGGCCTCGGTCCCGCCGAGCGACGACGCCGACGTGATCGTCGAGGCGGCGAGCGCGCTGCCCTACCCGCTCTTCGTCAAGGCCGTCGCGGGCGGGGGCGGGCGCGGCATGAGACGGGTCGACGCACCCGAGCAGCTCCGCGAGGCGGTCGAGACCTGCATGCGCGAGGGCGAGGGGGCGTTCGGCGACCCGACGGTGTTCGTGGAGCAGGCCGTCGTCGACCCCCGCCACATCGAGGTGCAGATCCTGGCCGACGGCTCGGGGAACGTGATCCACCTCTTCGAGCGCGACTGCTCCGTGCAGCGACGGCACCAGAAGGTCGTCGAGATCGCGCCGGCGCCCCACCTCGACCCGGAGCTTCGGGAGCGGATGTGCGCGGACGCGGTGAAGTTCGCGAAGGCCATCGGCTACCGCAACGCCGGCACCGTCGAGTTCCTGCTCGACCCCGACGGCAACTACGTGTTCATCGAGATGAACCCGCGCATCCAGGTCGAGCACACCGTGACCGAGGAGGTCACCGACGTCGACCTCGTCCAGTCCCAGATGCGGATCGCGTCCGGCGA
>JAICRP010000144.1 GCA_025966445.1 Nocardioides sp.
AGCAGCTGGGCCCGCAGGGGGTCGGTGAGCGTGTCGGCGAACCGCTCGCGCAGGATGCCGTGCCGGGTGAGCATCGCGTACGGCGCGGGGGTCGGGTGGGTGCGCAGCTGCGCGGCGATGTCGTGGTGGCAGCACGGGGCGGCCAGCACGAGCGGCGCGTCCCAGCCGACCGCCCGCGCGAGCGCGTCGTCGGTGGCGGTGTCGCAGGCGTGCAGGGCGAGCACGACGTCGGGAGCCGGGTCGAGCACGGCGTCGGCGATGCCACCCACGACGAAGTCGGCGGCCATGCCGAGTCCGGTGGCCACGGCGGTGTTGTGGTCGGCGGACTGCCGACGGACGTCGACCCCGGTCACCACGACGGGCAGCCCGCGCACGTGGGTGAGGTACCTCTGGGCCGCGAACGTCAGGTATCCGTTGCCGCAGCCCAGGTCGGCCATCCGCAGCGGCTCGGCCTCGGTCGGCCTGCGGAGGTGGCCCTTCTCGATCGCGTCGGAGACCGACGCGTCGAGGATGCGCAGGAACTCCTCGACCTGGCGGTACTTCCCCTGCCGGCTCGGCTTCATCCGGCCCTCGTGGTCGGACAGCCCGAGGGCCACGAACACCGGGTCGTCCTCCGGCAGCAGCCGGCCCTTGTCGCGGTCGTGGTCGCGATGCTGTTGCCGGTCGACGTCGGTCTGGCGCGCGGCCGTGTGCAGCAGGGCGTCGCCCTTCTTGGTCACGCGCACCTGGTGGGACTGCGTGGTGGTGTCGACGTGCCAGTTGCCGAAAGGCTCGTCGAGCAGCGCGTCCACGGCGTCGCGGGCATCGTCGCCGGGCTCGTGGTTCGAGGTGTGCGCCTGCCGGTCGTCGTACGCCGTCACCTGGAGCCGCCGGCCCGCCTTGAGGTCGACGTACCGGAGCTCCACCCGACGCCAGGCCGGCGTGTGACCGCGGCGGCGGCCGGACGCGACGGCCCGGACCAGGGCCTCGGGGTCGAGGATCTCCTGGCGCAGCTGGGTCAGGACGCGGAGCAGGGGTTGGGCAGGCATCGTCACCGGGTGGGGTTCGGGTGGGTGGTCACAGGAGCGCGGCGATCAGCACGATCAGGAGGAGGGCACCGAGCGCCACCGGGATGATCAGGCGTCGGTGGCGGGGGTTCACCTGCCGAGTTTACGGACTGATGCCGCGAGCGCCTCATGGACGACGTCGAGCACCGGGTGGCTCCCGTCGGTCACCTCGCGCAGCGGCACCCACGCCACCTGGTCGGTCGTGCCCCCGACCTCGACCACCCGCGGCCGCGCGTCGTCGGGCACCGTTGCCGCGAAGACCAGCGCGACGGCGTGGAAGTCCTCGTAGCGACCCGACGGGGCGGTCCCGCTGAAGTGCTCGTCGTGCACCAGCAGCAGCTCACCGACCTCGGCCGCCACCCCGCACTCCTCCTCGACCTCGCGGACCAGCGCGTCGGCGGGCCGCTCGCCGTGGTCGATGCCGCCACCGGGCAGGCTCCACGAGCCGGTGTGGAAGCCCTTGACCGAGAACCGGACGAGCAGCACGTCACCCTCGACGGGATCGCCGCGAAAGACCAGCGCGTACGCGCCGACCCGCTGCATCCGGAACGGCGACCAGTCGGCCAGCGCCTGCTGGACCATCGGCACGGTGGGCACGGTGCCGTCGAGCACGTCGCCGAGCGGGAGCCAGGCCGAGTCGACCGTCGAGCCGTCGACCTCGACGACGCGCGGCTCCGGGGCGTCGGGCGGCACCCACCCGTCGTACACGATCCGCAGCGCGTGGTAGTCGGACCGACGCCCGTCGCGGCGCATCCGGGCCTGGTGGGCGGAGTACACGCGAGCCTGCTCGCCGACGACCGCGTCGAGGCCGGTCTCCTCACGGATCTCGCGGACGACGGCGTGCCGCGGGTCCTCCCCGTGGTCGATCCCTCCCCCGGGCAGGGTCCACTGCTCGTTGGTGGTGATCCAGGGTGCCAGCTTCGACAGCAGGATGCGCTCGTCGCGCACGATGACGGCGTACGCCGCCACTCGCTGTCGCCGGGGCAGGGCCATGGCCTCCAATCTAGGCGGCGACCGCCCGCCGATCGGAGGGGCCGCGCGGGCTCCTGTCGCTCTATGGTTCTCGCGATGACGCAACCGCTCCAGCCCGCGACCTCGTCGAAGGCCAAGCTCCGCGACCCGTGGCTCGACAACGCCAAGATGGTGCTGGTCACCATCGTGGTGGTCGGACACATGATCGTGCTGGTACCCCCGGGCGACGAGCAGTCGCGGACCTACGACTTCATCTACTACTTCCACATCCCGGCGTTCGTGCTGGTCACGGGGTACCTGTCGAAGTCGTTCCGCTACACCAAGCGGCACCTGTGGGCGCTGGTCACCACCATGGTCGTGCCGTACATCGTCTTCTCCTGGCTGATGATCCACTGGCGGGAGCTGCTCGACCAGGTGCCGCCGGACCTCGAGTGGTTCCTCAACCCGCGCTGGCCGATGTGGTACCTCGCCGCTGTGGTGATGTGGCGGCTGGCCACGCCGGTCCTCCGCTGGCACCCGGTGATGGTGCCGGTGTCGGTGGTGATCAGCCTGCTCGCCGGCCTGAGCAACCACGAGACGTTCGACATCAACCGGGCGCTCGGCTTCCTGCCGTTCTTCGTGCTCGGCCTGCACCTCAAGCCCGAGCACCTCGCGGTGCTCCGACGGCGCGGGGCCTGGGTGGCCGGGATCGTGGGCATGCTGTTCATCTGGTGGCTGGCCGGCCGCACCGACGACCTCTGGGCCACCCAGTTCCTGTACTTCCGGGCGCCGTACGCCGAACTGGGCGTCGGCGACGCCGAGGGCATGTGGATCCGCGCGCGGCTGATCGTGGTGGCGCTGATCGGCTCCGCCGCCGTGCTGACCCTGGTCCCGCACCGGCGCAGCTTCCTCACCCGGATGGGCGCATGGAGCCTGGTCGTCTACCTGTGCCACGGGTTCGTGGTGAGGTACCTCGAGCACCGCGGCTACGAGGAGTGGATGCCCGGCACCAGCTGGTGGTCGGTCATCATCACGGTCGCCGTCGGCATCGCCCTCGCCCTGTTCCTCGCCTGGGACCCGGTCGCCCGCACCCTCAACTACGTCGTCGACCCGGTCAACACCATCGGGAAGCGGCTCCGGTCGCGCCGCCGCCCGCGCGATTCGTCAGCGGTCTGACCGGTCGTCCGAGCGGTCAGTTCTCTGACGAGTCGCCTCGCGCGATGGCCTCGAGCTTCGCGACGTACGCCGGCCAGTCGAAGCCGTCGGCGATGTTGCTGTCGCCGGCGGACCGGCCGATGTCGCCGTCGATCATCTCCCGCACGATGTCGAGGTGGCCGGCGTGCCGGGCGGTCTCGTTGGTCATGTGGACCAGGATCTGGTGCAGCGTCACCTCGGGCTCCGACCACCACGGCACCGAGCCGACGCTGTCGAGGTCGCGCTCCGCGAACGTCTCGAGCGCATGCCGCCAGGAGGCCCGGTAGAACGCGATGACGCCCTCGCTCGGCTCGTCGGCCCGGGCGTACATGTCGGCCTGCGGGTCGTCCTCGTCGAACGGCAGGTCCTCAGGGAAGGGCCTGCCGAAGGTCGCGCCGAAGTACCCGGCCTGCACCGAGGCCAGGTGCTTGACGAGGCCGAGCAGGTTCGTGCCGGTCGGGGTCATCGGCCGCCGCAGGTCATGGTCCGAGAGGCCCTCCAGCTTGTGGAGCACCTGCTCGTTGAGGAGGCCGAGGCCGTCGACGAGGGTGGACTTCGGGTCCGAGATCGTCATGCCCGGATCGTAGGCGGGCCCCACGACGGCGGGACAGCCGACCGTGGGACGTCGTCCAGGCCCAGCGCCTCTGCCCGGTCCGGAGCGTGCCCACCGAGGTGGGCGGGGTACCAGGGGGCGTCCTCGCCCGGCGCCGGCACGTGGTCGCGGTGGCGCTGGAGTCTTTCGACCAGGTCGGTCAGCGCGTGGCCCAGCCGCGTCGTGGCCACGACGAGGTCCTCGCCGGGCGGCACGCTCAGCGGCTCGCCGAAGGCGACGTCGACGGGCCGGTGCCGCCGCAGGCTCGGACGCGGCTTCCGCTCGTCGACCGGGCGCCCGACCGACCAGATCCGCTGGGTCCCCCACAGCGCGACCGGCACGAGGGGCGCCCCCGTCTCGCGGGCGAGGGCGGCGGGTCCGCGCATCAGCGGGCGGACGGCGTACGACCAGGAGATGCCCGCCTCCGGGAACACGCACACGGCCTCGCCCTCCCGGAGCAGGCGGAGGGCGGCGAGGTACGCCGCGGCCGGGGCCTCGCGGTCGACGGGCACGTGCCGCATCCCGACCATGGCGCGGCGGGCGGGGCTGTCCCAGACGTCGTGGCGGGTCAGGAACCGCGCCCAGCGGTCACGCTCGTGGGCCGCCAGCCCGATCCAGAGGAAGTCCGGGTAGGACACGTGGTTGCTGGCCAGCACGACGGGCCCGGAACGCGGCAGGTTCTCGAGGCCGGCGTAGCGCAGCCGGACGTCGAGGGCGCGGACGATCATGCGCGTGACGACGCCGGTCGCTCGGTACCAACGCTCCATGTCGGTCGTTCGGAGCCGGTCAGGCGAACGGCGGGCGGGCGTCGACAGCGATCGAGCGGCGGCCGGCCCAGCGCCACACGCGGGCGGCGCGGTCGCGGTCCTCGTCGGTGACCAGGTTGCCCATCCAGCGCAGCGCGAGGGTCATCAGCCAGTCCGAGCGCATGCCCGGCGGTCCCAGCGTCGGCAGCACGCGCGGCACCGTCACCAGGCCCGCGAGGCGACGGGCGATCGAGAAGGCCTCGCCGTAGTGCTCGCGCAGCAGCGCCGGCCAGGCGCGCGAGAGGTCCGCGTGCTCCGTCATCGTCTCCACCAGGAGCCGGCCGGACTCCAGGCCGTAGTCGATGCCCTCGCCGTTGAGCGGGTTCACGCACGCGGCGGCGTCGCCGATCAGGGCCCAGTTCGCGCCGGCCACGCCCGAGACCGCCCCGCCCATCGGCAGCAACGCCGAGGTGGGCATCCGCAGCTCGTCACCGAGCCCGAAGTCCGCCCGCCGCTGCGCGGCGTAGTGGGCCATCAGCGGCTTGATCGCGATCTCGGCGGGCCGCTTGGCCGTGGCCAGGGTGCCGACGCCGACGTTCACCTCGCCGTTGCCGAGCGGGAAGATCCAGCCGTACCCCGACAGCACCTGCCCCTGCTCGTCGCGCAGCTCCAGGTGGCTGCTGATCCACGGGTCGTCGGACATCGTCGAGTCGGCGTAGCTGCGCCCCGCGACGCCGTACACGGTCTCGCGGTGCCACTCCCGGCCGAGCAGCTTGCCCAGGGGCGAGCGCACGCCGTCGGCGACGACGAGCCGGTCGCAGGCGACCTCGAAGCGTTCGCCGTCCTTGACGCTCCCGCGCACGAACTCGACGGCAGCGACCCGGGCGCCGTCCATGCGTACGCCGACCGCTCGCGCGCCGTCGACGGCCTCGGCACCCGCCTTGATCGCGGTGGTCCGCAGGTGGTCGTCCAGCTCGGTCCGGGCCACGGCCGAGCCCCACGCCGGCAGCGTGCCGCCCGGCCAGGGCAGCAGCAGGGTCTGCCCGAACCCGTGGGCGCGCAGCCCCTGGTTGACCGTGTGGGCCCGCAGCCAGTCCTCCAGTCCGAGCTTCTGGAGCTCGCCGATCGCCCGGGGCGTGAGCCCGTCGCCGCACGTCTTGTCGCGCGGGAAGACCGCCGCGTCGGCGAGCAGCACGTCTGACCCCGCTTGGGCGGCCCACGCCGCCGCCGCCGAGCCCGCCGGACCGGCGCCGACGACGAGCACGTCGGTGCGCACGGGGACCTGGGGGCTCACTCCCCCAGTGTCCCAGCCCTCTCCTGGTGCCGCCGAATCCGCCCCGGCTTCCCGGTTCTACTACTTGGTGAAGAGGAAGCGCGCCTGGTGCACCGTGCCGTCGTCGAGCGCGACGGTGAGCAACCGGCACCCCGTCGAGCCCTTGGCCGTCTTCCAGGTCAGCGAATAGGTGTCGGTGCCGCTGTCGTAGGACAGCGCCTCCGAGACGTTGATCTCCTCGGGAGACCCGGCGACCTCACCCGTCGTGCAGCTGATCGGCGTCGCGGTGGGGTAACCGTCGAGGATGACCGCCAGCCCCTGGTCACCGTCGAGGCTGAACTTGATGGGCACGGCGCTGCCGGCCTTGATCCCGTTGTACGCCGGCGGGTTGACGATCGGCGGGAGGAAGCCCGTGAAGTCGTAGGCGTTGAGGTCGAGGCCGACCAGCACCGGGTCGTGGTCGGAGGACCGGTAGGCCTCGTCGGAGTAGAAGGACGCAACCTGCCCGGCGCTCTTGAAGTTGACGTTGTAGTCCAGCGCGATCGGCTCGTCGGCGTTGATGTGCCACTCGGTCACGTCCGTCACCTGCACGGCGAGGCTCGGGCTCGCCAGAGCGTGGTCGAGGTAGCCCGACTGACCCTCGAAGACGTAGGAGTAGCCGTCGTCGCCGACGAAGGCGTCGATCGTGTCGACGTACCCCGCGTCGCGGAAGGTTGTGATCGGGTCCTCCTGGGCGTAGGCGTTCATGTCGCCCAGCAGCAGGAAGTCCGTGTCGCCGCTGGCGGTCGGGTCGGTGTCGAGCCAGTCGACGAGGGCCTCGGCAGCGGCGGTGCGGGTGCCGTTGCAGTTGCCCTGACCGTCACCGGTGTCGGGGTCGCCGACCGCGTTGCAGTCGGAGCCCTTGGACTTGAGGTGGTTGACCACTGCCGTGATGCGGGCTCCGTCGGCGTTCGCCTCGAAGGTCTGGGCGATCGACGGACGGTTGAGGGTGGAGATGAACCGCGGGTCGACCGACGAGTCGAGGACCGCGAAGTCACCGACCGGCGTCACGGCTGCCGGCTGGTAGAGGATGCCCACCCGGATCGCGTCGGTGCCGACGACTCCGGTGTCGATGAAGTCGTAGGTCCCGGCGCCGTTGGCCTCGTTCAGCCCGTCCACCAGGTCTTCGATGGCGCCGTACTGCGCATCGGTGTCGTCGTTCTCGAGCTCCATCAGACCGACGACGTCGGCGTCGAGCTCACCGATGGCGGCGATGATCTTGTCCCGCTGGCGATCGAACTCGAACGGTGTCTCGGCGCCGCGAGCGGTCGGGAACCCGCCCCCCGCACCGTTCCCGTTGAAGTAGTTCAGCACGTTGAACGCCGCCACCTGGATGTCGCCGCCGACGTCTTCGGGTGAGGCCGGCCGCGGGTTGGTGTGGTCGAACTCGATCGGCCCGACCGGCTGCACGCGGAAGCGGCCGAAGCCGAAGCCCAGGACGCCGGTGAGGCTCGGCAGCGTGTCGCCGACCCGCAGCGTGTTGTCGGCCGACAGCCCACCCTGGGGGTACGCGACCGGGTCGGGGTTCTGGACGTCCAGGCCGTCGTCGAGCAGGATGCGCCGCAGGTCGTTCTGCTCCTGCAACGCGATCGCCTCGTCACCGGGGGCGACCTCGTTGGTCGGGGTGTCGAGCCGACCACCCACGGACAGGTCGACCTCGCCGAACCTCGCGAGCGTGAACACCTCGGTCACCGTCAGCTCCTGGTCGATGCTGACCAGCATGCCCTCGGACTGCTCCTGGCCCTCGGCGCCGCCGTCGGTCGGGATGCTCAACGGCTTCGGCGTCACCGAGGCACCGGACGCACAGACCTGCGTGGAGTGGACGCTCGACACCTGGGTCTGTCCGCCGAACTCGCTGGCGAAGCCGACGACGCGGGCGACGTCGCCGACCGCCACGTCGGTGGCGCTGTCGAACACGAAGAGGCCCTCGGACGTCGCTGGATCGGCGTCGTGGTCGACCGCCTCCTCCTGGAGGTAGTAGCCGCCGAGTCCGTCGTCGCCCTGGTAGTCGCCGGTCACGACACCCTC
>JAICRP010000150.1 GCA_025966445.1 Nocardioides sp.
AGCCCGACCCCCCAGCCCAGCCCGACCTCACAGCCCAGCCCGACCTCACAGCCGAGCCCGACCTCACAGCCCACCCCGACCTCACAGCCCACCCCGACCGCGGTCCCCACCGACCCCGGCACGGTGGTACCGCCTCCGGTCGGGTGAGGAGGCGACCATGCCCGAGAACCCTCCCGCCGCGGCCCTGGCTTGGCGGCCGCCCCTGATCCTGGCTCTCCTGCTCGTCGCGGCCTGTCTGCTCACGGTGGACCAGCGCTCCGCCGGTGCCACACCGGTCGTGGCGTCGTCCGGGGAGGACTCCGCACACCGGTGGAGTGGGTACCGCATCCCCCGCAACGGCCACGCCGACGGCGGCTGGATGGGCGGCTACAAGATCGGTGACACCCCCATCTTCGTGGTCACACCGACCAGGCGCCCGAACCGAGGCGGCTACCAGGCGGCGCAGGTCGTGGCCGACCTCGACAGGTCCCGCGGTGCCTCGCGCCGTGCGACCGCGCGGGCGGCGTGGGTGCTCTCGAAGTACGGCGGCTACAAGGACGCTCTGCAGGCCGCCGCCGTCGACGCCGTCGTGTACCACCTGCTGGTAGGCGGGCGGTGGCGGATCGACCACCATCGCGGAACGGCCCGGATCGGGCACAGCGGCGACCCGGCCACGGTACGCAGCTACGCCAGGATCATGCTGGAACAGAGTCGCAAGCTCGCCGGCGTCTACCGGGTGACGGTGACGGCCACCGGCGCCGACCTGGGCGGCACGATCGAGGCGACGGTCAAGGTCACCGCCCGCCACGACCGACCCGCCGCAGGGCTCCCCGTGGCGGTGTCCGCGCCCGGCGCCGCGACGGTCCACGCCGTGACCGGTGACGACGGCCGGACGGTGGCACACTTCCCGGCGACCCAGCAGGGCTGGCAGGACGTCACGGCCAGCGTGGGCCAGGTGCCCGAACACCGCCTCCACCTGCGCAGGCCGGTCAAGCGCGGCCAGGCCGCGGCCGCCGAGGCAGGAGTACGGCGGACCGTGGACGCGAGCGTCCTCACCGCCGTGCGCGGGCCGCAGACGATGTCGCTGCAGGCCACCCCGGAGAACCTGGTCGTCGGCGGACCGGCCGCCGTCACCGCCTCGATCGCCGGCGACGGCAGCCCCCGCGCGGCGACGGCCGCCCTGCACGGGCCCTTCGGATCCGCGTCCGCGGCCGTCTGCTCCGGCTCGCCGGTCGGCACCACGACCACGACCGTGACCGGCGACGCGAGCTACCCCCTGCCCGCCCTCGCCCCGTCCGCCGGCGGCTACTACGCGTGGCGGGTCACGGTGGACGGCACCGCCACCACCATGCCGGTGACCGCCTGCGGCGCGGTCACCAAGGTCCGGGCGCCCACCACCACCACCATCCTCAGCCAGCCCACCGCGACGCTGGGCGAGAACGTCGCGGTCCAGGTGACCGTGTCGGGGATACCGTTCCAGGGCTCGGTCCACGGCACCCTCACGCTCTACGGGCCCTACACCAGCGACACCGAGAGACAACAACAACGGTGCGCAAGGATCGCCCAAGCAGTGCCCTTCCTGCGCACCCAGGGAAACGGCACCTTCCCCTCCCCGAGCATCTCGCTCATGGAGTCCGGCTACTACGCCTGGGGCGCATCGATCAGCTCCGGCGACCTGTGGCTCGGCTCCTCCTCACCCTGCCTGGCACCCGGAACCCTGATGACCGTCCCGTAGGAGTTGCACCAGAGGTTGGCGCCGCTCGATCGGCACCCTGGCCACACCGATTCGTCTGCGGTTTCATCCGGTTTTCCCCGCTCAGGACCGCAGACGAATCTCTGGCGCCGCACCTGTCGGATCCGGCTGTCGCCGTTCGTGGAGTAGAACGAGAGGCGGACGACGGATCCGCCGGCGACGCGAGGAGCAGACATGGCCGAGTACCTCATCTACTTCAACCAGCAGTGGGTCGGCGACCACCCCGAGGAGTGGTTCCAGCCGCGAGGACCGCTCGCCCGGGCGGTCGTGGAGGAGATGAAGGAGGCCGGCGTGTACGTCTTCGCCGGCGGCCTCGAGGAGGAGGACGGCCCGATCTACCACGCCGACCCCACGAGCGGCACCACGGTGATCAGCGACGGCCCGTACGTCGAGACCAAGGAGTGGCTGGGCGGGTTCGCGCTGGTGGAGGTGCCCGACGACGAGACGGCCAAGATGTGGGCGGGCAAGGTCGCGGAGGCATGCGGCTGGCCGCACGAGGTGCGCAAGTTCAAGCCGCAGTCTCCTCCTCCGGCTCAGTGACCCCGGTTCACAGGTCGGTCCTCCCGTCGATCGCCTCCCGGATGAGGTCGGCGTGGCCGGCGTGCCGGGCGTACTCCTCGACGAGGTGGACGAGGATCCAGCGCAGCGAGGCGTGCTTGCCGTGGCGCGGCCTCGTCGCGAGCAGGTCGAGGCCCTGGGGCGTGGCGAGCGCGGCGTCGAGGATCGCGTCGCACTCGGCGACGACGTCCCGGTAGCGCGACACCAGCAGCTCCCAGGTGTCGTCCTTGGCCGAGGTCCACTCCCAGTCGGGGTCGGCGGCGAAGCCGTCGCCCACCCACGCCAGCTCCGGCAGCCCGTGCAGCACCCTGCGGAACCACCAGCTCTCGACCCAGGTCAGGTGCTTGAGCATCCCGCCCAGGGTCATCGTGGTCGGCGGCAGCGGCGTGGCGAGCTGGACGGCGTCCAGTCCCTCGGTCTGCCGGAGGATCGTCGCCCGGTAGTAGTCGACGAACGACCGCAGCATGGTCGCCTCGTCGGCGGAGGCGGGCGGGTTCGTCCTGCCGAACGCGCTGACGTCGCTCACTCCCCCACCCGGCCGTCGACCGCCTCGCGCAGCATGTCGGCGTGCCCGTTGTGACGGGCGTACTCCTCGATCATGTGGAGGATGATCCAGCGCAGGCTGAACGGCGTGCCCTGGCGGCCGCTCGTCTTGACCGACAGCGTGTCGAGGCCGTCCCGAGCCAGCGCCCGGTCGATCGCCGCGTCCGCCGCCGCGGCCGTCTCGTCGAAGATCCGGCGCAGCTCGGCGGGGCTGTCGTCCTGGGCCGAGTGCATCTCCCAGTCCTCGTCCTCGTCGAACGCCCCCGCCGGCACCCAGTCGGGCTCGGTCTCCCGACCCTCGAACACCCGACAGAACCACCAGTCGTCGTTGAGCGCCGCGTGCTTCAGCAGCCCGCCGAGGGTGAGGGCCGACGGTGGGTGGACCTGCGAGAGCTGCGCCTGGTCGAGGCCCTCGGTCTTCATCCGCATCGTGTCGCGGTGGTAGGCCAGGTAGCCGCGGAGGGTGTCCACCTCGGACGCCGCGAGCGGAGGGTCGGTGCGCTGGGTTGCCATGCGCGCGACGCTAACGGCCGCTCACCGGCCCGGGCACCGGCAGCTTCTTCGTCATCAGCCGGGCCTGGCCCTCCTCGACCATCGGCCGGTACCTCTCGTAGGTGCGCGCCATGCCCGCCTCGGTCATCTCGACCAGGACCTCGAGGAGGTCGTCACCAGACCCCCAGCACGTCGCCGCCGATCCGGACGATGAACCCCGAGACCACCACGATGAAGAAGACCCGCACGAAACGCGTTCCCTTCTTGACGGCGACCCGCGCGCCGACGTAGCCGCCGACGAGGTTGCAGGCGCCGAGCACCAGACCGGTCTTCCAGAGGACTGCACCCTGGGGCACGAAGACGCAGAGGGCGGCGAAGTTCGTGGCCCAGTTGGCCAGCCGGGCCTTGGCGGAGGCCTCCAGGAACGAGTAGCCGAGGAGGGCGACCAGGCTGATGACGAAGAAGCTGCCGGTGCCCGGGCCGAGCGCCCCGTCGTAGAACCCGACGACCAGCCCGACGCCGATGGCAGCAGCGGTGTGGTGGTGTCCCGCGAAGCGCAGCTCGGTCACCTCGCCCATGCTCGGCTTGAACAGCACGTACGCGCCGACCACGATCAGCACGACCAACACGATCGGCTCGAACGCCGACCGCGGGATGTGGCTGGCCACCAGCGCCCCGGCCGCGGAGCCGATGAACGCGAACACCATCAGCGGCAGGAACGTCTTCGGGTCGGGCCGGACGCGTCGGTAGTACGTCGCGCTGCTCACCGTCGTGCCGCAGATCGCGGCCAGCTTGTTGGTTGCGAGCAGCTGGACCGGAGTCGCGTTCGGCAGCCCCAGCAACAGGGCCGGCAGCTGGATCAGCCCACCACCTCCGACCACCGCGTCGACGAAGCCCGCCGCCAGGCCCGCCAGCGCGAGGAGCGCCAGCACGCCGTACGTCGGGTCGTCCACGGAGGCAGGCTATGCGGCGGCCCCGCAACCACCCGTAGCGTGACCCCGTGCGCATCGTCTCCCTGCTCCCCTCCACGACCGAGATCCTGTTCGCGATCGGGGCCGGGGACGACGTGGTCGGCGTGACGTTCGAGTGCGACTACCCCGAGGAGGCGCGCACGCGACGGATCGTCTCGACCAGCGCGATGCCCGAGGGTCTGACGCCGGCCGAGATCGACGCGTTCGTGGTGGCGGCGATGGCCAACGGCGACGACCTCTACCACCTCGACGAGGGTGCGTTGGCCGGTCTCGACGCCGACCTGGTGGTCACCCAGGACCTGTGCGCCGTCTGCGCGGTCGACGTCTCCGTCGTCGACGACGCACTGGCCCACCTCGGCTGCACGGCGGAGGTGCTGACCATCGACCCGCACACGCTCGACGACGTCTTCGCCTCGATCGAGACCCTGGGCAAGGCCACCGGTCACGAGGAGGAGGCGACCGACCTGGTGCGGTACCAGCGGCGGCAGCTGGCCGCGCTGTGGGGCTGGTCGGTCTCGCGGCGCAAGCCGCGGGTGATGTTCCTGGAGTGGACCGACCCGCCGTTCGCCCCCGGCCACTGGATCCCGGAGATGATCGAGCTCGCCGGCGGGATCCCGCTGCTCGGCACCGGCGGCGAGAAGTCGCGGCGCGTGACGTGGGACGAGGTGCACGCGGCCCGGCCCGACGTCCTGGTCGTCGCCCCGTGCGGCTACGACCGCGAAGGCAGCCAGTCGCTCGCGGACGACCTGGTGGCCAGCGGTGCACTGCCGGCCGGCGTACCGGTCCACGCCGTCGACGCCAACGCGTCCTGGGCCCGACCCGGCACCCGGCTGGTCGACGGCGTCGAGGAGCTGGCCAGGCTCCTGCACCCCCCGACGGGGTCCTGACCGGAGACGGTCTCAGGTACGTCGGGGACAATGGCGACATGACCGAGCTCCCGCGCAAGGCCGCCGTGCGGACGGCGCGACTGGCGGCGCTCCCGCTGGGGTACGCCGGCCGGCAGGCGCTCGGGTTCGGCAAGCGGCTCGGCGGGCGCTCGGCCGAGTCGGTGCTGACGGAGGTCCAGCAACGCACGGCCGAGCAGCTGTTCCGGACCCTGGGCGAGCTCAAGGGTGGGGCGATGAAGTTCGGCCAGGCGCTGTCGGTGCTCGAGGCCGCGCTGCCGGACGAGGTGGTGGCGCCCTACCGCGAGCACCTCACGGCCCTCCAGGACTCGGCGCCGTCGATGCCCGCGGCCATGGCCTACGAGGAGATCGAGGACGCGCTCGGCCCCGACTGGCGCGACCTCTTGGTCCAGATGGACGAGAAGGCGGCGGCCGCCGCGTCGATCGGCCAGGTGCACCGCGGGCGCTGGCACGACGGGCGCGAGGTGGCGGTCAAGGTGCAGTACCCGGGCGCCGGCGACGCGCTGCTCGGCGACCTGCGGCAGATCGCGCGGGTGGCGAAGGGGATGGCGCCGGTCTTCCCCGGCATCGACATCAAGCCGTTGGTCGCGGAGGTCCAGGCCCGCGCGGCCGACGAGCTCGACTACCACCTCGAGGCCGAGGCCCAGTCGGCGTTCGCCGAGGCCTTCCGCGGGGACCCCGAGATCGTGGTGCCCGACGTCGTCGAGGTCGGTGACACCGTCCTGGTCAGCGAGTGGCTGGAGTCGAGCGGCTCGCTGGCCTCGATCATCGCGAAAGGCACCCGCGAGGAGCGTGACCACTACGGCCAGCTGCTGGTGCGGTTCCTGTTCGCCGGCCCCGCGCGCACCGGGATGCTGCACGCCGACCCGCACCCCGGGAACTTCCGGATCCTGCCGAACGCGGACGGCGCCCCGGGCCGGCTGGGCGTGCTCGACTACGGCGCCGTGGCGCGCCTCCCCGGCAGGTCGCTGCCGCCCGCGCTGGGCCGGCTGATGCGGCTGGCCGCCAACGGTGACCCCGACCTCCTGCTGGAGGGGCTGCGTCGGGAGGGCTTCGTCAAGGACAAGATCCAGGTCGACCCCCAGGCGGTGCTGGACTACCTCGCGCCGTTCGTCGAGCCGGCCCGGGTCGACTCGTTCCGCTTCAACCGCGAGTGGATGCGCGAGCAGTTCGAGCGCGTCAACAACCCGCGGTCGCCGTCGTACGCCATCACGACCCGCATCAACCTGCCGCCCGCCTACCTCCTCATCCACCGCACCTGGCTCGGCGGCATCGGCCTGCTCAGCCAGCTCGAGGCCGAGGCACCCTTCCGCGCGATCCTCGAGAAGTCGCTGCCGGGGTTCGCCGAGTAGGCACCGTTCGCGCGCGGAGGTCGCGAGCGTCAGCTGCCGACCCAGAACCCGCGACCGCCGAACCAGTCGCCGTAGTGGCCTCCGGTGTCGGGTCTGCGGGAGCCGAGGTAGCTGCCCACGACGGCGGCGCCGAGGTCGTCGAGCTCGGGCGACACCACGCGGCCGTCCACGCGGCGGGCCATCGAGTCGATGAACCGCGCCAGGCCCGGGTCGTCGCCGAGCCGGAAGAACGTCGTCTGCGCGCCCAGCCGGCCGGCGTTGTCGAGCTCCCTCACGGCGTACGCCACGGTGAGCGGGTGGGGCGGGTACTCGAAGTAGACCTCGCCACCCGGCTCGAGGTGGGACGTGGGCTCCCCGTCGGTGACGATCAGCAGCACGGGCTGGGCGTTCGGGTGCTTGCGGAAGTGCCGGTTGGCCAGTAGCAGCCCGTGGTGGAGGTTCGTGCCCTTGTCCCAGCGGGCGTCGAGCGCCGTGAGCTCGTCGATGTCCATGGTCTGGGCGTAGCGGCCGAACGTGATGAGCTGGAGGTCGTCGCCGCGGAACCGCGACCTGATCAGCGTGTGCAGCGCGAGAGCGGTGCGCTTCATCGGCACCCAGCGGCCGTCCATCGCCATCGAGAACGACGTGTCGACCAGCAGCGCGACGCACGCCTGGGTACGTGCCTCGGTCTCGGTCACCTCGACATCGTCGATGTGGAGGCGGACGCGGCCCCGCGGGTCGCCGCCGTCGGCCACGACCCGCTGCACGGCGTTGGTGATCGTGCGGGTGACGTCCCACGGCTCGGTGTCGCCGAACTCCCAGGCTCGGGTGGCACCGGAGCGCTCGCCGGCGGCGCCGGCCTGGCGGAGGTCGCGCTGACCCTGACGTCCGGACATCCGCGAGGCCACGTCGCGCAGCAGCGCCTTGCCGAGCTGGCGCATCGCCTTCGGTGACAGCTTCAGCTGCCCGTCGCTCGTGCGCTTGAGGTAGCCGCTGTCCCGCAGCGCCTGCTCCAGCCGCTGGAGGGTACGGGCATCGACCGCGGCCTCGTTGCCGAGCTGGCGCGAGAGCTTGTCGAGGTCGAGGTCGTCCATCCGCGCGCCGTCGTAGCTCTGGGCCAGCTGGTCCGCCAGCTCGTCGA
>JAICRP010000076.1 GCA_025966445.1 Nocardioides sp.
CCCGAGGTCCTCGACCAGGTGGCCGCCAACGCCGCCGAGATCGTGCGAGCCCTGGACTCCTCCGACGAGGTCCCGGTGCGGGTGGTCACCAAGCCGGTGCTCACCGAGACGGCCGCGATCCGCCGGGCGCTGATCGACGCCGAGTCGGACGACACGTGTGTCGGCGTCATCGCGTGGATGCACACGTTCAGCCCCGCGAAGATGTGGATCACCGGGCTCGACCACCTCCGCAAGCCGTTGTTGCACCTGCACACGCAGGCCAACCAGGCGCTGCCGTGGGCCGAGATCGACATGGACTTCATGAACCTCAACCAGGCCGCCCACGGCGACCGGGAGTTCGCGGCGGTCCAGACGCGGCTCGGCGTCACCCGCAAGACGGTGGCCGGACACGTCGAGGACCCGGAGGTCGCCCGCCGCGTCGGCGTCTGGGCGCGCGCTGCCGTCGGCCGCGCCGAGCTGTCGACGATGAAGCTGGCCCGCTTCGGCGACAACATGCGCAACGTCGCGGTCACCGAGGGCGACAAGGTCGAGGCGGAGCGTCGCTTCGGGGTCTCGGTCAACACGTGGGGGGTCAACGACCTCGTGGCCGTCGTGGACCAGGTCGCCGACGCCGACGTCGACGCGCTCGTCACGGAGTACGCCGACGCCTACGACGTGCAGGCCGACCTGCTGCCCGACGGCGACCGACACGAGTCCCTGCGCTACGGCGCCCGGATCGAGCTCGGCATGCGGACGTTCCTGACCGAGGGTGGCTTCACGGCCTTCACGACGAACTTCGAGGACCTCGGCGGGCTGCGCCAGCTGCCGGGCCTGGCGGTGCAGCGGCTGATGGCCGACGGCTACGGCTTCGGCGGCGAGGGCGACTGGAAGACCTCGGTCATGCTCCGCACCCTCAAGGTCGTGGCCGAGGGCCTCCCCGGCGGCACGTCCTTCATGGAGGACTACACCTACCACCTGGTTCCCGGCGAGGAGAAGATCCTCGGCGCGCACATGCTCGAGGTCTGCCCCTCCATCGCGGCGACCCGGCCGACGCTCGAGATCCACCCGCTCGGCATCGGTGGCCGCGAGGACCCGGTCCGGCTCGTCTTCGACGCGGCCCCCGGCGCCGCCGTGATCCTCGGCATCGCCGACCTCGGTGAACGCTTCCGCTTCGTCTCCAACGCGGTGACGGTCGTCCCCCCCGACCAGCCGCTCCCGAATCTTCCGGTCGCCCGAGCAGTCTGGCGACCGGAACCGGATCTCCGTACGTCCACGGAGGCCTGGTTGACGGCCGGAGGACCCCACCACACGGTTCTCTCGACCGCGCTCACGACCGAGCACCTGGACGACCTGGCGGAGATGACCGGGACCGAGCTGGTCCTCATCGACGCCGACACCACCGTCCGCTCCCTCATCCGGGAGCTGCGGTGGAACCAGGCCTACCACCGGTTGGCGGCGGGCATGTGACGGCCAGGCTCGGGCACGGCACCTTGGGCGCGGGACGGACCCGGCCCCCACGCAAGGAATGGAGCAGGACAGTGCGAAAAGTACTTTCCATCATCGCCGCAGGCAGTCTGGCGCTCGCCCTCGCGGCGTGCGGCAGCGACGACAGCGGCAGTGACGCCGGCGGCGACGCCGGCACCGTCGGCGTGGCCATGCCGACCAAGTCGTCGGAGCGCTGGATCGCCGACGGCAACAACATCAAGGAGCAGCTGGAGGACGCCGGTTACTCGGTCGACCTCCAGTACGCCGAGGACGACATCCCGACCCAGGTCTCCCAGGTGGAGAACATGGTCACCAAGGGCGTCGACATCCTCGTCATCGCCGCGATCGACGGCACCGCGCTCGGTGACGTGCTCGAGACGGCCGAGAGCCAGGACATCCCGGTCATCGCCTACGACCGGCTGATCCGCGAGTCCGACACGGTCGACTACTACACGACCTTCGACAACTTCAAGGTCGGCGTGCTGCAGGCCGAGTCGCTGGTCGAGGGCCTGAAGGCCAGCGGGGAGGGCCCGTACAACGTGGAGCTCTTCGCCGGTTCGCCGGACGACAACAACGCCACCTTCTTCTTCAACGGTGCGATGTCGGTGCTCCAGCCCATGATCGACTCGGGCGAGATCGTGGTGCCCTCGGGTCAGACGGACTTCGAGCAGGTCGCCATCCTGCGGTGGGACCCCGCCACGGCGCAGAAGCGCATGGAGGACATCCTCACCAGCACGTACGCCTCCGAGAAGGTCCAGGGCGTGCTCTCGCCGTACGACGGCCTGTCGCTCGGCATCATCGCCGCGCTCACGGGCAACGGCTACACCAGCGCGGACCTGCCGGTCGTCACCGGCCAGGACGCCGAGGTGCAGTCGGTCAAGTCGATCCAGGCCGACGAGCAGTACTCCACGATCTTCAAGGACACCCGTGAGCTGGCCAAGGTGACCGTGGACATGATCAAGGCGATCGGCGCCGACGAGGAGCCCGAGGTCAACGACACCGAGACCTACGACAACGGCGTCATCGTCGTGCCGTCGTACCTGCTCGACCCGGTGACCGTGACCAAGGACGACGTGACCGAGGTGCTGGTTGACTCCGGCTACTACACCGAGGACGAGATCCAGCCGTAACCCTCAGGGCGGGGCCCGGCTGCGCCGGGCCCCTCCCCTCAGGCCGGTCTGCGAGCCACGGACCGAGAAAGTCAGGATGCAATGGCCCAGCCCATTCTCGAGATGCGCGACATCACCAAGAAGTTCCCGGGCGTGACGGCGCTCAGCGACGTCAACCTGGTCGTCCACCGCAGTGAGATCCATGCGATCTGCGGCGAGAACGGCGCGGGCAAGAGCACGCTGATGAAGGTGCTCAGCGGTGTGCACCCGCACGGCAGCTACGAGGGCGAGATCGTCTTCGAGGGCAACACCGTGGAGTTCTCCAACATCCGGCAGAGCGAAGCGGCCGGCATCGTGATCATCCACCAGGAGCTCGCGCTCATCCCCGAGCTGTCGATCGCCGAGAACATCTTCCTGGGCAACGAGACGGCCTCGGGTGGCGTCATCAACTGGGACGAGGCCAACCACCGGGCGATCGAGCTGCTCGCCCGGGTCGGCCTGCGGGAGAACCCGCTGACCCCGGTCAAGCACCTCGGAATCGGCAAGCAGCAGCTGGTCGAGATCGCGAAGGCGCTGAGCAAGGAGGTCAAGCTCCTCATCCTCGACGAGCCGACCGCCGCCCTGAACGACGACGACTCGCAGCACCTGCTCGACCTGCTCAAGGGCCTGCAGGGCAGGGGCATCACGTCGATCATGATCAGCCACAAGCTCAACGAGATCGCGCGGGTCGCCGACCAGATCACCATCATCCGCGACGGCAAGACGATCGAGACCCTGGATGTCACCGCGGGCGATGTCGACGAGGACCGCATCATCCGCGGGATGGTCGGTCGCGACCTCGAGCACCGGTTCCCCGACCACACCCCCGACATCGGCGGGGTGATGTTCGAGATCAGGGACTGGACGGTCATGCACCCGCTGGACCACCACCGCGAGGTGATCCGCAAGGCCAACCTCAACGTGCGGGCCGGCGAGATCGTCGGCATCGCCGGCCTGATGGGCGCCGGCCGCACCGAGCTGGCCCGCAGCATCTTCGGGCGCTCCTACGGCAGTCGCAACGAGGGGACGCTGATCCTCAACGGCAAGGAGCTCACGCTCAGCACCGTGACGGCCGCGATCGAGGCCGGCATCGCCTACGTCAGCGAGGACCGCAAGGGCCTCGGCCTGAACCTGCTCGACGACATCAAGACCTCCATCTCGTCGGCCGCCCTGGGCAAGCTCGTCAAGGGCCTCACCGTCGACGAACGCAAGGAGGTCCTGGTCGCGGAGGGCTACCGCAAGAGCCTGAACATCAAGGCGCCCAGCG
Organism: Nocardioides sp.; assembly: GCA_025966445.1. Classification (GTDB taxonomy): domain Bacteria; phylum Actinomycetota; class Actinomycetes; order Propionibacteriales; family Nocardioidaceae; genus Nocardioides. The sequence goes on from JAICRP010000076.1 coordinate 3,880, forward strand.
TGACCGTGGGCGTCTCGAAGCTGTCCGGTGGCAACCAGCAGAAGGTCGTGCTGTCCAAGTGGATGTACACCGACCCCCAGCTGTTGATCCTCGACGAGCCCACCCGCGGCATCGACGTGGGGGCCAAGTTCGAGATCTACGGGATCATCCAGGAGCTCGCCCGCACCGGGCGCGGTGTCCTCGTGATCTCGTCCGAGCTCCCCGAGCTGCTCGGCCTGTGTGACCGCATCTACACCCTCGCCGAGGGTGTCGTCACCCGGGAGTTCGACCGCTCGGAAGCCACTCAGGAGTCCCTGATGCGCTACATGACCGTGGACGCGAGGTAAGTGACATGAACGGCCTGCTCTCGATGCTGCGCGGCAACGTCCGGCAGTACGGCATGATCATCGCCCTCGCGGCGATCGTCATCCTCTTCCAGATCACCACCGACGGGGTGCTGCTCAAGCCCATCAACGTCTCCAACCTGGTGGTGCAGAACGCCCAGATCCTGATCCTGGCCATCGGCATGGTGATCGTGATCGTGGCCCGCCACATCGACCTGTCCGTCGGGTCGGTGGCCGCGTTCGTGGGTGCCGTGTGCGCGATCCTGATGACCAAGCACGACGTGCCGTGGTTCCTCGCCGTCGTGCTGTGCCTCGTCCTCGGGGCGGTGATCGGAGCCTGGCACGGCTTCTGGGTGGCGTACGTCGGCATCCCGGCCTTCATCGTGACGTTGTCGAGCATGCTGCTCTTCCGGGGCCTCACGCTGGTCGTGCTCGAGGGCGCGACCGTCGGCGGCCTTCCCGAGGACTTCAAGAAGATCGGGAACGGCTTCCTGCCCGAGGTCGGCCCCGACACCGGCCTGCACAACCTGACGATGATCATCGCGGTCCTGGTGATCGCGGCCCTGGTCTTCCTGGAGTTCCGCAAGCGGGCGGCGGCCAAGAAGTACAACTTCGAGGTCCTGCCCTTCGGCCTGTTCGTCCTCAAGCTGGCCGTCCTGGGCGTCGTGATCTTCTACTTCTCCTACCTGCTGGCCCAGGCCCGCGGGTTGCCCATCGTGGGGCTGATCCTGTTCGCCCTGATCGCGATCTACACGTTCATCATGAACAGGACCGTCTTCGGCCGGCACGTCTACGCGGTCGGCGGCAACGTCGAGGCGGCCACGATGTCGGGGGTCAACACCAAGCGCACCGACTTCCTGGTCATGACCAACATGGGTCTGCTGGCCGGCCTGGCCGGCCTCGTGACCACGGCCCGCCTCACCGCCGCCAACCCCAAGGCCGGCGTCAACTTCGAGCTCGACGCCATCGCGGCGTCGTTCATCGGTGGCGCGGCCGTCACCGGCGGCGTGGGCACCGTGGTCGGCGCGATCATCGGCGGTCTGGTCATGGGTGTCCTGAACAACGGCATGTCGCTCAACGGCGTCTCCATCGACTGGCAGCAGGCGATCAAGGGTCTGGTGCTGCTCTTCGCGGTCGCCTTCGACGTGTGGAACAAGAAGCGGACCGCGGGCGGAGGTGGTGCCGGTGCCGAGGCGTCGGAGTCGACGGCTCCACCACCCGACGAGCTCGCCGACGAGATAGCGGCCATGGAGCGCGACCTGCCGGGGACCGAGGCGCTGCCCCCGGACCGCACCACGACCTGACGTCGTCGGGTCCCCCACGAACCAGCCCGACCCCGCCGTGCATCCCGGCGGGGTCGGGTTGTCGGCTGGCGGACCTCAGACCTTGGAGACCAGGGCCCGGTGGTCGGAGGCGCGCAGGCGGACAGGCCCACCGGTGCCGGTGACGCCGCGGCCGAGGATGTGGTCGATCTGGCGGGTCGGCGCGTCGGTCGGGAAGGTCGGGCCGGTGGCCAACGCGCCGAGCCCGGTGAGGCGGTCGGCGCGGCGGGGTCCCATGTTCAGGTCGCCCATCAGCACGAGCCGACCCGAGCGCTCGGCCAGTCGGCGGACGAGCAACCGGAGCTGCGCGCCGTTCGAGGTGGGCAGGAACGACAGGTGCGTCGTCACCACGCGCAACGGACCGCGGGGCGCCGCCACGTCGGCGACGATCGCCACGCGTGGCTCGTCCCGGACGAGGCTGGGTCGCAGGTTGCCCGGCCACCGGTAGGGCACGGGCAGGGTTGCGGGTGGCAGCGGGACGACGTCCCAGGCCTCGACCCGGTAGCGGCTGAGGAACGCGACGCCGTACGTCGGCACGTCAGCCGCCTCGCGCCCCGTCGCCCCCCGCCAGGAGCCGGGCGTTCCCGCGAGCGCGGGCGCGAACATCCACTCGCGTGCGCCCATCGCCTCGGCCGCCACGGCGGTCAGGTCGAGGTTGCCGGACCGCGGCTGAGAGCGGTCGACCTCCTGCAGGCCCAGCAGGTCGGCGTCCAGGGACCGTACGGCGTCGGCGAACCGCGCTTCGTCGACGGCCTCCTCGCCCGGAGAACGCCCGCTGAGGATGTTCCACGTCGCGATGCGCACGGGTCCACTCTGCCCGTCGGGCGGCGGGCTAGCCTCCGGGCGTGCGGATGTTCGTCGCGGTGCAGCCTCCCGACGACGTCCTCGACCACCTCGACGAGTTCCTCGACGCGCGCCGGGACGCCGCGGACTTCCGCTGGACCCTGCGCGAGCACCTGCACGTGACGCTTGCCTTCCTCGCCCAGGTCCAGGACCGGGCGCGGGACGACCTGGAGGCTCGGCTCGAGCGCGCAGCCAGGCGTCGTACGGCGTTCGCGGCCGTGCTGGCCGGCGGCGGTGCGTTCCCGAACGTGGCGCGTGCGCGCGTGCTCTGGACGGGCGTGGACCTGTCGGACCCGGCGCGTACCGAGATCGCGCGGCTGGCGACGGGCGCGCGGGCGGCGGCCTCGAAGGCCGGGGTGGCGGTCGACGGCGCGCGGTTCACGCCGCACGTCACGGTCGCCCGGCTCCGGCACCCTCGCGAGGCGACGTCGTGGGTGCGGCTCCTCGACTCCTACCGCGGGCCCACGTGGACGGTGGCGTCCGTCGACCTGGTCGCGTCGTTCCTCGGCGAAGGGCCGGGCAACCGGCCGCGCTACGAAACTGTCGCGTCGTTCCCACTAGGGTCACCACCGTGAAGATCGCAGTCGCCGCCGAGACCCGCGACGGCGAGGCCCGGGTGGCGCTGGTCCCGGAGCTCGTCGCCAAGCTGACTGCCCTGGGCTACGACGTGGCGGTCGAGCCCGGTGCGGGGATGCACGCCCTCCTGTCCGACGACGAGTACGTCGAGGCCGGTGCGACCATCGAGGACGGCGCCATCGGCGACGCCGACGTGGTCGTCTCCGTGCAGCCGCTCGACGTCGACCGGATCCGCCGGCTGCGCCGCGGCACGGCCACCGTGTCGTTCCTGCCGACGACCTTCGAGCAGGACGTGGTCGTCGACCTCCGGGACTGCGGCATCACGGCCTTCGCGATGGAGCTGGTGCCGCGCATCTCCCGGGCACAGTCGATGGACGCGCTGTCGTCGCAGGCCCTGGTCGCCGGCTACCGCGCGGCGATCGTGGCGGCCGGCATGCTGCGGCGCTTCTTCCCGCTCAACATGACCGCGGCCGGGACCGTCCAACCGGCCGACGTCGTCGTGCTCGGAGCGGGCGTCGCGGGGCTCCAGGCCATCGCGACCGCCAAGCGCCTCGGGGCGGTCGTCCGCGCGTACGACGTCCGCGCCGCCGCCGCGGAGGAGATCCGCTCGATGGGCGCCAAGTCGATCGACCTCGAGCTGGAGACCCTGGAGGGGGCCGGTGGCTACGCGCGCGAGATGACCGAGGACCGCGCGGCTCGGCAGCGCGACCTGCTCACGCCGTACATCGCCGCCGCGGACGCGCTGATCACGACCGCTGCGGTCCCGGGACGCCAGGCGCCGATGCTGGTGACCGCGGCGATGGTCGAGCAGATGAAGCCCGGGTCCGTCGTCGTCGACCTGGCCGCCGAGACCGGCGGCAACGTCGAGGGCTCGGTGGCGGGTGAGGTCGTGCGGATCGGCAACGCCCAGGTGTGGGGTGGCCGCAACGTGCCCTCGCAGATGCCCGGGCCGGCGTCGCGGCTGTACGCGCAGAACGTCGTCAACCTGGTGACCCTGATGACCGCCACCGGCGAGGGCGAGGAGGGCGGCACCTTCGCGCCCGACTTCGACGACGAGATCGTGGCCGGTTCGTGCGTCACGCACGACGGTGAGGTCCGACACGAGCCGACGCGCGCGGCTCTGGAAGGAGCGTCCTGATGGACGAGGCCGTCGTCTGGCTGACGATCTTCATCCTCAGCGTGTTCGTGGGCATCGAGGTGATCTCGAAGGTGTCCTCGACGCTGCACACGCCGCTGATGTCGGGTGCCAACGCCATCCACGGCGTCATCCTGCTGGGCGCGATCATCGTCACCGGCAGCACCGACAACGACCTCGCGCTGGCCGTCGGGCTCGTCGCGATCGTGCTGGCCGCGATCAACATGGTCGGCGGCTTCCTGGTCACCGACCGGATGCTTCAGATGTTCGTGCGCAAGAAGCCTGCGAAGCAGCCGGTCGGGGAGGCCGGCAAGTGAGCATCCCCGTCTGGGCGCAGCTGGTCTACCTGGCCGCCGCCGTCTGCTTCATCCTGGCCCTGAAGGGCCTCTCGGGCCCCAAGACCGCGCGGACCGGCAACCTCATCGGTGCCGTCGCCGCGGTCGTCGCCTGCGCGCTGCCCTTCTTCTACGCGGACCTCGACCACGTACCGCTGATCCTGGCGGCCGTCGCGGTGGGCACGGCCGGCGGCGTGTACGGCGCCCGCACCGTGCAGATGACCCAGATGCCGCAGATGGTGGCGCTGTTCAACGGCGTCGGTGGCGGGGCGGCGGCGCTGGTCGCGCTCATCGAGCTGCACGAGATCGTCGAGCTGAGCTCGGCGCCCGGCCACGACGTCGGGTGGTTCACCCTGCTGGCCACGGCGTTCACGATCCTCGTGGGCTCGGTGTCGTTCGCCGGTTCCGTGGTGACGTTCGCGAAGCTGCAGGAGCTGATGACCGCGCGACCGGTGGTCTTCCCCGGTCTGCCGGTGGTCTTCGGCGCGGCGCTGATCGGGTCCGTCGTGCTGTCCGTGCTGCTGATCCGCGAGCCGACCATGTGGCTCGGCGTGGTGCTCGGCCTGCTCGGCCTGCTCGTCGGCCTCCTGCTGGTCCTGCCCGTCGGCGGGGCCGACGTACCGTTCGTGATCTCGCTCCTCAACGCCTTCACCGGCCTGACGGTGGCGGCCGGCGGGTACGTGCTGTCGAACACCCTGCTGCTCGTCGCCGGCACGCTCGTCGGCGCCTCCGGCACGTTCCTGACGTTGCTGATGGCCAACGCGATGGGCCGGTCGGTCAGCAACATCATGTTCGGCGCGTTGAAGGGTGGCTCGACGCTCGGCTCGGGGGTTGCCTCCGACCGGCCGGTCAAGAGCGCGAACGCGGAGGACATCGCGATCCTGCTGGCGTACGCCGAGCGCGTGATCATCGTGCCCGGGTACGGGCTCGCTGTCGCCCAGGCCCAGCACACGCTGCGCGAGCTGGTCGACGTGCTGGGGGAGCGCGGCATCGAGGTCGACTACGCGATCCACCCGGTCGCGGGCCGGATGCCCGGCCACATGAACGTGCTGCTCGCCGAGGCCCAGGTGCCGTACGAGCAGCTCAAGGAGATGGACGACATCAACGGCGACTTCAAGAACGCCGATGTCTGCCTGGTCGTCGGCGCCAACGACGTGGTCAACCCCGCTGCCAAGACCACGCCGGGCGCACCCATCTACGGCATGCCCATCCTCAATGCCGACGAGGCCAAGCAGGTCATCTTCATGAAGCGCTCGATGCGCCCCGGCTTCGCCGGCATCGAGAACGAGCTCCTCTTCGAGCCCACCACGACCCTGTTCTTCGGTGACGCCAAGGAGTCCCTCGGCAAGCTGCTGAACGCCGTCAAGGCGCTCTGAGGCTGCCTGGATGAGTACCCGGACATCCGGGTACTCCAGCAGATGTCAGGGGTTGCAACGCCTGACATCTGCCAGAACGGCCTGACCAGTGCCATGACCCCGGGGCCGGTACCTCGTTGACCTTGCATGAGCGACCCTCACGATGACCGCATGGGCCGCGCGGACGGCCACCACTACGACGCGCCGGAGTCCGACGAGGACCGTGCCGGCAAGTCCTGGACGTACGCAGCCCTCGGCCTCCTCGTCGTCGTCCTGCTGGTACTGATCGCCACGGGGACGGTGCAGATCTTCCCGCACTAGGTTCGGTCCCATGCAGGTCGACGACGTCCGACGCCTCCTCCTCGGCACGTTCGTCCGCCCGCCGGAGGAGACGGGTGGGGCGCCGAAGGTCGAACCGGTCCATGCGTACGCCGTCCCGCACGCGTCAGGTCTGGTGCTGCTCGACACGGGGATCGGCGCGGCGGACGAGGAGACCGAGGCGTGGTACCGCCCGCAACGGGTGGACCTGGCCGCAGCGCTGGCCGAGCACCGCTGGGGCCTCGACGACGTGTCCCTGGTCGTGAACTGCCACCTGCACTTCGACCACTGCGGCGGGAACCCGCTGTTCGCGGGACGTCCGGTGGTCGCCCAGCGCACCGAGCTCACCACGGCCATCGCGGGCAGCTACACGGTCGAGGAGCTGGTCGACTTCCCCGGCGTCCGCTACGAGCTGCTCGACGGCGAGGCGGAGCTGCTGCCCGGCGTGCACGTGGTCCCGACGCCGGGCCACGTCGACGGCCACCAGTCGCTCGTCGTCGTCTGCGACGACGGGTCGGTCGTGCTTGCCGGACAGTCGCACGACACCGCGTCGGCGTGGAGCTCCGACGCGCTCGCCGCGCGCGCCCGCGAGCTCGGCCACGGCGAGCCGCTCCCGACGTACCCGCCCTGGATGACGAGACTGCTCGACTTCGACCCCCGACGCGTGGTGTTCGCCCACGACGCCGCGGTCTGGATCCCGGGCTGACCGCCTACCTAGCCGGCCAGACCGTACAGCCGGTCGCCGGCGTCGCCGAGCCCAGGGACGATGTACCCCTTGTCGTTGAGCTTCTCGTCCATCGCGGCCGTCACGATCGTGACCGGCACGCCGAGCCCCTCGAGGTCCTTCTCCACCCGCTCGCAGCCTTCGGGTGCGGCGAGCAGGCAGATCGCGGTGATGTCGTCGGCGCCGCGGTCGGTCAGGAACTTGATGGCCGCCGCGAGCGTGCCGCCGGTGGCGAGCATCGGGTCGAGCACATAGCACTGGCGTCCGGACAGGTCGTCGGGCAGCCGCTCGGCGTACGTCGAGGCCTCGAGCGTCTCCTCGTTGCGCATCATGCCGAGGAAGCCGACCTCGGCCGTCGGCAGCAGCCGCATCATCCCGTCGAGCATGCCGAGGCCGGCACGCAGGATGGGGACGACCAGGGGCTGCGGGTCGGTGAGCCGCACGCCGGAGGTCGGCCCGACGGGCGTGACGATGTCGACCGGACCGACCCGCACGTCGCGCGTCGCCTCGTACGCCAGCAGCGTGACCAGCTGGTCGACGAGGCGGCGGAACGTCGGCGAGTCGGTCGTCTCGTCGCGCAGGTTCGTGAGCTTGTGCGAGACGAGCGGGTGGTCGACGACGTGGATGCGCATGGCACGCACCCTAGTGCGGCACGCTGGCGAGCAAGGGGGTTGGTTCACCGGAGGTGGTCTGCCACTCTGGACTGGTGTCCGACACGGAAGACACCCCCACCGACCGGCCGGTGGACCTGACGGTCGACCCGCCCGGCGACGGGATCGACTTCGCCCTCGCGGCCTACCGCGAGGAGGGGGTCTGGCGGCTCGAGGAGCTCGTCCACGACGTCCTGGGCGACGTCGAGTCGCTGGCGCACGCGCTGCGCCGGTTCCCCGGTGACGGCGGCGCGGTCGGACTGGTCGCCGTCGACGAGGACTTCTTCCTGATCGTCCGCGTCGCGGGCGCGACGACCCGGATCCTGCTCTCCGACGTGACCGCCGGCGACGAGTGGGAGCTCGCGGCGTCGGCCATCGACGCGCTCGGGCTGCCGACCCCCGAGGACGAGGACGAACAGGTCCCGGCGGGCGACCTCGACCTGCTCGGCGACCTCGGCATGGGCGCCATGGACATGGGCGTGCTGCTCGACGACTTCGACCTCTACCCCGACGAGATGCTGTCCGACGTGGCCCGGCGGCTGGGGTTCGGAGAGCTGTTCGACGAGGCCGTCGGTCTCGCGTCCGCGTGAGCGCTCACCGGTGAGACCGGCGTACGACGCCCTCATGCAGGCCGCTCTCGCGGAGGCGCGGTCCGCGCTGTCGACCGGCGACGTCCCCATCGGGGCGCTGGTCATCGACACGAACGGCGAGGTGATCGGCCACGGGCGCAAC
>JAICRP010000109.1 GCA_025966445.1 Nocardioides sp.
CCCGTCGGGTCCGAGGGACTGTGCCTGACCGCGACCCGTCCGCCCGGTGACGCCTTCTGGGCGCTGGGCGTCAGCGACGGGGCCTACTGGCAGCTGATGACCAGCGCGTTCACCCACGTCCAGGTCTGGCACATCGGCTTCAACATGCTGGCGCTGTGGGTGCTCGGCCCGCAGCTCGAGCTGGCCCTCGGCCGGAGCCGGTTCCTGGCGCTGTACCTGCTGTCGGCCCTGACGGGCTCGGTCGCGGTCTACTGGTTCTCCGCGACGAACTCGTCGACGGTCGGCGCCTCGGGGGCGATCTTCGGCCTGATGGGCGCGTTGCTGGTCATCGCCTACAAGGTGCGCGGCGACGTCCAGCAGATCATGATCTGGCTCGGCATCAACGCGGTGCTGACCTTCACCGTCTCCGACATCTCCTGGCAGGGGCACCTCGGCGGCTTCCTCGGCGGGGTGGCGATCGCCGGGATGCTGGCCTACGCGCCGCGAGAGCGGCGGACCGTCATCCAGGTCGCCGGCCTGGTCGGGCTCACGCTGCTGCTGGCGGCGGCGGTCGCCGTCCGCACGACCGCCCTCGTGTGACGAGGGTCGCCCGGGCGGAGAGTTATCCCCATTGTGGACAACGCCTGGGGATAACTACACCCGTGTAGTTCTCCCCAGTCTCGTCCCCAGGTGTGGACGAACCAGCCCGGCTCACTCCCAGCGCGTGGCGTACGAGAAGCCGACCGCCATGAACGAGATGCCGACGAGCAGGTTGTACTGGCCGAGGTCGTTGAAGACCGGGATCTTGTCGAGGTGCTGGCCGGTGAAGACGTAGTACGTGCAGATCCACAGCAGCCCGATGATGAAACAGCTCAGCATGGTGATCACCACGCCGCGGCCGCGTCCCAGCGGGGTGGAGGGATGGGCGGCCACGACCAGCCCGACCATGATCAGGCCGAAGCCGATCGCGTAGTTCCACTTCTCCAGGTCGGCCATGAAGCCGGGCTTGCCGGGCTCGGGCTCGGGGAACACGGTCGGGTCGACGCGCACCACGATGTAGTAGTAGGCGATCCAGGCGATGCCCACGACCACGAGCAGCAGGGCGATGCCGAAGCGGGGCGAGAAGATCGGCCCCCGCTCGGGGTCGGTGAAGTCCGACGTGGACCGGGACAGGGACGGCACTGGGTGACTCCTCGTGCTGCGGGGACCAACGGGGCTGACGAAGGGGCCGGCGAGCAGGCGCGGAATTCGGGCCGCTCGCGGGGCTCGGGCTACCTTAGTCGCCATGACCGAGGGTGCCGATTCGAGCCCTGAGGGGAGCACGAGCACCCCACCTCGGCGCTGGACGCCCTGGCGAGTCGTCACGCCCGTGGCCGTCCTGCTCTGCGGGGGCCTGTTCGCCGTCAGCGCCCTCAACAGTGGTGGCACCGACCTGCGCCCCGGCCGCTACACCGACCTGCCCGCGCTGGTGCGCCTCGAGAGCCGGCAGTACGACGCCCTGCGCGACCGCGTCACCCGGCTCACCGAGGAGGTCGCGGCGCTGACCGGCTCGGTGGACAACGACCAGGTCAAGCAGCTACGCGCCGAGGCGCGGGCCCTCGAGGGGCCCGCCGGGCTGGTCGAGCAGACCGGACCGGGCATGACCGTCGTCCTCACCGACGCCCCGGCGGAGATCGCCGAGTCCAGCCAGCAGGACCCCAACCGCCTCGTCGTGCACCAGCAGGACATCCAGGCCGTGGTCAACGCGATGTGGAAGGCCGGCGCCACCGCCGTCACCATCCAGGGTCAGCGGGTGGTCAGCACGACGGGCATCAAGTGCATCGGCAACAGTGTGCAGCTCCAGGGCGTGCCGTACTCGCAGCCCTACACGATCTCCGCCATCGGCGACCCGCAGGCGCTCGCCACGGCGATCGCCGACGACGACTACCTCCAGCTCTACCGCAGCGACGCCGCCGAGCCCGACATCGCGGTCGGCTGGCAGGCCGACGTCGAGACCGCCATCACCGCCCCGGCCTACGACGGCCTGCTCGACATCACCTACGCCCAGCCGCTGACCGCCGCTGGTTGAGGAGGGACGAAGTCCCGTCGCGAAACCCGGCGGTCTCGTGACGGTTGCTGCGACGACCTCCTGGACCAGCGATTCTCACGCGCTCACGGCGTCGGGGGGACGACGCTGGGGGTCTCCGTGGGGGTGTCGGTCGGCTGCACCGTCGGGGTGTCGCTCGGGGTCGGCGTGGGGGTCTCGGTCGGCTCCTCGAACGACGAGACCACGATCGTCACCGACGTCCCCTCCGGCTGCTCGCTGCCGCCCTCGGGGTTCTGGTTGATCACCGTGCCCTTGGGCTCCTCGGTGTCGTTCGACGTGGTGACGAACGCCTTGAAGCCTGCCTGCTTGAGCGCCTGCTCCGCTGCGTCCTGGGTCATGCCCACCACGTCCGGGACCTTCTCGGGGCCGTCGGAGAAGTAGACGGTGACCTTGGTGCCCTCCGGCACCTCTTCGCCGGCCGCCGGGTCGGTCTCGATGACCTGGTCCCTGGGCTCGTCGGACTCCTTCTCGACGAAGCTGGCCACCAGGTTGGCGGACTCCAGCGTCGAGCGGGCCGTCGCGCGGTCCTGGCCGACGACGGCCGGCACCGACGTCATGGGCTTGCCGGTCGAGACGGTGATGGTGACCGTGGTCCCGGGGTCGACGAACGTGTCGCGGTTGGGGTCCTGCTTGACCACCTTGTCGCGGGCGACGTCGGCATCCGCGACGTACTCCGGCTGGCCGACGCTGAGGCCGGCGTCGCCGATGGCGGTCCGGGCCTGCGCCTCGGTCATCCCGATCAGGTCGGGCACCTGCACCTGCTCGGGCGAGTCCTCGAAGAGCGAGGGCAGCAGGAACGCCGCCCCGACGATCAGGGCGACCAGCAGCGCACCGAGGAGCACGATCAGCCCGGTGCGGCTGCCGCCGTCGCCCTCGTCGTCGGGCGGCACCGCCTGGGTCGTGATCGTCGACTGGGTGGCGGGATCGTTCCCGTACGCCGGCGCGACGGTGGTCTGCGGCTCGGGCGGCAGCGGCGGGGCGGTGGCGCGCACGGGGTGACCCGCGAGGTACCGCTCGATGTCGGCGCGCATCGCGGCCGCCGACTGGTACCTGTCCTCGACGCGCTTGGCGAGCGCCTTCATCACGATGGCGTCGATCTCCGGCGTCAGCGACGTGTCGTGGTCGGACGGCGGCACCGCCGGCTCCCGCACGTGCTGGTAGGCGACGGCGACCGGGCTGTCGCCCACGAAGGGCGGCCGGCCGGTGAGCAGCTCGTAGACCAGGCAGCCGGCGGAGTAGACGTCGGAACGGGAGTCGACGGTCTCGCCGCGGGCCTGCTCGGGCGACAGGTACTGCGCCGTGCCCACGACCGCGGCCGTCTGGGTCATCGCCGACGAGGCGTCCGAGATCGCCCGGGCGATGCCGAAGTCCATCACCTTCACGTCGCCGCTCGGGGTGAGCATCACGTTGCCGGGCTTGATGTCGCGGTGGATGATGCCCGCGCGGTGGCTGTAGTCGAGGGCGGAGAGCACGCCGGAGGAGATCTCGAGCGCCCGCTCCGGGAGGATCTTGCGGCCCTCTCGCAGGATGTCGCGCAGCGTGCGCCCGGCGACGTACTCCATGACGATGTACGGCTGGGCGATGCCGGAGCCGTCGGTCGCCAGCTCCTCGCCGGTGTCGTAGACCGACACGATCGACGGGTGGTTGAGCGAGGCCGACGACTGCGCCTCGCGGCGGAAGCGGGCCTGGAAGGTCGCGTCGCTGGCGAGGTCGGTGCGCAGCCGCTTGACGGCCACCACGCGCCCGAGGCGGGTGTCGGTGCCCTTGCGCACCTCGGCCATGCCGCCGCGGCCGAGGAGCTCACCGAGCTCGTACCGCCCGCCGATCAGCGTCGGTCCCTGGTTCATCGGGTGTCGCCCTTCCTCATCGGATCACGGCCTCCATCACGGCTTTCGCGATCGGGCCGCCGAGCAGGCCGCCGGCGATCTCGTCGGTGTCCTGCCCCGGCACACTCTCGATCATCACGGCCACGGCGACCTGCGGGTCGTCGGCGGGCGCGAACGAGACGTACCAGGCGTACGGCGGCTTGCCCTCGACGCCGCTCTGCGCCGTGCCGGTCTTGCCCGCCACCTCGACGCCAGCGATCGCGCCGGGGCTGGCGGTGCCTTCCGCGACGGTCGCGACCATCAGCTTGGTCAGCTCGTTGGCCGTGGTGGCCGAGACCGCGCGGGAGAGCTCGCTGGGGGTGGTCTTGTCGAGGATGTCGAGGTCGGCCGACTGCACCTCGTCGACGTAGTAGGGCCTCATCACGACGCCGCCGTTGGCGATGCCCGCCGCCACCATCGCCATCTGCAGCGGCGTGGCGCGCACGTCGAACTGGCCGATGGCCGCCTGCCCGGTCTGCGGCTTGTTGGCGCCGACCGGGTACACGGAGACGGCCTGCGGGCCGAGGTCGTCGAGGTAGTGGTCGTTGAAGCCGAACGCCTCGGCCTGTTCGAGCATCGCCTCGGCCCCGACCTCGATCCCCAGCTGGGCGAAGGTCGTGTTGCACGAGTACTCCATCGCCACCTCGAAGGGGACCTGCTTCGGGTCGCACTGCGTCCGACCGTCGTTGTCGATCAGGCCAGTGGGACCGCGGGTCTCCGGCAGCTGGTAGGTCGCCCCGGCCGGCACCGTGGAGGAGGCGTCCCAGTTGCCGCTCTCGATCGCGGCGGCCGCGGTGACGAGCTTGAACGTCGACCCCGGCGGGAGCGTGGTCTGGATGCCGCGGTTGAGCAGCGGCTTGGCGGGGTCGGCGTTGAGCCGGTCGTAGTTCTCCGAGACCGACGCGAAGTCGTGCGAGGCCAGCAGGTTCGGGTCGTACGTCGGCAGCGACGCGTTGGCGAGGACCTTGCCGGTCGACGGCTCGATCGCCACCACGGCACCCTGCACGTCGTCCCCGAGGGCCCGCAGCCCGTCGAAGGCGGCCGTCTGCGCGGCGGGGTCGATCGTCAGGGAGACCCGGCCGCCTTCGGTGTTGTTGCCGTTGACCAGGTCGACCAGGCGGGTGACGAACAGCCGCGAGTCGTCGCCGGACAGCACGTCGTTCTGGCTCTGCTCGATGCCGGTCTGGGAGTAGTAGGAGAACCAGCCGGTGATGGGGGCGTACTTGAACGGCTGGGGGTAGGTCCGCTGGAACTTGTACTCGTCGTCGGTCTCCACGCTCTCGGCCACGGGGTTCCGGCTGACGAGGATCGCGCCGCGCTCGCGGGAGAAGGCCTCCTGGATGATGCGCCGGTTGCGGGCGTCCTTGGTGAGGGCGTCGGCCTGCCAGTACTGCAGGTAGGTGGCGTTGGCCATCAGCGCCAGGAACAGCACCATGCAGAAGATCGAGATGGTGCGGATCGGCTTGTTCATCGGTTCGCCCCCTCGTCGACCTGCATCTTCACGACCTGGGTGGCCTCGGCGTCGGCGTCGTCGTCGGTGGCGAGCATGGGGGCGGGCCGTCGCGCGTGGTCGGAGATGCGCAGCAGCAGCGCGATGAGGACCCAGTTCGCGACCAGCGACGAGCCGCCGTACGAGAGGAACGGGGTGGTGAGCCCGGTGAGCGGGATCAGCCGGGTGACGCCGCCGACGACCACGAAGACCTGCAGCGCCACCACGCTGCCGAGGCCGACCGCCATCAGCTTGCCGAAGCCGTCACGGCAGATGAGCGCGGCGCGGAGCGCACGCTCGACGATCAGGCCGTACAGCACGATCACGGCGATCACGCCGGTGAGGCCGAGCTCCTCGCCGAGCGCGCCCATGATGAAGTCGGACTCGGCCCGGGGGATCCGCTGCGGCATGCCGAGGCCGAGGCCGCGGCCGAGCAGGCCGCCCCAGCCCATCCCGAACATCGACTCGACGAGCTGGTAGGACTTGGCGCCGTCGGCGTCGTCGTAGAAGTCGAACGGGTGCAGCCAGGTGTCGACGCGGACCCGCACGTGGGACTCGAAGCGGTAGGCGAGCAGCGCCCCGCCGAGGAACAGACCTCCCCCGACGATCAGCCAGCCGGCCCGCTCGGTGGCGACGTACAGCATGATCAGGAACAGGCCGAAGAACAGCAGGCTGGAGCCCAGGTCCGTCTGGAAGACCAGGATGCCCAGGCTGATGAGCCACATCAGCAGGATCGGGCCGAGGTCGCGGCCGCGTGGCAGGTCGACGAACAGCACCCGGCGACCCGCCAGAGCCAGCGCGTCGCGGTGCAGCACGAGGTAGCCGGCGAAGGTGACCACCAGCAGCAGCTTGGCGACCTCGCCCGGCTGGAAGCTGAACGGGCCCACGTTGATCCAGATCTGCGCTCCGTTGATCTCCGTGCCGAGGCCGGGCACCAGGGGCAGGAGCAGCAGCACGATCGCCGCCAGCCCACTGGTGTAGGTGAACCGTTGCAGCACCCGGTGGTCGCGAAGGACCAGCAGGGTGACCACGAACAGGAGGACCCCGAGCGTCATCCAGGTCAGCTGCTGGCGGGCGTAGGTCGTGTCGAGGCTGAGGTCGAGCCGGTGGATGATCGCGAGGCCGAGCCCGTTGAGGGCGGCCACGATGGGAAGCAGGACCGGGTCGGCGTACGGCGCCACGAACCGCACCACCACGTGCGCGACGATGACCAGGCCGGTCAGCCAGCCGCCGTACGTGAGGATGCCGGTCGGGATCTCGCCCTCGACGCCGAGACCCACCGCGGCGTACGCGCCGACGCCGACGGCCAGCGCGAGCACGAGCAGGAACAGCTCCGCCCCGCGCCGGCGGCGGTGCACGAACTCCATGATCATCCCGGACTGGCTCATGGCGTGGCGCTCGTGGAGTCGGTGGGGCTGGGGGTAGCCGTGTCGGTCGGGGTGGCGGTGGCCTCGGTCGTCGCGTCGACGGCGTCGTCGATGCTCTGGTTGGCGGCCAGGCGGCGGACGGCGTCCTGGGCGTCCTCGAGGCTGTCGGCGTCGATGCCCTCGCGGACGGTCGAGGCGTCGTAGTCGGAGAGCCGCGCGAGGGTGACGTTGGTGGTCTCGTACGGCTGCGACAGGCTGATGCCGGGGATGTCGGCGTCCACGCCCCGGAAGATGGTCACGGTGCCGTCGTGGTCGCCGACGTAGAACTGCTGCTGGCTCCAGGAGTACGCCGCGGCGCCCAGGATCCA
Source organism: Nocardioides sp. (assembly GCA_025966445.1). Taxonomy (GTDB): domain Bacteria; phylum Actinomycetota; class Actinomycetes; order Propionibacteriales; family Nocardioidaceae; genus Nocardioides. The sequence continues at coordinate 7,155 of JAICRP010000109.1, forward strand.
GGCCACGCCCACCACGGCGACGCCGGCGAGCACCCGGCGGGCGAGCAGGAAGCGGCGCGGTGGCCGCGGGGCGTACCTCGCCTCCTCGGGGTCGACCGGGTCGGTCTCGATCGCGAACGGCACGTCGGGGATCTCGGCCCGGACGGGCTCGAGCTCGCCGGTGTCGCCGGCGCGGTGGCCGCGGAACAGGTGCGGCATCGTCGGCAGGTGCGGCCGACGCTTGAGGTCGGCGGCCGCTCCCACGAGCATCGGCTGCTGGTCGCCGGGGAGCTCGTCCTCGTCGACGATGTCGGCCACCACGCAGGTGACGTTGTCGGTCGTGCCGGCCTCGAGGCTGGCGCGCACCAGCTCGACAGCCGCGTAGTCGGGCGTGCCCATCGACAGCACGTCGGCCAGCCGGCCGTCGTCGAGCACGCCACTCGCGCCGTCGCTGCAGAACAGCAGCCGGTCCCCGCGCTGGATCTCGAGGTCGAAGAGGTCGGCGTCGATGTCGTGGACGCCGTCGATCGCCTTGAGGATGAGGTTGCGGTGCGGGTGCGTGCGCGACTCCTCCTCGGTGATCCGGCCCTCGTCGATGAGGCTCTGGACGAACGTGTGGTCCTTGGTGACCTGGCGGATCTCGCCGTCGCGGAAGAGGTACGCGCGGCTGTCACCCACGTGCCCGAAGGTCAGTTTCTCGCCGTCGAACAGCGCCATGGTCGCGGTCGTGCTGGTACCGCTCAGGGTGGGGTCGTCGTCGACGAGCTCGGCGATCCGGTCGTTGGCGCGGTGGAGCGCGCCGGCCACCTGGCTCTTCATGTCGTCGCTCGCCGACGAACTGGGCCGGGCGTCCAGCTTCCGCAGCTGACCGATCGCGGTCGCCGACGCCAGGTCGCCGCGGGCGGCCCCGCCGACGCCGTCGCAGACCGCGAGCATCCACGGGCCGACGTACCCGGAGTCCTGGTTGTCCTTGCGGACCCGGCCGACGTCGGAGATCGCGGCGTAGCGGAGGCGAAACGTCATCGGCTACTTCCTCAGCTCGATCACGGTCTTGCCGACGCGCACCTGCGTGCCGAGCGTGAGCGTGGTCGGCTGGGTGATCCGGGCGTTGCCGATGTAGGTGCCGTTGGTCGAGCCGAGGTCCTCGACGAACCACTGGTCGCCGGACGCCGCGATCCGGGCATGCCTCGTGGAGACGTAGTCGTCGTCGAGGCGGATGGCAGCGTCGGGTCCACGACCGATCAGGATCGGGGCCTGCGTGAGGTCCGCCCGCTCGCCCTGGTTGTCCCCGCCCACGACCAGCACGTGGGTGGGCGCGCCCCGACGGGCCTTGGCCGGTTTGGGCGGGCGCTGGTCGCGCTTGGCGGCCGCGGCCCGGGCGCCCTCGGGCATGCGGGCGCCGAACATGTCGGACCGGATCACCGACAGGGCCGAGAGCACGAAGATCCAGAGGATCGCGAGGTAGGCCAGGCGGATCAGGAACAGGGTCAGCTCAGACACCGGGGTAGCCGCCTTCCGCGGAGACCGGCTCCTCGGTCACCCGGACGGTGATCGTGGTCGCGCCGATCTTGACGCGGCTGCCGTCGTGCACGGACGTGCGCTGGATCCGGTGCCCGTCGACGAGCATGCCGTTGGTGGACCCGAGGTCGCCGACCTCGATGTCGACGTCGCCCCCGCGGTCGAAGACCAGGAACTCGATGTGGCGCCGGCTCACGCCCGGGTCGTTGATGCGCACGTCGGCCTCGGTGCCCCGACCGATCACGAGGCCGGGCGGCGTCAGGGGGTGCTGGGTGCCGTTCACCTCGAGGACCGCCCGCGGCCGGCGCTGCCGGGTGACGTTGCTGTTGCTGATGACGCCGGCCTGGGCCCGGCTCTTGATGCGGAACCGGCCGGTGCCGAGGTCGTCGGCGCTCTCGAACGCGATCGTGACCGGCCCCGGGAAGACGTAGTGCTGCTGGTCGGCGTGCTCCTGGAGCTGCTGGGTGAGGTCCGCCAGGAGCGTCGAGTCGTACGGTGCGAGCCGGTCGAAGTCCGTCGCCGCGAGCTCGACGTGGAAGTCGTTGGGCACCGCCCGCCGTTGACGGCTCAGGATCTGCGCGTTGTTGTCGCACTCGCGCTCCAGGGCCGCGGCGATCTCCACCGGCTGCACCGCGCTGCGGAAGACCTTGGCGAACGCGCCGTAGACCATGCTCTCGAGTCGCTGCTCGAAACGTTGCAGGCCGCCCACATCCGCCTCCTTCCGGCACGCCAGTGAAGCCCACCAGTGACACCCTCGTGACACCATCCGGGCGCCGGGTCGCCCTCGATCGTAGCGAGGCACGCTCTCCCGCCCCGGCACCCCGCCAGTGGGCGCCCAGGTCGATGTCAGGTCGGTGTCACGGTGTCCTCGACACCGAGGGAGCACCGGTTTGGGCGGACCTCTGGCGCTGGGATACCCTCAGCACGCTTCTGGCGCGAGTGGCGGAATAGGCAGACGCGCACGGTTCAGGTCCGTGTGTCCGAAAGGACGTGGGGGTTCAACTCCCCCCTCGCGCACCAG
>JAICRP010000121.1 GCA_025966445.1 Nocardioides sp.
GGAACCCGAAGAACAACGCCATCGCGATCCCCAACCGGGTGCGCAGGACCTGGCCGTACGTGATCGTGCGCTCGGGCCGCTCGAGCCGACGGTCGTGGCCCACCAGGCCGAGCCACGGCACCACGGCGACGGCCGCGATCAACGCCCACGCCCCCAGGCCCTGGTGCCAGTCGCCGAAGCGTTCGGCGATGGGCACGGTCAGCCACAGGGCTGCGGTCAGGCCGATCGACAGCGACGTCGTGTAGATGGCGGTGACCAGGCCGATGCGGTCGGGGAAGTGCAGCTTCACCAGCGACGGCAGCACCACGTTGGCCACAGCCATGCCCGCCAGAGCGAGCATCGACCAGGCCAGGAACGCGGCCTCATGGTCCACGAGCACACGCGCGCCGAGCCCGGTGACCAGGCACAGCAGCGCCAGCAGCGTCACCCGGTGCAGGCCGATCCGGGTGGCCAGGGCCGGGGCCAGCGCACCGAAGAACGCGAAGGCGAGCACCGGCAGGCTGGTGAGCAGCCCCGCGGACGCCGCACTCATCCCGAGCCCGTCGCGGACCTCGGCGAGCACGGGACCGACGCTGACGGCCGCCGGTCGCAGGTTGAGCGCGAGGAGCACCAGCCCGACCAGCACCAAGGTGGTACGGCGGGTCAACGGCACTGCCCGATGGTCCCAGGCGGGACCACCGGGCAGCATCCGGGGGTCAGGCGAGGATGCGCGACCGCTCCGGGTCGAAGAACGGCTTCAGCGACACCTGGGCGGGCACCCGGGTGCCGGCGACGTCGATCTCGAACGACCCGGCGGCCAGGTCGGCGGCCGTGATGCCCCCGTCGCGGCTGATCCCGGCGATCCCACACGCGGCCCCCAGCGAGTGACCGAAACCGCCGCTGCGGACGTGGCCCACGGGCTTGTCGTCCCAGTAGACCGGCTCGTCGCCGTAGAGGTCGTGGTCGGGCGAGCCGAGCAGCACGTTGACCAGCCTGCTGGTGAGCGGGCCCGACTCGCGGTGCTTCATCAGCGCGTCACGGCCGACGAAGCCGCCGGGCTTGTCCCAGGCGACCGCGAACCCGAGCCCGGCCTCGAGCGGCGTGTCGGTGGAGTCGATGTCGTGGCCCATGTCGCGGAAGGCCTTCTCGAGCCGCATCGTCTCGAGGGCGCCGACGCCGGTCGGGCGGAAGCCCAGGTCGGCGCCGGCCTCGCGCAGCTGGTCGTACAACGTGGCGCCGAACTCGGTCGGCACCAGCAGGTCCCAGCCGAGCTCGCCGACGTACGTCACCCGCAGCGCCCACAGCGGCGTGTAGCCGAGCTCGACCTTCTGCGCGGTGAGGTAGGGGAACGCGGCGTCGGACCAGTCGTCCGGGCTCAGCCGCTGCAGCAGCTCGCGCGACCTCGGGCCCTGCACCGAGAGCAGGGCGTGGCCGCTGGTCACGTCGGTGACGGTGACGAACTCGCCCTCGCCCGTCTGGCGCCGGATCCACGCCGGCACCCGGCGATGGATGGTGTCGCCGCTCACCACGACGTACTGGTCCTCGGCGAGGCGGGTGACGGTGACGTCGGCGATGATCCCGCCGCGGTCGTCGAGCCACTGGGTGTAGACGACTCGGCCCACCGCAGAGTCGACGTCGTTGGCGCAGACCCGGTTGAGCACGGCCATCGCGTGCGGTCCCTGCACGAGGTGGTGCGACATCAGCGAGAGGTCGAAGATCGCCAGCTTCTCGCGGGCCTGGAGGTGCTCCTCACGTGTGCGCTCGAACGCCTCGCCGCGCTCGAAGCCCCACGCGACGGTGGGGGTGAGACCCGTGCCCGCGAAGTAGTCGGGGTACTCCCACCCGCTGGTTGCGACGAAGTGTGCGCCGTCGGCGACGTGTTGGGGGTGGTACGGCGACCGACGGACGTCGCGCGCGTGCTCGTTCTGGGCGTTCGGCCAGGACAGGTCGTTGAGCAGGAAGCCCAGCCGCTGGACAGTGCGCTCCTCGCGGAACTTCCGGGTCGCCTGGAACTCGTGGGCGCGGTCGACGCCGACCGCGGTGACGTCGAGCGGCGGGTGCTCCTCGATGAGCCACTGCGCCATCATGTGGCCGAGGCCGCCGCCGGAGAGGATGCCGACGGAGTTGAGGCCGCAGGCGAGGTACAGGCCGTCCACCTCGGGGGACTCGCCGAGCATCGGCGACAGGTCGTCGGTGAAGCTCTCGGGCCCGCAGAACAGCGTGCGGATGCCCGCGTCCTCGAGGGCCGGGAAGCGCTGCATGGCGACCTCGAGGAACGGCGCCATCCGCTCCCAGTCGGGCGGCAGCACGGCGAACGCGCTCTCGCGCGGGGTGCCGTCCAGCGCCCACGCCTTCGCGACCGGCTCGAACATCCCGACGAGCAGGCCGCCGCCTTCCTCGCGGTAGTAGCCGTAGGCCTCGCCGTCCTCGATCACCGGCACCGACTCCGGCGTGACGCCGGCGATGGGTTCGGTGAGCAGGTAGTAGTGCTCGGCCGCCTGCAGCGGCACCGTGACGCCGGCCCTCGCCGCCACCTCACGGCCCCACAGCCCCGCGGCGATGACGACCTTCTCGCACTCGATGTCGCCCCGCTCCGTACGAACGCCGACCACTCGCCCGTGATCCAGGACGAAGTCGGTGACCTCGGTGTTCTCGAAGATCTGCGCGCCACGCTGCCGGGCGCCCTTCGCCATCGACATCGTCACGTCGACCGGGTTGGCCCGTCCCTCGTCCGGCGTCCAGAAGCCGTGGACGACGTCGTCCGTGCGCATCAGGGGGACCAGGTCGGCCACCTCACGCGGGGACAGCACGTCCTTGGTCATCCCGACCGAGCGCATGTACGCCGTCTCGCGCCGCAGGCTCTCGTCCGCCCGGGCCGATGTGGCCAGCTGGAGGTAACCGCACTGCCGGAAGCCGGTGGAGAGCCCGGTCTCCTCCTCCAGCCGGGCGTAGAGCTCGGCCGAGTAGCGCGCCATCCAGAGCGCGTCCTCGGTCGTCCCGCCGGAGACCACCTCGCCCGCCGCGTGCCAGGTGGTGCCGGAGGTGAGCTGCTTGCGCTCCAGGAGAACCACGTCCTGCGCGCCCAGCAGGGCGAGGTGGTAGGCGATCGACGTGCCGATCACGCCACCGCCCACGACGACGTACTGCGCCCGGCTGGGCAGGTCTCCCGTGGGGGAGTGCGACGCTGCGTCGGCTCGCGCGGCCGCGGGGTTGATGGCAGTGAAGTCGAGCGACATGGCGGCAGCCTGCCACCGCTTGAACCGTTGTTCAATGGATGCTTGAACCGATGTTCAAGCGGCCTGGAACGGAATGTAGGGTTCGGCGACGCACGTGGAAGGAGGCGCCGTGTCCTCACCAGCCACCCGACGCCGCCTCTGCGGTGGGGTCGCGGCCGCGCTGCTGCTGGTGCCGACCGCCACCGGGTGCCGTGGCGCAGAGGACCCTCAGCCCGCCCCGACGCCGTCCGCGAGCGCCGAGCCCAGGACCGGCGACACGACCACGAGCGAGCAGCCGGACCCCGAGCCCGAGCCGCCCGAGCCGCCCGAGCCCCGCAGCGTGACCGTCGCGTTGACCGGCGACGTCCTGGTGCACAACGGGGTGTGGCAGACCGCGGAGCGGGACGCGGCGGCCCAGGGCGAGACGGTGCCGGACTTCGCGCCGATGTTCGCCGGCCTCGAGCCCCTCGTCGCACCGGCCGACCTCGCGATCTGCCACCTCGAGACACCCGTGTCGCGGCCGCGCGGCCCGTACCTCAACTACCCCGTCTTCTCCGCGCCGCCCAGCGTCCTCGACGGCCTCGTGGACACCGGGTACGACGCGTGCACGACGGCCTCGAACCACTCGGTCGACACGGGCTTCACGGGGCTGGTCCGCACCATCGACGCGCTCGACGCCCGCGGACTGGCGCACACCGGCACGTACGCCGAGCGGCGCGGGGCGGGCCAGCCGCTGGAGCTGGAGGTCGACGGGGTCCGGATCGGGCTGATCTCCATGACCTTCGGCATCAACGGGCTGCCGGTGACCGAGCCGTGGTCGGTGAACCTGATCGACGTGCCGCGCGCGCTCGCACAGGCGGAGGCCCTGCACCGCGACGGCGTGGACGTGGTGATGGTCGCGATCCATGCCGGCACCGAGTACCTCCACGAGCCCAACGAGCAGCAGCTCCAGGTGTTCGCCGACCTGACGGCCTCGCCGTACGTCGACTTCGTCTACGGTCACCACGCCCACGTGGTGCAGCCCTTCGACAGGGTCAACGGCACGTGGGTGCTCTACGGGCTCGGCAACATGGTGGCCCAGCAGGAACCCGAGCGGCGGGACACCTTCCGCGGCATCGTGGCCCGACTGACCCTCACCGAGCGTCCGGACGGCGAGTTCGAGGTCGAGGACCCGCGCTACGCGCCGACGCTGATCCTGAACCCCACCACGACGGGCGCCACCCGCGTGCTGGACGTCGCGCGGGTACGACGGTCGGCGACGGCACCGCCGTGGCTGCGCCTCCTGGCCCGCCAGGCGGCCCGGTCGACCGACGAGGTGATGGCGCGACCCGGCGTCCAGCGCCTGACGGCCGACGGGTTGTGACGCCCGGCCGGTCATGGCGCGGCCCTCCGTCCGCGCGTTAGTTTGACGCCACCACACCCGCCGACCCCCGGCGGCGAGCCCGTCCCGGAGGTCGCGTGATGCACCTACTGTTCGCCGATCGGATGCCCGACCAGACCCTCGTCGACCTCGAGGCCCGCGGGCACACCTGCGTGATGGAGCCCGGCCTGGCGGCCGACGAGCTCGCCGGGCGGATCGCCGGGTTCGACGGGTTGGTGGTGCGCAGCACCAAGGTCCGGCGCGCGGTGTTCGAGGCCGCCGACCGGCTGGTGCTGGTGATCCGCGCCGGTGCGGGGACGAACACCATCGACACCGACGCCGCCGCCGGGCACGGGGTGTTCGTCTGCAACGTTCCCGGGCGCAACGCGGCCGCCGTGGCCGAGCTCACCCTGGGCCTGCTGCTCGCGATCGACCGCCGGATCGCCGACAACGTGCGGGACGTCCGCGACGGCCACTGGGACAAGCACACCTACAGCAAGGCCCAGGGACTGCTGGGTTCGACGATGGGCATCATCGGCCTCGGCTCCATCGGCTTCTCGGTCGCCGAGCGGGCCGCCGCGTTCGGCATCCGCGTACAGGCGCTCGCCAAGCCCGACCGGTCGGCGGCCGCCTCGGCCCGCGCCGAGGAGCTGGGCATCACCCTGTGCGACACCCTGGAGGAGCTGGTGTCGACCTCCGACATCGTCACCCTCCACGTCCCGTCCAGCGAGGCCACCAGGCACCTCGTCGACGAGGCCTTCCTCGCCCGGATGAAGAAGGGCGCGATCCTGCTCAACACCTCGAGGGGCGATGTGGTCGACGAACGTGCCCTGCTCGCAGCGCTGGACGCCGGCGCCGTGCGGGCCGGCCTGGACGTTTTCGCCGACGAGCCCGGTCACGGCAAGGGCTCGTGGGACTCGCCGCTCGCCCGGCACCCGAACGTCGTCGCGACCCACCACATCGGCGCGTCGACGGTGCAGGCGCAGCGCGCGATCGCGGCGGGGGTGACCGAGATCGTCGACGCGTTCATGTCCGGCGAGGCCCGCCACTGCGTGAACCTCGACCCCGACCGCCTCGGGTCGGTGACGCTGACCGTCCGGCACCTCGACCGGGTCGGCGTGCTGGCCCAGGTCCTCGACCGGCTCAGCACGGCGCACCTGAACGTCGAGCACATGGTCAACCGGGTCTTCCGGGGCGGCGAGGCAGCGGTCGCGTTCATCGACGTCCAAGGCGCGCCGCCCGAGGACCTGCTCGACGCCGTCCGCGAGATCCCGCACGTGCTGGGGGTGTCCGTCGTGATGCTGAGCGAGAGCTCGGGTCGCCGCCCGTGAGGAGCGTGCGGCTCTTCCCTGCGCGGGTCGTCCGGCCGGACTGGGCCCGGCGCACGGTGACCGCCATGTCGGAGTCGCTCCACGAGTCGGGCGTCGACCTCTACCGGGTCGCGGTCGACGATGCGGCGTACACCGAGTCGGGGGTCGCCCTGTACGTCTACCGTCAGAGCCACGGGTCGGCGACCCACATCGGCGTCGTGTGCGACATCTCGGTGCAGGCCATCGCCGACGGCCGGGTGCGCGGGCACGAGGCGGTGTACGGGCCACGGGTCGACGCCCTCGTCTGGCACCACACCACGACGACCGCGCCGCCCGCCCTGGTGACGCTGCTCCACCGAGCGGGCCCGGAGTTCACGCGGACGATCGAGGAGGTCCAGCAGACGCCGCCGATCCTGGACTTCGCCGGCCCGCGCGGGCTCCAGCAGACCGTGTGGCGGCTGGCGGAGGGCCCCACCACCGCGGCCCTGATCGAGGAGCTGGGCGCGGCCGACTTCTACATCGCCGACGGTCACCACCGGGTCGCGGCCCGGCTCGAGGAGTGGCGGCTGGCCGGCAAGCCCGCCGACGCAGGCCTGCTGGGGGTCGTCCACCGGATGGACGGGCTGCGGCTCTCCGCCTTCCACCGCCGGGTGTCCGGCGCCGTGGACCCCGCGGACCTGCTCGGTCTGCTGGCCGCGGACTTCGAGGTACGGGCGGTGGCCGGGCAGCCGACGCCGAGACCCGGCTCCATCGGCCTGTACGTCGACGGCCGCTGGTACGACGTGACGTACCTGGCCGACCCTCCGGCGGGCGCCGCCGGGCTCGACGTGGCCATCCTCCAGACCCGGGTCCTGGACCGGCTGGCCGGCGCCGGCCCGGTCGAGACCGTGCCGTCCGGGACCTCCGTGGTCGAGCTCACGCGGCGCTGCGACGTCGACCGGGGCGCGCTCTTCACTCTCGCACCGCCGGAGATCGAGGCGCTGAGCGAGGTGGCGGACGCGGGTGAGGTGATGCCGCCGAAGACGACGTACTTCGAGCCGAAACCGGCCGCCGGCATCTTCCTGCGGCTGTAGCGACCGCGTCAGCGACAGACGCGGGGCGAGCGCAGCAGGAACCGGCCGACGACACCGCGGTGGTCGGACACCGCCGACTGCCACGTCGCCATCACCGTGGGCCGCCACTCGTCGTCGGCGAGCAGGAAGTCGATCCTGCTGCGGGGTGCGTTGTTGGGGGCGGTCAGGCCGTCGCCGTCACCGACGAGCGGCCACGGGTCGACCAGGTCGGTGTGGGCGGGGTCGAGGGCGAGGGCGAGGGTGGCCGAGCCGGCGGAGGCGTTGAAGTCGCCACCGAAGATCACGGGGTCGCCGTCGACGCCGATGATGTCGCGGGCGAGGCGCATCTGCTCCTGCCGCAGGCTCGGCGTGGTGTGGTCGAGGTGGGCGTTGTAGATGCTGATCGGCCGACCCCCGAGCCGCAGCACCAGGTGCTGCAGGCCGCGTTGCTGGCGGCCGGGTCGGTTCGGCAGCAGGGTGTGCGTCCAGCTCTCGATGCGCAGCCGGGTGAGCACCGCCGTGCCGTAGTCGCTGACGGGGTCGCCGGCCCGCAGCCCGTCGCGCTCGACGTTCGAGGCGAACACGTGCTCCATGCCGAGCAGGGTGGCCAGGTACGCCGCCTCGTCGACGAACCGGCTGCGCAGGCGGTTCTGGTCGACCTCCTGCAGCAGCACCACGTCGGGCTCGACCGCGGCGATCTCGCCGGCGACCTGGGCGAGCTGGAGCCCGTTGCGGCCGATGCCGCTGTGGATGTTGAACGTCACCACGGTCAGCGGCACGGTGCCGCCGGTCCGCCGACAGGGGGAGATGGTCGCGCCGGGAACCACGACGGCCGGTGGTCCGGTGGGTGGGGCCGGCGTGCCGCTCGACGAGGCGCTGCCCGTGGTGGGAACGCTGGGAGCCGACGCCGTCGGCAGGGTCGGCCCCGTGGTGGGCTCGCCGGGGCCCTGAGCCGGCGCCCACCAGGCGATCAGCAGCGCCACGAGGGTGGCGGTCGCGAGCAGCGCGACCAGCCCGTGGGTACGCCGGCTCATGGGCCCATTCTCACCGGCGGGCGGTTACCGTCGGGCCATGCGGGGGTACGGCGCTTGGGGCACCGTCGTCGGCCTCGCGGCCGGCCTGCTCGTGCTCGGTGGCTGCACGGACTCACCCTCGACACCCCGTGCCGACCCGGACCCCACCCCGCCCCGGTCGACCACACCCGCCGCCTCGTCGGCACCGGCGGAGCCGACGTCCACGCCCACCGTCGAGACACCGGACCCGGCGTTCTCGTCCGCGCGGGCCATGCGCACGGTCCGGTTCCTCGCGGGCGAGGTCGGTCCGCGGCTGGCAACCGGCCCGGCCTTCCACCGGGCCGCCCGCTGGGTCGAGCGCCGCTTCGACGCACTCGGGTACGACGTGTCGCGCCAGTCCTTCCCCGTACCCGCCGGCGACTCATGGGGGGTACCGGTCGCGGCCGGCAGGTCGATCAACGTGGTCGCGCGACCGCGGGACCTCGACCCGGGCGAGCCGTACCTCCTGGTCGGCGCGCACCTGGACACCGTCGCGGTCGCGCCAGGGGCCGAGGACAACGCGTCGGGTGTGGCGGTGCTGCTGGAGACCGCGCGACGCTGGTCGGTGGCACCGGGCGAGCTGCCGGTGGTGTTCGTTGCCTTCGGGGGCGAGGAGCCGCGCGGCACGGGCGACCTCGAGCACCACTTCGGCTCGCTGCGCTACGTGGCCGCCATGTCCCCGGCCGAGCGCCGCCACCTGCGTGGGATGGTGTCGATGGACCGGGTCGGTGTGGGCCGGCTCGTGCCCGTCGCGTCCGTCGGCGGCACCCCGATCGCGGTCCGGGTGGCGCTGGAGAGGTCGGCCGCGCGGCTCGGCATCGGTGTGGCCGTCGACCCCGACAACACGGCCAGCGACCACGAGTCGTTCGCGGACGCGGGGCTGCCGGCCGCCCGGCTCGGCAGCACGCCGTACGCCGCCTACCACTCCGCC
>JAICRP010000122.1 GCA_025966445.1 Nocardioides sp.
GCTCGTGGGCCCCGCGCGAGCTGCGCGTCCTCGACGAGATGCCGATGCTCCGCAACGGCAAGGTCGACCGACGCACGCTACGGGGCGAGTCCCGTGACTGAGGCGCCGGTCTTCTCGATCCCCATGCGGGTGCGGTTCCGCGGCATCACCGTGCGGGAGGGGATGCTCCTCCGCGGCGAGGCCGGCTGGGGTGAGTGGAGCCCCTTCCTGGAGTACGACGCCGACGAGGCGGCGGCCTGGCTGCGCTGTGCGGAGGAGGCGGCCGCGGGAGACTGGCCGGAGGCCGTCCGCGACCGGGTCCCGGTCAACGTGACCGTCCCGGCGCTCTCGCCCGAGGACGCCCACGCGCTCGTGTCCCGCTCGGGCTGCCGGACCGCCAAGGTCAAGGTGGCCGACGCGGCGGGCTCCCTCGCCGGGGACCAGGCCAGGCTCGAGGCGGTGCGCGACGCGCTCGGCCCGGGCGGCCGGATCCGGGTGGACGCCAACGGAGCCTGGGACGTCGACACCGCCCTCGCCTCGCTGCACGTGCTGGAACGAGCGGCGGGCGGACTGGAGTACGTCGAGCAGCCATGCGCCACGGTCGAGGAGCTGGCCGCGGTGCGACGGCGTACGTCGATCCTCGTGGCCGCGGACGAGTCGATCCGGCGGGCAGCCGACCCCTACCGCGTGCGCGACCTGGAGGCGGCCGACATCGCGGTGCTCAAGGTGCAGCCGCTCGGCGGGGTCAGGGCGTGCCTGAGGATCGCCGAGGACATCGGGCTGCCGACGGTCGTCTCGTCGGCGCTGGAGACCTCGGTCGGGTTGGCCGCGGGGGTTGCGCTGGCGGCGGCGCTGCCCGAGCTGGAGTACGCGTCGGGCCTCGCGACCGTGGGCATGCTGGCCGACGACGTCGCCGAGCACCGGCTGGCCGCGGTGGACGGGTACGTGCCGGTGCACCGTCCCGAGGTCTCGGGGGAGCGGGTGTCGCGCTGCGCCGCGAGCCCCGAGCGCGAGGCGCACTGGCGGGCCCGGCTGGCCGAGGTCCGTGCGGTGGGCCAGGATCGGTCCTCGTGACCTCCACGGAGCTGGCGCGGGCCGTCGTCTCGGCGCTGGTCGAGGCCGGGGTACGCGAGGTCGTCGTCGCTCCTGGCTCGCGGAACGCCCCGCTGTCGTTCGCGGCGTACGACGCCGCGGCCGCCGGCCTCGTCCGCCTGCACACCCGGATCGACGAGCGCTCGGCGGGCTTCCTCGCCCTGGGGCTCACCAAGGTCGGCAGCCGGGCCGCGGTGATCTGCACCTCGGGCACCGCGGTCGCCAACCTGCACCCGGCGATGCTGGAGGCCGCGCACGCGGGAGTCCGGCTGCTCGCCGTGACCGCCGACCGGCCCGCCCGGCTCCGGGGCACGGGCGCCAACCAGACGACCGACCAGGTCAGCGTCTTCGGTCCCCTCGTGCCGTACGTCGACCTCGGCCCCGCCGACGCGGCCGTCGCGCACACGGCGCTCGGGCTCGGCGACGGTCCGCTTCACCTCAACGTCCAGCTCGACGAACCGCTGGTGCCGGGCGAGGCGTGGGACACCCGGGGCCTCGTGGCAGGCGCCGGCGCGTCTTCCTCGACCGACGGCGCTTCGTCCGGTGAGTCCATCGACGTCGGCCCCAGGACGGTCGTGGTGGCCGGGGACGACGCGGGCCCGCCGGCGCGGGTGCTGGCGGAGAAGGCGCGCTGGCCGCTGTTGGCCGAACCCACCAGCGGGAGCCGGACGGGCGAGGCCGCCATCCGTACCTACCGGCTGATGCTCGGCGGCCCCCTCGCCGACGAGGTCGAGCGGGTCGTGGTGTTCGGCCACCCCACGCTGAGCCGGCCGGTCATGCGGCTGATGAAGCGCGACGACGTCGAGGTGCTGTCCGTCCCGTCCCGAGGAGTCTGGAGCGAGCGGCCGTTCCCGGTGGCGCAGCACCTCGAGTCCCGGCCGGTGGTGGAGGCACCCGACGCGTCCGACTGGTTCGACCGCTGGCGGGCCGAGGACCAGCGCGTCGCTGTTGCCCTCGAGAGGCTGCTGCGCGACGAGCCGGAGCTGACGCCGTACGAGGCAGCCGGCGCCGTGGCCCGTGCGCTCCCCGCCGGCGGGCTGCTCGTCGTCGGCGCCAGCAACCCGGTGCGCGACCTGGACCTGATGGTGCCGAGGTACGAGGTCGGCGGACGTCGCAAGACCATCGCGAACCGCGGCCTGTCCGGCATCGACGGCACGGTCTCGTCGGCGATCGGGGCCGCCCTCGGCCGGGACTCGACGCGGAGCTTCGCGCTGATGGGCGACGTGACGTTCCTGCACGACGCCAACGGCCTGGTGCACGACGTGCACGACCCCGAGCCGGACCTGACGATCGTGGTCGTCAACGACGACGGCGGCTCGATCTTCGCCACCCTCGAGCAGGGCGCACCCGAGCACGCGGAGCGTTTCGACCGGCTCTTCGGCACGCCGCACGGCGTCGACCTGGCCGGCCTGTGCGCGGCGACCCGCACCCCGCACTGGCGGGTCGACTCGCTGCCGGAGCTCGAGCAGGCGCTCGCGTCGCCCAACGGCGGTATCGAGGTCGTCGAGGTACGCACCCGCCGGGACAACCGCCGTGAGCTCGACGAGCGCATCCGGCGGCTCGCGCAACGCTGATCAAGCAGGGAGGCGTGGACCACCCCACGATGAACCCATGACCGTCGCAGCCGACACGTTCGCGAGGTTCGTGGACACCCTCGTCGACGTCCTCGACGACCACGAGGCACACGGCTGGGCGACCGGCGACGAGCTGGCGCTGCGCCTGCACTTCTCGCGGTTCCACTTCGACCGGATGATCAAGTCCGTCGCGGGGGAGCCGCCGAGCGCCTTCCGCCGGCGCATCCTGCTGGAGCGGGCGGCGTACCGGATGATCACCACCCGGGCCCCGCTCATCGACATCGCGGTCGAGGCGGGCTACGGCTCGCACGAGGCGTTCACCCGGGCGTTCAAGCAGGCGTACGGCGCCACGCCCGCCGCCTGGCGCAAGAAGCCCGGGCACCTCCAGGTCCCCGCGCCGAGCGGCGTTCACTTCCACCCACCCGGCAGCATCCGGCTGCCCGCACGAGACAAGGTCACGCCCATGGAGCTGCTCACGAAGATGGTCGAGCACCACATCTGGCTCACCGGTGAGATGGTGCGCCTGGCCGACCGCCTCACCGACGAGCAGCTCGACGAGGAGATCGAGCTCAACGTCGACGACGACCGGCAGACGATCCGGTCCCTGCTCAGCAGGCTGATCGGCCAGATGGGCATGTGGAACGCCGCGATGGCGACCCGCGACTACGACTGGTCGGTGGAGGACCACGAGTCGCTGAGCTCGATGCGCGAGCGGCTCGCGGTCGAGGGCCCGACGTACCTCACCCACGTCCGCGACGTCGCCGACCACGGCCGCGTCGACGACACGTTCGTCGACGCGCTGTGTGAGCCGGCCGAGGTCTTCACGTACGGCGGGATGATCGCGCACGTCCTCACCTTCGCCGCCCACCGGCGCACGCTCGTCGTGCTCGCGTTCGGCAAGCACGGCGTCGAGGAGCTCGGCTGGGGCGACCCGATGCGCTGGGTCGCCGAGCCCGCCTGACGGCACCACCGATTCGTCTGCGACGCCCAGCGGGAAATCTCGCAGCCAGCAGCGGGCGAATCGGGGTTCGGCCCTGCACGCAACAATGACGCCGTGGAGATCGCGGTCCTGCTCGTGGCCATGGCCGTGTCCGTGCTGGCGTTCACCGCCCTGGCCGACCGTCTCGACTTCCCGGCGCCGCTGCTGCTGATCGCGGTCGGCGTCGCGGGGTCGTACGTCCCTGGGGTCCCCGAGATCCACCTCGAGCCCGACGTGGTGCTGTTCGGGCTGCTGCCACCGCTGCTGTACGCCGCCGCGATCCAGACCTCGCTCGTCGACTTCAACGCCAACCGTCGCGCGATCCTGCTGCTGTCTGTCGGCCTGGTGGTGTTCACGACGCTCGGCGTCGGCGTCATCGTGCACGCGTTGATCCCCGGCATCTCCTGGCCGGTGTCCTTCGCCATCGGCGCGGTCGTCGCGCCCCCGGACGCCGTCGCGGCCACGGCCATCGCCCGGCGAATAGGGCTGCCCCGCAGGATCGTGACGATCCTCGAGGGCGAGTCGCTGCTCAACGACGCCACCGCGCTCGTCGCGCTGCGTACGGCCATCGCCGCGATGTCGGTCGGCGTGGAGGCGTTCCACGTCGGGCAGGAGTTCCTCATCGCCTCGGTGGGGGGAGCTGCCGTCGGCTTCGTCGTCTTCGTCATCGTCGCCAAGCTGCGCAAGCTGATCACCGACCCGGTGCTGGACACCGCGATCTCGTTCGTCGTTCCCTTCGTGGCCTTCATCGCCGCCGAGGAGATCCACGCCTCGGGGGTCATCGCGGTCGTCATCGCCGGCCTGCTGCTCGGGCACAAGGCGCCGGTCGTGCAGACCGCGCAGTCGCGGATCGCCGAACGGATGAACTGGCGGACCATCGCGTTCGTCCTGGAGAACACCGTCTTCCTCCTCATCGGTCTCCAGGCCGGCTGGATCGTCGCCGACGTCAGCGAGAGCACCCTGTCCGCGGGGCGCATCGCCGCCGTCTGCGCCGCCGTCCTCGCGGGGTGCATCGTCCTGCGGATGGCATGGGTGTTCGCGGCCCGCTACCTGTTGGTGCGGCCCGGTCCCGACCCCAGCACCGGCATCCGGCCGCCCTGGACGTTCACGCTCATCCTTGGCTGGGCCGGCATCCGCGGCGTGGTCACCCTGGCCGCCGCGTTCCTGATCCCGGAGGACACACCGCACCGCGAGGTGCTGCTCCTCATCGCCTTCACGGTGGTGGCGGGCACGTTGTTCATCCAGGGCCTGTCGCTCCCGATGCTGGCCCGCCGCCTGCACGTCCCGTCGCCCGACCCGATGGAGGACGCACTCGCGCGCGCCACGCTCCTCCAGCAGGCGTCCAAGGCCGGCTACAAGGTGCTCAAGGAGATGGAGTACGACGACCAGCAGAACGTCGTCGCGCTGGTCAAGCAACGCATCGAGCAACGCAACTTCGCCGCGTGGGAGCGGCTGGGGACGCAGGCCGACACGGAGACGCCGAGCGAGCTCTACGCGCGCATCCGGCTGGCGATGCTCGACGCCGAACGGGCGCGGGTGCTCGAGGTCCGCGACGCCGGCCAGGTCGCCAGCGAGGTGGTCAGCGAGGTGCTGGCGATGCTCGACGTCGAGGAGTCGATGATCGACATCGCCCAGGCGAGCCGTGCGGAGCTCCAGACCGAGTACTCACGGGTGCGGCGTACCGGCGCCACGTGCGAGCACCTGCAGTCGCGGCCGGTCCAAGAGGTCGAGCAGGAGCCCTCGCCGGTCTGTCAGCGGTGCGTGGACGAGGGTCTCACGTGGGTCTCGCTCCGGATCTGCCTGGAGTGCCAGAACATCGCGTGCTGCGACTCGTCGGTCGGACGGCACGCGACGGCGCACTTCCGCGACACCACCCACCCGGTCATGCAGTCGGCGGAGCCGCTGGAGGACTGGCGGTGGTGCTACGTGCACCACGTGACCGCCTGACTCAGGCCGGCGGCTGGTCCGTGGGCGGCGTCGGCGGGGCGGGCGGCGCCGCGGGTGCCGGCGGGTCCGGAGGTGCTGCTGGTGCTGGGGGAGCGGGGGGTGCTGCGGGCGCGGCCGGAGCCGGCGGCGGCGCAGCGGCGGGCGGGGCTGCGGGCGGGGCGGCCTGGGGGACCGGCGGCGGGGGCGGCGGCGGAGGGGGCGGCGAGGTCACCAACCGGAACGGCGGCAGCTTGGCCTGCTGCTCGAGGGCCCACAGGGTGTTGACCAACCGCTGGCGGTCGGCCTCGTCGATCGGCCGGCCCGTCGTGGTCAGGTAGGCGATCATGCCCAGGTCGCGGTAGGCCTGCTCGGAGTCGCGCACCTCGCTGGTGGCGAAGCTCGCCTTGAGGTCCTCGGCCGCTTCCTTGGCCTTGTCCATGAAACCCATGCCGGCTCCTCGAATCGTTCCCACACCTGTCGTCCCGAGTGCCGCCGAGGATAGCGCCGCAGGAGTGCGAGACCTGGGTGCCGGAGGCCCGGGTCAGCCGACCAGGGTGCGTACGGCGAGGGCGGCGATCACCACGCCGGACACCCAGCCGGTCACCAGCCGGCCGCGCTTGCTGGTCACCGACCGACCGAGGAGCGAGCCCAGGACCACGAGGGTGAGCTGCCACGAGGCGCTCGCCACGAACGCCGCCAGCACGAACACGGTCCCCTCGGCCCAGCCGTCCGCGAGGTGCGGGTTGCCCAGCACGACCGCCACGAAGTACACGACCGTGGTCGGGTTGACCGCGGTCAGGGCGAGGAAGGCCGCGTAGGCCTGCCACGGACGGAGCTCACGGGCCGAGGCGGGCGCCGCCGCGCTGCGTCCGTCGCTGCGACGGGCCATCCAGACGGTGAGCACGGCGATCCCGAGCAGCACGAGCGCTGACGCGACCTGCAACCAGTCGGCGTACGGCCCGACCCTCGCGGCGATCGCGGCCCCACCGACGACGGCGAGAGCGGCGTACCCACCGTCGACCGTTGCGACCCCCATCGCCGCGGCCGAGCCCGTGCGGACGGAGGTACGGGCGGTGAGGGCGACGAGCAGCGCACCGACGGCGCCGATCGGGATGGCGATGGCCCAGCCGGTGACGAGTCCGGCGAGCACCACCTCGAGCACGCTCGGATTGTGGTGGTCCGAGGGCGAGCCACGCCACTGGGATAGGTCCGCCGGGGACCACGTCGGGCCTTGACCGGTCCCCGGCGGGAATCGTGGGTCGGACGGAGGGCGAGGCTGTCGCAGGTTTGTCCAACACGATGATGGTAGCCGCGTCCCCCGAAGCTTGTCCACTCTTTGTCGAAGGTCTGGCGTACGATGCCGTGCGTGTACACCGTCAAGCACGCCTCGGCCCTGACCGGGATCCCGGCCGACACCCTCCGGATGTGGGAGCGGCGCTACGGGGTGGTCGCGCCGATCCGGTCCGAGGGTGGCTACCGGTTGTACGACGACGCGGCCATCGCGCGGCTGACGGCCATGCACGCGCTGGTCGGGGCCGGCTGGTCGGCACGCCGGGCGGCCGAGCAGGTGGCGTCCGGCACGACCCTGGGACCCCTGGGCGACGAGCCGGAGGAGCCGGCCGCCAAGTCCGACGACCTCGACCTGCTGGTGCGGCTGACCGAGGACCTCGACGCCGCGACGCTGACCCGGTCGCTCGACGAGGTCTTCGCGCGAACCGACTTCGAGACCTTCGCCGACGAGTGGCTGATGCCGGCGCTGCTGCGGCTGGGCCAGGCGTGGCACCGCGGCGAGGTGTCGGTCGCCGGCGAGCACTTCGTCAGCGCCGGTGTGCACCGGCGGCTGGCCGCTGCCCTCGACGCCGTGCCTCCCCACGCCGGCGCCCCGCGGGTGCTGGTCGGCCTGGCGCGGGGCTCCCGGCACGAGCTCGGGGTCCTGGCCTTCTCGGTCGCGCTGGCCCGAGCCGGCATCGACGTCGTCTACGTCGGCGGCGACCTGCCACCCGACAGCTGGGTCGTCGCGGCGACGACGCAGCGACCCGCGGCCGTCGTGATCGGCGTACCCGCCGCCGAGGACGTACCCGCCGTCCGTGACACCGTCGCCGCCCTCGCGTCGGCGCGGCCCGAGCTGCTGGTCCTGCTCGGCGGCGGTCACCAGGAGCGGGTCAACGCGGGCGAGCTCCTGGGCCACTCCTTGGGGGCGGCGGCCACGTCCTTGGCCGGCCGGCTCACTGCCGACCCGGCCTAGGCTGGCACCCATGCGGATCACCAAGTTCGGGCATGCCTGCATCCGGATCGAGCACGACGGCCACACGATCGTGGTCGACCCCGGCGGCTTCACCCAGCCGGAGGCGGTGGACGGCGCCGACGCCGTGCTGATCACCCACGAGCATCCCGACCACTACTTCCCGGACCACCTCGCGCGCACCGACGCCCCGGTCCTGACGATCGGGGCCGTCGCGAAGCGGATCCGCGAGGAGGCGCCCGACGTCGCCGAGCGGCTGACGGTCGTGTCGCCGGGGGACTCGTTCGAGGCCGGGGGGCTCCCGGTCCGTGCGGTCGGTGAGCTGCACGCGGTGATCCACCCGGACCTGCCTCGCTTCGACAACAGCGGGTACGTCGTCACGCTCGGCGACTCGACGATCTACCACCCCGGCGACGCGCTGACGCCGCCCGGCGAGCCGGTCGACGTGTTGTGCGTGGTCGTCTCGGCGCCGTGGATGCGGGCGGCCGAGGCCGTCGACTTCGCCCGCCTCGTCGGCGCTCCCCGCAACCTCGCCATCCACGACCGGGTCTACTCCGAGGCCGGCCTCGGCATCGTCGACGGCCACCTCACCCGCCTGCTCCCGGACTCCCAGTCCTACGTCCGTCTCGCCGACGGCGCCGACCTGGAGTAGGC
The DNA here is from genome assembly GCA_025966445.1 of Nocardioides sp. Lineage (GTDB taxonomy): Bacteria > Actinomycetota > Actinomycetes > Propionibacteriales > Nocardioidaceae > Nocardioides. The sequence continues at coordinate 8,447 of JAICRP010000122.1, forward strand.
GCGCCGGATCGGGGGTACTCCCGTGCACGTGGCCGGTCCGGAAGGCCGTTTGACCGGTCAAACGCACGGGACTACCCCGCCAGGGGGCGGAAGCTCAGCGGCCGACGAGGGCGTCGCGGACGGGGAGGAACTTGGCCTGGGCCTCGGCGAGCTCGGCCTCGGGGTCGGAGTCGGCGACGATGCCGCAGCCGGCGAAGAGGCGGACGGTGTCGCCCTGCACCTCGGCCGAGCGGAGGGCCAGGCCCCACTCGCCGTCGCCGGAGGCGTCCATCCAGCCGACCGGTCCGGCGTACCGTCCGCGGTCCATGCCCTCGAGCTCGGCGATGAGGTCGGTCGCCACCGTGGTGGGCGTGCCGCCGAC
>JAICRP010000065.1 GCA_025966445.1 Nocardioides sp.
CTTTCCGCGCCGCCGGTCGAGGAGGTCAAGGTCGGCCTCCAGATCCTGGAGTCGCTCAACCTCAAGCCGCGCCGCCTCGAGATCGTCTCGTGCCCCTCGTGCGGACGCGCGCAGGTCGACGTCTACAAGCTGGCCGAGGAGGTCACCGCGGGCCTCGACGGCCTCGAGGTCCCGCTGCGCGTGGCCGTGATGGGCTGTGTCGTCAACGGCCCCGGCGAGGCACGCGAAGCCGACCTCGGCGTGGCGTCCGGCAACGGCAAGGGCCAGATCTTCGTGAAGGGCGAGGTCATCAAGACCGTCCCCGAGTCGCAGATCGTGGAGACCCTGATCGAGGAGGCCATGCGCCTCGCCGAGGGCATGGAGCCGGTCGCCGGTGCCGGCGCCAGCGTGAACGTCTCCTGAGCTGCGTCAGTTCAGCGTTCAGGCGAACAGCCGCAACAGCGCGTCCACGACAAAGGCCACGCCGAGTCCGAGCGACACCGTGACCCTCAACGTCCTCGCGTGCTCGGTCAGCCACGACTGGCCCCGGGCGAACAGCACGTCGGCGCGGTCCCCGGCCAGGATCACGATGCCGACCGGCACCGAGACCAGGATCGTGGAGAGGGCCACGTAGGCCGCGACCAGCGTGAAGTTCACGATGTCTCGGAGAGCGGCCTGGCTGGCGGCCGACATGGCGAGGAACGTGAGCAGGAGTCGCTTCGGCCCTCCGAAGCCGAGCAGCCCCGCCATGGAGAACGTCGCGGCAGGGCCGACGTTGTGCAGTCCGGCGAGGATCGCCGCTGCACGACTTCCGCGCGGCTCCGTTCGCGGTGCGGCGTGTCGTGCATGGAGTCCGACGGCGATCAGGGCCAGGCCGAGCAGGAACGTCAGCCCCGCTTCGAGCTGCTCGTGCGAGTCGAGCCGGTCGACTGCGGCCTGGCCGACGGCAAGGCCGATGCCGCACGCGATCACCGTGCCGACCAGAAAGCCGCTCAGGAACGCGATCGCATTCGTACGGGGCCGCTGACTCCTGATGGCGACAAAGGTCGCCGAGAGGACGAGACCGCTGAGGGCGGCGGCCAGGCCGTAGAACAGGACCTCGGCGCCGGCGTGGATCACGCGACTCCCCGCGCGTGGATCGGCGCGGCCGGACGCCAGGCGTCGGGCATCGCTACACCGTCTCCATGGGCACGTCGGTCGGGTCCGGTGCCGCGTCTGGATCGGCCGCCTCCCGTGCGAGGCAGATGACGACCGCGCCGACGAAGGTCAGTCCCAGGCCGATCAGGGCCACGAAGACGTGCCACGCGGGCCGGCTGAGACGCTCGTCGAGCAGGACGACTCCGATCAGCACGGCGACCACCGGGTTCGCCACCGAGACGGTTGCTACCGCGGCCGCCAGTCGACCCGCGCCGAGGGACACCTGCTGGATCACGAACCCGACGAGGCCGATCACGGCAAGGGCGTAGGGCTGCCAGTGGGACAGCATCGTGTCCAGGCCCTCGTGCAGGAAGTCCAGCGTCGGCATCGCCAGGGACGAGGAGAGCCCGAACAGGACCCCGGCGACGGTGCCGTAGACCGCCGCCTTCCTCGAAAGGCCGCGGCCGCCGAACACCAGCAAGCCGGCGCACAGCGCCACGATGAGGACGATGGTGACCGCCCACTGGGCATCGGAGGCGTTCGCGTTCCCGCCGGCCGGGTCTCCGAAGATCACGAAGAGGCTGAGTCCGAGGACGATGGCGACCGCACCCGACACCTCCCGACGACCGACGCGCTGGCTGGTCAGGAAGTAGCCGAGCGGAAGGACGAAGACCACGCTCGAGACGAGCAGCGGTTGGATGACCGAAAGTCGTCCGCGGTCGAGCGCCCCCGCCTGGAAGAGGTAGCCACCCAGCAGGACGAGCGTGCCGATCAGCCACGTCCTGTTTCCTGCGAGACGGACGATCGACATCGGCTGGGCCAGTGAGATCGTCGGGAGGTTCAGCGTCCCCTTCTGCTCGAGGGTGGCCGCCAGCGCGAAGAAGAGTGCTGCGATCAGCGCCAGGGTCGCAGCCATGCCGAGAACCTACGGATGGACCTGAACTGCCGCAAGGAGCAACCCGGAGCCATTCCGTCCGCACTCCCGACCCTAGGCTGACGGCATGACGAAGGCCGTGGTGCTCGGCCTCGGGGGCATGGGCAGCGCGGCGGCGGCGCACCTGGCCCGCCGGGGTGCGGACGTGGTCGGCGTCGAGCAGTTCACCCCGGCCCATGACCGCGGCTCCAGCCACGGGGACACGCGCATCATCCGGCAGGCGTACTTCGAGGATCCGGCGTACGTCCCGCTGCTGCTGCACGTCTACGACCTGTGGGCCGACCTCGAGCGTGACGACCCGGGCATCTTCCGGCTCACCGGCGGCCTGATGGTCGGCCGGCCGGACGCCGAGGTGGTCGCCGGCTCGCTGGCCAGCGTGCGCGAGCACGGCCTGCCCCACGAGCTGCTGGACGCCGGCGAGATCCGGACGCGGTTCCCGAACCTCGCCCCCGACGACGACGAGGTCGGCCTCTACGAGACGCGCAGCGGGTACGTCCGGCCCGAACGGACCATCCACGAACACGTACGCCGCGCCGTCGCCGCCGGAGCCGACCTGAGGTTCGAGGAGCGTGTGTTGGCCTGGGAGGCCGACGACTCCGGCGTCCGGGTGACCACCACCCGCGGCACGGTCGAGGGCGACCGGCTCGTCGTGGCCCCGGGTGCCTGGGCACCGCAGCTGCTCGCCGACCTGGGCGTCCCGATGTCGGTGACCCGGGAGCTGGTGTTCTGGTTCGAGCCGTCGGCCGACCCGGCCTCCTACGAGCCGGGTCGCCAGCCGATCTTCATCTGGGAGCGGCCGGGCGCCAGCCTCTACGGCTTCCCGTGCCTCGACGGGGTCGGGCGCGGCGCGAAGATCGGTCTGCACCGGCACGGCCTCCCGACCGATCCCGACGCCCTCGATCGCGAGGTCGCCGCCCACGAGGTCGAGGAGGTCACCGCGGTCCTGCGCGAGCTGGTGCCGACCCTGCCGGGAAGGTTCCTGCGAGCGGTCGCGTGCCTGTACACCACGACGCCCGACCAGGACTTCGTGATCGGCCCCCACCCGGAGCACCCGAACGTCGCGGTCGCGTGCGGCTTCTCCGGCCACGGCTTCAAGTTCGTGCCCGTGGTCGGCGAGGTGCTGGCCGACCTTGCTCTGGAGGGCGCGACCGGCCACCCGATCGGACTGTTCGACCCGACCCGGTTCCGCTGAGCCGGACCCTCAGGTGGTCTGCGTGGTCGGCAGCCGGCGCGGGATCACCAGCACGGTGAGCACGATGACGACCGCGGCGACGGCGGACGCCAGGTAGACGTCGTGGATGGCGGACGCCAGCACGGTCGTCGGGAGGTGCTCCAGGTCGTGCCCGCCATCGACCTCGCGGGAGACGGCGGCGTTGGCGATCGCGCCGAACACGGCGACGCCCACCGCGCTGCCGACCGAGCGGGCGAACAGGTTCGTGCCGGTGACCAGGCCCCGGGTCTGCCAGTCCGCGGAGGACTGCGCGGCGATCAGCACGGGCGAGGCGATGAAGCCCATGCCGAGCCCGATCACCCAGCACGCGAAGGCGAGCCGCCACACCGAGCTGTCGGGGGTGACGGTCAGGAGGATGGCGGAGCCGGCGATCGCGAACAGGCTCCCGAACAGGGCGCAGTCACGGAACCCGACCCGCAGGTACACGCGTCCCGAGAGCGACGCGGCGATGGGCCAGCCGAGTGTCAGGGCAGCGACGGCGAAGCCCGCGACCACGGCGCCGTGGCCGAGCACGCCCTGGGCGTACAGGGGGACGTACGACGTGAGGCCGATCAGGATCACGCCCACGCACAGCGACGTGGCGTTCGCGCCGTTCAGCATCCGGCGGCGGAAGACCCACAGCGGCAGGATCGGCTCGGCGGCGCGCGACTCCACGTAGCCGAACGCCAGGAGCAGCACGACGGACACCGACAGCACGGCGATGCTGGCAGGGGAGTCCCAGGCCCAGGCGACGCCGCCCTCGAGCAGCCCGAGGATGAGCAGCGAGGCCCCGACGGCGAGCAGGACGGCGCCGGTGTAGTCGATCTGGTGGCGCTTGCGCTCCACCGACTCGTGGAGGCTGCGGTGCAGCACGAGCATCGCCGCGATCGCGACCGGGACGTTGACGAAGAAGATCCAGCGCCACGAGACGTAGTCCGAGAAGACACCGCCGAGGGTGGGTCCGATGACCGACGAGGCGGCCCAGACGCCGGCGACGTAACCGGTCACCCGCGCGCGCTCGGCGACCGAGTAGACGTCCCCGATGATCGTCTGCCCCATGGGCAGCACCGCACCCGCGCCCAGGCCCTGCAACGCGCGGAACACGATCAGCGACACCATCGACCAGGCGAGGCCGCAGAGGATCGAGGCGACCAGGAAGATCGAGATGCCGAGCATCATCATCGGCTTGCGACCGACCTGGTCGGCGAACTTCCCGTAGAGCGGCACCGTCACCGCCTGCGCCAGCAGGTAGATCGAGAACAGCCACGGGAACTGGGAGAAGCCGCCGAGGTCCTCGACCACCGACGGCACGGCCGTCGCGAGGATCGTGGAGTCGATCGCGACGAGCCCGGTGGCCAGCATCACCGAGAGCAGGATCGGTCCGCGCTCCGAGCGCAGGCCGACCGCGGAGCGTTCGATGCCGGTGTCCGTCACGTCTGGCCGCAACCGAGGGTTGTCTCCGGTTGTTCCCCCCGTCTCACAGCGAGGCCAGCGCCTCGCGCAGGAAGACGCCCTCGCGAGCGTCCTCGTAGGTGAAGTCGGACTGGTAGGAGCGGTTGTCGAAGCGCCGCTTGGTCCTGGGGACGTCCGGCCGGCAGAGCACCAGGTCGAGGCGGTGGCCCACGACCGAGGAGATCAGGTACTCGTTGCTGGCGGTGTAGGACTCCGAGCCCACGAGGATCACGTGCTTGGGGCCGCCCGCGAAGGCGATCTGGAACATCCCGCTGCCGGCGAAGCCCGCGACCACGTCGGCCTCGCGCACCATCCGCACCTGGTCCGCGAGCGGGTGGTCCTCCGGGAAGACGACCGTGAACCCGTGCGCCGCGACGAGCGACTCGACCTCCGTGGCGTTGTGGCACGAACGCTTCCCCGGCCGGCGGGAGCAGAACAGCCGCCGTGGCGACGGTCCGTCAGCAGTGGCACGTCCGGCCAGGCGGGTGCCCACCTCGGCGTACGTCGTCGCGATCGTCGGGTGCACGTAGGCCGGCATCCCGAACAGGGGCGACGACGCGACGAGCGTGTCGACCGCTGTGGGCTCGTGGGCGACCACGACGCGGTCGGCGTCGACGCCGCCGGCGGCCAGCAGGTCCAGCTCCCAGGTCGCCAGGCCGGTGCCCGGCTTGGTGAACACCAGCGCCCGGAGGTCCGGGTGCCGGTCGAGGGCCACCCGCCAGCCCCACAGGTGGCCGACCTGGTCGGTGAGGGCGTGCCCGAAGTGGCCGCGGACATAGCTGTCCAGCAGGTACGCCGGCCCCTCGAGGCGCGCGGTCGCCGGCGGGGGCTCGCGGACGAAGCGGGGCGCCCACTCGGCGAACGCCACGTTGCGGAGCCGCCGCTTGAACGGGTGCCGGTAGGTCTCCGGCAGCACGAACCCGGCGCCGTACGCCGCCTGGCGGCCGAGGCAGGTCACGTCGTCGTACTCGCGCACCGACACCGCCGGGGCGTCGATCTCGTGGGGCAGCCTGACCGGTGCGCTCGACCGCAGCACGCAGCGCGACGTGAATCGCAGGTGCGGCACCGTGGTCAGGGTCCGGCCGGCCTCCGGCCGCGCACGCAGGAACGCGTCGGCGTCCGCCTCGGGCACCTTGGCGAGGGCGTCGACGGCGTTGGTCGCGGCCAACCAACCGTCCGTGATCGCCAGGTCCGCGGCGGAGGCGGCCAGCGCCGCGAGGTCGCGGTCGGGGTTGTCGCGAAGGTCGCGACCGGGCGTCGGCGGCTCCGTCCCGGCTGCCTGGGCCTCGTGGACCTGCGCGACGGACGACGTGACGGGGCCGGGCTCGCCGGGGAGGCGGAGGGCCAGCCGGCCACCCCGACGGAGGTGGTGGAGCAGCACCGGCCAGCGCCGCGCGGCACCGTTGCCGGCGGCCACGTCGAGGACGAGGTCCCACGGCCGCCCGGCGGTCAGGGCGAGGTGCAGCGCGTCCATGCCGTCGTTCGCGTCGAGGGCCACGAGCGTGGCGTCCGGCAGCGCCTCGTGGAGCCGTTCGACCAGCGCAGCCCGGTCGCCACGCACGACGATCGCGACCCGCGGAGACTGCACGCCGGCCACCGCGGCGCGCGCGACCTCCGGTGGCTTCACGCGGGTCAGCCTAGGGACCCTCGTCTCGGCGTAGGCTCACGCCGTGCGGACGACGACTCGGTCAGGGGTGCGCCCGCTGGGGGCCACCGACGTCGCCGACTTCCTCGCCCTGACCGACCGTCATCCGACCGTCAACGTGTTCGCCGCACATCGCGCCCGGCAGACCCGCCTCGAACCGCGACTGCTCGGCGGCGAGGTGTGGGGGAGGTACGTCGACGGCGCGCTCGTCTCGGCCTGTCACATCGGCGCGAACCTCGTGCCGGTCGAGGCCGGCCCCGAGGATGCCGCCGTCTTCGCCGAACGGCTGCTCGCCCGCGGCCGCACCGTGTCCACGATCGTCGGTCCGGAGCCGGCGATCCGGGCGCTCTGGGACGACCTCGAGGGGACGTGGGGTCCGCCGCGGGAGACCCGCTGGCGCCAGCCCCACCTCGTCGCCGACGCGCCTCCGCTGGTCGAGCCCGACCCGCTCGTCCGAGCCTCCCGGCCCGACGACTTCGCGGCGCTGTACCCGGCGTGCGTCGCCATGTACTCCGAGGAGCTCGGCGTCTCCCCCGAGACCGGCGGGGGCGCCGAGGGGTACCGCGCCCGAGTGCGGCAGCTCATCCACGTCGGCTGGTCGTTCGCGAGGTACGAGCAGGGCCGGGTCGTCTTCAAGGCCGAGGTCGCGTTCGCGACCCCGACCAACGCCCAGGTGCAGGGGGTCTGGGTGACCCCCGACCGACGCGGCGAGGGCCTGGCCGCGGGCGGCATGGCGGCCGTCGTGGCCCACGTCCGGGCGCGCATCGCGCCGGTCGTCTCGCTGTACGTGAACGACTGGAACGAGCCCGCTCGACGCGCCTACGCCAGGGTCGGCTTCCACCAGACCGACACGTTCAGCACGATCATGTTCTGAGGCCGCACGACCACCACACGTACCGTCGACTTCATGCCACTTCCCTGGGACGCGAAGGTGCTCGTCGGGATCCTCGGGGTCAGCGGGACGCTGCACCTGGTGAGGCCCGAGACGTACGAGCCGCTGATGCCGGAGCTGGTGCCGGCCCACCGCCCGGTGATCTACGGCAGCGGCGTCGCCGAGCTGCTCTGCGCGGCCGGACTCCTGCACCCGCGCACGCGAAGGCTCGCGGGCCATGCCAGTGCCGCGCTGCTCGTCGTTGTCTTTCCCGGCAACCTGAAGATGGCCGACGACGCCCGGCGCTCGCGGAGCACGCGGTTCAAGCAGATCGCCTACGCGCGGCTGCCCCTGCAGGTCCCGATGGTCCGGGCCGCCCTACGAGCGGCCCGGACGGGTTGACCCGTCAGAGGTCCGGCGTCGGAACCAGGTCGCTGGCCCGGTTGCAGATGTCGACCTTGCACCGCACGGTGGCGGCCTGGGTCTTGCCGTTCGCCTCCATCAGCAGCTTGGTCCCGGTCTCCCACCAGATCCGGCCGAAGTAGCCGCCGATCGAGTAGTGCACGACCGGAGCGCCGCCGATCTTGCGCACCATCACGTCGGCCGGGCCGATGCCGTCGGAGAGCAGGGCGATCGTGGCCACCCGCTTGCCGTCGGGGGAGACGGCCTCGATCCGCTCGTCGCAGTTGGTCCAGAGCACGTGCGTCGGGTCGTCGAGGTGGGCGAGCACCTGGCAGCCGCCGTTGAACGGGTCCTTGTTGAAGAAGCCCAGCAGGTTGTGCGCCTGGCTCGCGAAGTTGGAGAACTTCGTGTTCACCCGGACGGTCTCGTCCGAGACGGTGTCCCACTGGATCGTCTTGACCTTGAAGTCGGCGAACGACGCCACGACGGACCCCTCGTCGAAGTCCAGGAGCGTCGGCAGGGACGCGAACGCGTTGACCGAGACCTCGCCCTTCAGGGCGAGGTCGTAGACGGCGATGGTGGGCTTGGACGTGGAGTCCCCGTAGGAGTACGCCACTTGGCCGCCGTCGGCGTCGAGCAGGGTGTTGAACGGGTCGATGAACTTGGCCAGCTGCTTGGTGGCACCGGAGGCGGTGACCCGCAACAGCTTGACGTTGCCCCACTCCTTGTCGCCGGTCGCCGCGACGTACACGTTGTCCGACTTGCCGTAGAGCAGGACGCGCGGCGCCTTGAGCGTCACGCGGACGTCACCGTCGACGATCGTCTTGCCCTCGAGGTGCGCTCCGGAGACGTCCGGTCCCCGCGCGATGGTGCCCGGCTTGATCGTCACGTCCGGCGGCGCCGCGTGGGACGGTGCGGCCGCCAGGAGCGGCGCGGCCAGCCCCAGCAGGGCCGTCGTGGTCGTGATCAGTCTGCGCATCTGGTGTCTCCCCGTGAGCTGTCGTTTACCCGAGTGCGGCCAACCCGACCGCACAAGTAGCCTTTCGCGCATGATCCTGCGTCTGTCAAGCCTCTTCGTCCGCACCCTGCGCGAAGACCCCGCGGACGCCGAGGTGCCGAGCCATCGTCTCCTCCTGCGCGCCGGCTACATCCGCCGCGCCGCCCCCGGCATCTACACGTGGCTCCCGCTCGGCCTCCGGGTGCTCCGCAGGATCGAGAACATCATCCGCGACGAGATGGACGCGATGGGCGCTCAGGAGCTGCTGTTCCCGGCGCTGCTGCCCCGTGAGCCCTACGAGGCGTCCGGCCGCTGGACCGAGTACGGCGACGGTATCTTCCGGCTCAAGGACCGCAAGGGCAACGACTACCTGCTCGGCCCCACCCACGAGGAGATGTTCACCCTCGTGGTCAAGGACCTGTACTCGTCGTACAAGGACCTGCCGCTCTCGATCTACCAGATCCAGACGAAGTACCGCGACGAGGCCCGGCCCCGCGCCGGAGTGCTGCGCGGCCGCGAGTTCACGATGAAGGACTCCTACTCGTTCGACGTCGACGACGCCGGCCTCGACGCGTCGTACCAGAAGCACCGCGACGCCTACATCCGGATCTTCGACAAGCTGGGCTTCGAGTACGTCATCGTCAAGGCCGAGGCCGGCGCGATGGGCGGGTCGAAGTCCGAGGAGTTCCTGGCCAAGGCCACGGTCGGCGAGGACACGTACGTCCGGTGCACGCTGTGCGACTACGCCGCGAACGTCGAGGCCGTCGACACGCTCGCGCCCGCACCCGTGCCGTACGACGATGCCCCTGCGGCCCACGCGGAGCAGACGCCCGCGACCCCCACGATCGAGACGCTGGTCGACCACCTCAACGAGAAGTACCCGCGCGACGACCGGTCCTGGACCGCCGGCGACACGCTGAAGAACATCGTGTTCTCCGTGCGGCACCCGGACGGCACGACCGAGGCCCTCGCCATCGGCCTGCCCGGCGACCGGGAGGTCGACACCAAGCGGCTCGAGTCCAAGCTCGGTGAGGGCGTGGTGTTCGAGCCGTTCGGCGAGGCCGACTTCGCCGCGCGGCCGAGCCTGGCCAAGGGCTACATCGGCCCCGGTTCCCTCGGTGAGAAGAAGCCCGCCGGCGTGCGCTTCCTGCTCGACCCCCGCGTCGTCGAGGGCACTGCCTGGGTCACCGGCGCCGACGTCGACGGCAGCCACGTGCTGGACCTCGTGGCCGGCCGCGACTTCTCGGGCGACGGCGTCATCGACGTCGCCGAGGTCCGCGACGGCGACCCCTGCCCCAACGGCGATGGCGGCACCCTGCGGTCCGCCCGCGGCATCGAGATGGGCCACATCTTCCAGCTCGGCCGCAAGTACGCCGACGCCCTCGGCCTCCAGGTGCTCGACGAGAACGGCAAGCTCGTCACCGTCACCATGGGCTCCTACGGCATCGGTCCGTCGCGGGCCGTGGCCGCGATCGCCGAGAACACCCTCGACGAGATCGGCCTCTGCTGGCCGCGCGCCGTGGCGCCGGCCGACGTGCACATCGTGGCCGCCGGCAAGGACGAGGCGATCTTCGCGGCGGCAGAGCGGCTGGCCGGGGACCTGTCCGCACGTGGGGTCACGGTGATGTACGACGACCGCAAGGCCAGTCCGGGCGTGAAGTTCAAGGACGCCGAGCTGATCGGCGTCCCGACCATCGTGACCGTCGGGCGCGGTCTGGCCGACGGGCTGTTCGAGGTGAAGGACCGCGCCTCCGGCGAGCGCACGGACGTGGCCGTCGCCGACGCGGTCGACCATCTCGCCTCGCTCGTGCGGAGCTGACCCCCTGAGCGTGCCCTCCGCACGTCAGGCGCTCCTGCTCGTCGGCGGATGCCTCGTGCTCGGCGTCGGCGTGGCGATGCTGCTCACCGCCGACCTCGGCTCCGACGGCTACTCCACGTTCGTCAACGGCATCGCCCTCACGTTGGACCTCCCGTTCTGGATCGTGAACCTGGTCGTCGGGGCCGTGCTCGTGGTGCTCGCCGCCTTCCGTGGCGTGCGGCCCGGCGTCGGCACGATCGCGCAGGTCGTCGGCGTCGGTGTCGTCATCTCGGTCCTGCTGGCCTGGTGGAGCACCCCGGACGGCCTGGTCGGCCGGTCGGTCCTCCTGGTGGTGGCCTTCCCGGTGCTCGCGGCGGGCATCGCGGCGTACCTCGGCAGCAACACCGGCGCGGGACCGGCCGAGGCGGCCGGCCTCGCGTGGGACCCGCCCGTCCCGTTCAAGTGGAGCTACAGCCTGGTCCAGGGCGGCGGCGCGCTGGGCGGGTACCTGCTCGGCGCCACGGTCGGCGTCGGCACCATCGCCGTCGTCCTGGCCCTCGGTCCGCTCGTCGACCTCGCCAGCCGGGCGATGCGGCTCGACGTCCACCAGACGTGACCACCGCCATCGCGACCGTCACAGCATCCGGGGGAGCAGCCCGCGCCGGAGCACGAGCCCGACGTGGACGGCCAGCGCCACGAAGAACGTGATGTGAGCCGCGACGTGGATCACCAGCAGGTCGTCGTCTCCCAGCACGATGGCCAGGCCCGTGAAGGGGACCACGAACAGCAGCGTCAGCAGGACCCTCTCGGTCGCGGTGGCCAACCGGCGCTCGCCGTCGGTCAGCGACGCCGCCCAGGGCGGGAGGCCGGAGGCTCGGCGCCAGACCACGCGCAGGACGGCGAGCAGCACGATCAGCGAGCCCAGCGCGACGTGCGCGGTCAGCAGGTTCCAGCCCAGGTCGAGGGTGGCGTCGTCGTCACCCCCGCGACCCCGACCGCGGCCGGAACCCTCGCCGCGGCCCCGGCCGCGACCGCGGCCCCGACCCGAGTCGTCGACATCCAGCAGGTACCCGATCGTGAGCTGGGCCAGCAACGCGAGGACGGTGACCCAGTGCAGGGCGCGCGCGACCGCGCCGTACGCCCGAGCCCCGTTCGTCATCGAGGTCATCGTGCCAGCGTCCGGCTAGGTTGGCCCGCGTGACGGTGGACGCGGTGATCTTCGACTGGGGCGGCACCCTGACGCGGTGGCACGACGTGGACTTCCACGAGGAGGCCCTGGCTCTCGCCCAGGCCGTCGTGCAGACCGCCGACGAACCCGTCGACCTGGGCGCCCTGGCACCCCGACTGCACGAGGCCAACAGCGCGATCTGGGGCCGCTCCCGCGTCGAGCAGCGAAGCTCCACCATCGGCGACCTGTTCACCGAGGCCGGGCTCGACCACGACCCGGAGCTGCTGCACGCCTACTACGAGTTCTGGGAGCCGCACACCACCACCGACCCCGAGGTCGGGCCGCTGTTCGACACGCTGCGTCGGCGCGGCATCAAGGTCGGCGTCCTCTCGAACACGATCTGGCCGCGCGCGTGGCACCGCGGGTTCTTCGAGCGGGACGGCGTGCTCGACCTGATCGACGCCGACGTCTACACCTCCGAGATCCCGTGGACCAAGCCCGCGCCCGAGGCGTTCGGAGCCGCCGTCGCCGCGCTGGGGCTGAGCGACCCGACCCGCTGCGTCTACGTCGGCGACCGGCTCTTCGACGACGTCTGGGGAGCCCGGAACGCCGGGCTGAGGTCCATCCACATCCCGCTCAGCAACATCCCCTCCGAGCAGGTCGGGCACACCGAGGGCGAGCCGGACGCCGTCGTGCACCGCCTCTCGGAGATCGCGAACGTGGTCGCCGAATGGTGACCTGACCTGCGGTTCTCTCCGCCATCACCGCCCGAACCTGCATGTTTGTGCACTGCAGAAACATGAGGGACCGATCCGTTCCGAAGTGACGCGCTCGTCTTGCATGATCGTGCAGAGGGCAGTTCGGTCCACCCCCACATCCCGGACCGGGCGGCACTCAGTTGGAAGTCAGGGCACCGTGCGGCCCGCGGACTTCCGGTGTCGAGGAATATCTCGGGAGTTCCTCGGCGCCGGGAGGCCGCGGGCCGCTTCTCATTTTCCGTGTCCTGTCACGCCAGGTCGGGCGCTCCTGGGAACGGGCCGGGCGGGCGACCGAACGCCACCTGCCGGACCGCGGCACCGGTGACCGCCTCGACGGCCCAGCGCCGGTCGTCGCCGGCGGTGTTGGCAACCACGTACGCGTAGGTCTCCGCGCACCCGGCCTCCAGGTCCGCCGCCGCCCGTGCGACTCCGATGGCCGTCGGCGTCGCCGGTAGCTCGTACGTCGGAGACGCCGGTGTCGGCTCGACCCCCTCGTCGAGGAGTCGGCGGGTGAGCACGTCGCGGTGGGCGCGGTGCGTCGCGTAGGCACTCGTGACCTCGGCGAACAGCGCCGGGGTGCCCGACTCGGAGGTACGCGCGCCGAGGACGCCGTACACGTAGAGAGCCGCGTGCTCGGCGGCGAGCGCGGTCTGCAGGGCCTCGACCGTCATGCGGCCACTCGGTCCCGGTCCGCGAC
>JAICRP010000221.1 GCA_025966445.1 Nocardioides sp.
CGCGGATCACGTCCTCGATGTCGGGCTCCTGGATCGACAGGTCCGCGACGTCGTACGCCGCCGCGACCGCCGCCACGATCGGCGCGGCGCTCGCGTCGGCGGGGAAGGCCAGCCACTGCCGCGGACCCTCCACGCGCCTGGTGACGGCCCCGGGCACCCTGATCTCCGGCGCCTCGTCGACCAGGTCGACGACGAGGGTGCGGGTGGAGCCGCCGTGCCGGTGCAGCTCGGCGAGCTCGCCGTCGAAGACGCACGTGCCGTGGTCGATGACGATCACCCGGTCGCAGAGCGCCTCGATGTCCTGGAGGTCGTGGGTGGTGAGCACGAGCGTGGTCCCGCGGCTGGCGTTGAGCGCGCGCAGGAACTCGCGGAGCCGGCCCTTGCTGATGACGTCGAGCCCGATGGTCGGCTCGTCCAGGAACAGGATCTCGGGGTCGTGCAGCAACGCGGCCACGATGTCGCCGCGCATCCGCTGGCCCAGGCTGAGCTGGCGGACCGGGGTGTCCATGAGGTCGCCGAGGTCGAGCAGCTCCACGAACTCCGCCAGGTTCTGCCGGTGCCGCGCGGGGTCGGTGCGGTAGATCTTCTGCAGCACCTCGAACGAGTCGCGGAGGGGCAGGTCCCACCACAGCGTGGTGCGTTGGCCGAAGACGACCCCGATCTTGCGCGCCAGCTCGGTGCGGCGCCGGCTGGGGTTGATCCCGGCCACGCTGAGGTGACCGCTCGTCGGCACCAGGATGCCCGTGAGCATCTTGATCGTCGTCGACTTGCCGGCGCCGTTGGGGCCGATGTACCCGACCATCTCGCCGGCCCCGATGCCGAACGTCAGGTCGCGGACGGCGACCACCTCGTCCCGCGAGCGCACCAACCGGCCCGTCTTGCGGCGGATCACGAACCGACGCTCCAGGTCGCGGACCTCGATGAGGGGCATCAGCTTCCCGTCGACGTGTAGTGGCGGACACCCGAGCGCCACACCAGCAGGGCGACGGACATCATGATGGCGGCGACGAGCGGCGAGGCGAACTGCAGCCACTCCGGGAAGCCGAACGGGTCGGGCTTGTCGAGGACGTAGAGGGCGGGGTACCAGTTCACGAACGCCAGCGGGACCAGCACGGTCAGCCCGGTCACCACCTCGCGGGGAAAGACCGTGAGGGGGTACTGGGTCATCGTGTTGCCGCCGTACGTGAACGCGTTGGCGACCTCGTTGGCGTCGATCGTCCAGAACTGGATGCAGGCGAACCCGATGAACACCGCGAAGAAGATCACCGAGCCGGACACCACCATCGACAGCGTCACCAGCACCTTCGCCGGCGTCCACGAGACGAACGCGCACGCGATGCCGAGCACCACCACCGCCTGGAGCAACCGGGCGAACCTCCGCAGCGCGAACTCGTCGGCGCACACCTGGGTCAGCAGGGGCAGCGGCTTGAGGAACATCGAGTCCAGGCGACCGGTCCGGATCATCTGGCCGAGCCGCTCGATGCGGCCGACGACCAGGTCGGCGGCGGCCAGCCCGAAGCCGGTGGCGCCGTAGAGGAAGGCGATCTCCGCAAGGGTCCACCCGCCGAGCGAGTCGATGGTGTGGAACATGATCCAGATGCCCACGAAGTCCAGGACACCGACCACGAAGCCGCTCACCGCCATCATCCAGAACGACGCGGGGTACGCCATTGCGGCGCGGGTCCACATGATGGCGATGTCGCGGTAGCCACGCACGCTGGTGACGGCTCCCTCAGCCACCCTGGACCACCACCTTGCGGGTCGCCTGGCGCAGGACGAGCCGGCAGACGCCGAGCAGCACCGCGGCCCAGCACGCCTGGAGCGCGAGGCCGCCGATCACGGCCCAGCCCTCGCGCTGGCCCAGCCAGATGTCGGCAGGGATCTGGAGGTACGCCGCCCACGGCAGCACCATCACCAGCTCCCTGGTCCAGCCCGGAAAGATGACCAGGGGCACCGTGAAGCCGCTGAAGAAGACCGTCAACGTGAAGGCGACCGTCGCCGGCCCGGTCGCGTCGAGCAGCCAGAAGGCCGTGGTGGCCACCAGGAAGCGGACGGCGAAGCTGACCATCACCGCCAGTGGCACGCTCACCGCGAAGCCGACCCAGGCGCCCACGCTGTCGGGGAACCGGATCTGGAACAGCAGCGCCCCGACGATCGTCGGCGCCACCCCACGGGCGAGCAGGTGGTAGGCCGCGCGGCCGAGGTCCTGGGCGGCGTACCAGCCGATGAGCGGCACCGGTCGGTACAGGTCGAGCGCGACGTCGCCGGTACGGATCCGGTCGGAGAGGTCGGCGGTCGCGCCACCGCCCCACACCATGACGGTCATCAGCATCGCCTGCCCGATCCACACGTACGTGACGGCGTCGACCGAGTCGTAGCCACCGGCGTCGGGCTGCTGGTCCCACAGGGCGAGGTAGACGTAGCTGATGATCACGCCGAAGACACAGTTGGTGAACAGCCCCGCGAGGGTGGCCGCCGGGTACGTCGAGTAGCGCCGGAAGGCGCGCGTCGCCACCGAGAGGTACAGCGCGGTCACGGAGGAGGGATCAGTGCTGGTAGGTGCCGTGCAGGATCGCCCGGCCCAGCGTCTTGAAGGCGAGGTTGAAGGAGACGACCGCGGGGGAGACGTCGGAGTCGACGCCGAGGGAGTCCTCGCCGACCGCGTGCACGACGAAGAAGTAGCGGTGCACCTGGTCGCCCTCCGGTGGGGCAGCCCCCATGAAGGCCTTCTGGCCGCCGTCGTTGCGGACCATGAACGCCGAGCCGGGCAGGGCCCGGGACGCCGCCCCGGTGTCGAGCGAGGTGACGTCGGCGGGCAGGTCGACCAGCACCCAGTGCCAGAAGCCGCACGGCGTCGGTGCGTCCGGGTCGAAGCAGGTCACCGTGAAGCTCTTGGTGCCCTCGGGGGCGCCGCTCCACGACAGGTGCGGTGAGGTGTTGCCTGCGGCGGCGACCTGGTCGTCCTTGAGCGGCTGGCCGTCGGTGACGTCGTCGCTGGCGAGGTGGAACGAGTCCACGGCCGGGAGCAGGTCGTAGGGATTCGGGCTGACGGGACGATCGAGACTCACCGGGACAACGTAGTCCGCCGGTTGGTCCCACCGCACGGGCCTTCCCGGCGGATCGGGGAGCATGGGCGGATGGACGCCCACCCGCCGTACCCCTCGGGCCTGCGGCTCACCGGACGGCGAGTGGTGATGGTGGGTGCCGGTCACGTCGCGCAGCGGCGGGTACCGGCCCTGCTGGCGTCCGGTGCGGTGGTCACGGTGGTCTCGCCCGAGGCGACGCCGGCCATCGAGGCGCTGGCCGACGCGGGCGAGATCACCTGGGAGTGCCGCCGGTTCGTCGAGGGCGACCTCGACGGGACCTGGTACGTCGTCGCCGCGACCGACGACCACACCGCCAACGAGGCGGTGAGCGCGGCCGCCGAGGCGCGCCGGATCTTCTGCGTGCGCGCCGACGACGCCATGGCCGCGTCCGCCTGGACGCCGGCAGTCGGACGCTCCTCCGACGTGACGGTCGCCGTGCTGAGCAACGGCCTCGGCAACCGTGACCCCCGACGGTCGGCGGCCGTCCGCGACGAGATCCTCGAGGGTCTCCGCGAGGGCACGATCGCCGCGCCGCACCACCGCGACCGGACTCCCGGCGTGGTGCTCGTCGGCGGTGGCCCCGGTGACCCGGAGCTGATGTCGGTCGCCGGCCGCCGGGCCCTGATGGAGGCCGACGTGGTGGTCGCGGATCGCCTCGCCCCGCGCGAGCTGCTCGGCGAGCTGCCGTCGACGACCGAGCTGGTCGACGTGGCCAAGATCCCGCGCGGGCGGTTCACCGCCCAGGAGGCCATCAACGACCTGATCGTGTCGCGGGCGCTCGCGGGCCAGCGGGTGGTCCGGTTCAAGGGCGGCGACAGCTTCGTCTTCGGGCGCGGGTTCGAAGAGGTGATCGCGTGCCGCGACGCCGGCGTACCGGTCACCGTCATCCCCGGGCTGACCAGCCCGATCGCCGTCCCCGCCCTGGCCGGCATCCCCGTCACCCACCGGGGCGTGGCCCACGACTTCACGGTGCTCTCCGGGCACCTGCCGCCCGAGCACCCGGGCTCGCTGGTCGACTGGCAGGCCGTCGCCCGGCTGACCGGCACCCTCCTGCTGATGATGGCCGTCGAGAACGCACCCGCCATCGCCTCCGCCCTGGTGGCGGGCGGCCGGGCGGCGGGTACCCCCGTCGCCGTCGTCTGCGACGGCTCGATGCCCGCGGAACGGACCGTCTTCGCCACCCTCGGCACGCTGGGCGAGGCGCTGGAGGCCAACGCCGTCAGGGCTCCGGCCATCATCGTGGTCGGCGAGGTGGTCCGGGTGGCTCATCCCGAGGCGTTCTAGTGGCCACCCTCGTCGAGATCGCCGACCCGGCGGACCCCCGGCTGGCCGACTATCGCGACCTGCGCGACGTGTCGCTGCGCAAGCACCTCGAGGCGGAGCACGGACTGTTCCTCGCCGAGGGCGAGAAGGTCGTCCGGCGCGCGGTCGAGGCCGGCTTCGCCCCGCGATCCTTCTTGATGGCACCGCGCTGGCTCGACGGCCTGGGTGACGTGCTCGCTCGCGCCGACGCGCCCTGCTACGTGGTCTCCGAGTCGCTGGCCGAGCAGGTGACGGGCTTCCACGTCCACCGCGGGGCCCTGGCGTCGCTGGCACGGTTGCCGTTGCCCCCGCTCGACTCGGTGCTGGCCGGCGCCAGGTCCGTGCTCGTGCTGGAGGACGTCGTCGACCACACCAACGTGGGCGCGATCTTCCGCTCCGGCGCCGCGCTCGGCTTCGACGCCGTGCTCCTGTCACCGCGGTGCGCCGACCCGTTGTACCGCCGATCCATCAAGGTCGCCATGGGCGCGGTGTTCTCGCTGCCCTGGACGCGCCTGGAGTCCTGGGACTCCGCGCTAGCGACACTCTCCGCGGCGGGCTTCACGACGGTCGCGCTGACGCTCGCGCGCGACTCGGTGCCGGTGGAGGACGCCGTACGCGGTCTCGACAAGGTCGCCCTCGTGCTCGGCGGCGAGGGCCATGGCCTCTCGCGTCACTGGGAGGAGTCCGCCGACCGCCGCGCCACCATCCCCATGGCCGCCGGCATCGACTCCCTCAACGTC
>JAICRP010000141.1 GCA_025966445.1 Nocardioides sp.
GCCAGATGGGTGAACCGCCCACCCTGGGCATCCGGCGGCAGCGCGAGCCCGACCGTGAACCCCGTCCTGCGGTCCATCAGCAGCCGGCCGTACCCGAAGTCCAGCAGGGGCAGCAGCCCCATCACGTCGGCGTAGAACCGCGTGCTCACGTCGAGGTCGGTGACCGTGAGCATGACGTGGTCGACACCGGTGTGACGAGGCATGAGCACAGCGTGCAACGTCGGACGCCCACGCGCCACCATCCAGGTCCGCCGCGGCGGGCAGGCGAGCTCGGCTCGCCCATGAGACAGGGCCCGGCCGGGGAGGGAGGGGTGGCCGGGCCCTGCGCGCCGAGTCGGAACAGGCCCTCCCCGGCAAGGTCCGGCCAGTGAGGGAGCACAGGACCGGACCCGCACGTCCAACGACGCCTCCAGGGCGGTGGTTACGGGCGTGACCGGGGAGAAATCGGGAATCTCACGTGATGTCCACCAACGGCAGCCGGAGGGCGGCGGGCGCGGTCGACGGGACGGCCGGGGAGGTGGGTGCGACCGGCCCGACCCGCTCGTACGCCGATCCCAGCGGTGGGCGCGGGTCATCCTCGCCCTTGTTGGGCCAGAAGGCCATCGCCCGCTCGGCCTGCGCCGTGATGGAGAGCGACGGGTTCACACCGAGGTTGGCGGTGATCGCGGAGCCGTCGGCGACGTGGAGGCCCGGGTGGCCGTACACCCGCTGGTACGGGTCGATCACGCCCGACTCGACCGTCGCGCCGATGGTGCAGCCCCCGATGAAGTGCGCGGTCAGCGGCCGGTTGAACGGCTCGCCGAGGGTGCCGCCGGCGGTGCCACCCATCACGTCGGCCATCCGGCGGGCGGCCTCGTTGCCGGCAGGGATCCAGGTGGGGTTCGGCTCGCCGTGCCCCTGCTTCGACGTGAGCACGAGGCGACCGAGACGGTTGCGCTTGAGGAACGTGGTGATCGAGTTGTCGCTGTCCTGCATGACCAGGGCGATGACCGTGCGCTCGGACCAGTGCCGCACGTCGTACAGCTGGCGCACGCGCGTGCGCTCGCGCCACATCTCCCCCAGCCAGGTCCGCCACCGCGGGACCCCGTCGTCACCGCCGTCGCCGTCGGTGAGCACGGTCTGCATCAGGGACATCGCATTCGAGCCCTTGCCGTAGCGCACCGGTTCGATGTGCGTGTGCGCGTCGGGGTGGAAGGAGGACGTGATCGCGACACCCTGCGTGTAGTCGACCGAGGCGTCCCGCGCGATCGAGCCGAGGATCGACTCCGAGTTGGTGCGGGCGAGCTCGCCCAGGCGGTCGGAGAGGCGAGGCAGGTGACCCTCCGCCTTCATGCGGTGCAGGAGCCGCTGGGTGCCGAGGGCCGAGGCGGCGAACACGACCTGGTCCGCGGTGAGCACGCGAGACGCCGTCCGCCGCCGAACCTTGGCCCGCGTGTGGCGCACGTGCACGTCGTACCCGCCGCCCTCGCGTGGGGAGACACGGGTGACCGTGGTGAGCGGCAGCACGCTGGCGCCGTTCGCCTCCGCGAGGTGGAGGTAGTTCTTCACC
The DNA here is from genome assembly GCA_025966445.1 of Nocardioides sp. GTDB lineage: Bacteria > Actinomycetota > Actinomycetes > Propionibacteriales > Nocardioidaceae > Nocardioides. The sequence goes on from JAICRP010000141.1 coordinate 1,550, forward strand.
AGCGTGTTCTTGGCGTTGTGGCGGCAGCCGGTCATGCACTCGCCGCAGTTGCGGCAAGGGTGACGGTCGGGTCCGGCCCCGCCGAAGTACGGGTCCGCGACGGTGTCCGAGGGCGTCTCGCCAGGGCCGCCGAAGAACACGCCGACCGGCGTCGGCCGGAACGTCTCCCCCACGCCCATCTGCTCGGCGACCTGGCGCATCACCTCGTCCGCCGGCGTGTGCAGCGGGTTGGGGACCACGCCGAGCATCCGCTTGGCCTGGTCGTAGTACGGCGCGAGCTCGGCCCGCCAGTCGGTGATGCCGCGCCAGGCGGGGTCGTCGTAGAAGGCCGGCAGTGGCTCGTACAGCGTGTTGGCGTAGACCAGCGAGCCGCCGCCCACCCCCGCGCCCGACAGGATCAGGCAGTCCTTGAGCATGTCGATCCGCTGGATCCCGTAGCAGCCGACCTCGGGGCGGAACAGGAACTTCTTGAGGTCCCAGGAAGTGGCCGCGAAGTCCTCGTCGGCGAACCGAGCACCGGCCTCGAGCACGCCGACGCGGTAGCCCTTCTCGGTCAGCCGCAACGCGGTGACCGAACCCCCGAAGCCCGACCCGACGACGAGGACGTCGAAGTCGACGTGGCTCAAGGGCGGCCCAGCTTCTTCATCAGCCGGAGGCTGGCGGTCATCACCTTGGCGTACGCCGCGTCCGACATGCCGAACATCGGCGCGAAGCGGATCAGCCGCTGGGTGCCCACCGCCTGGGTCTCGGTGTAGCGACGGATTCCCTCGGCGCCCTGCCGGCGGCCGAGGCCGGACTCGCGCATACCCCCCATCGGCGAGTCGAGGCTGCCGAACGTCGCCCCGAACGCCTCGTTGATGTTGACGCTGCCGCACTTGATCTGGCGGGCCATCGCCCGCGCGCGGGCGCCGTCCTGGGAGTAGATCGAGCCGTTCAGCCCGTACTCGCCCTCGTTGGCCCGGGCGATCGCGTCCGCCTCGTCGTGGAAGCGGTACACCGCGACGACCGGCCCGAAGGTCTCGGAGCCGAAGCAGGCCATGTCCGGGGTGACGCCCTCGAGGATCGTGGGCTCGAAGAAGTACGGCGCCAGGTCCGGCCGCGCGCGCCCACCGGTGCGCACGACGGCACCCTTGGCGACCGCGTCGTCGACGTGCGCCTGCACCGCGACGAGCTGATTCTCGGAGATGAGGCTGCCCATGTCGTTGCCCCAGTCGAGGGTCGCGCCGAGCGTCATCGCCTCGGTGCGGGCCACGAACCGGTCCACGAACCGGTCGTAGACCTGGTCGGCGACGAACATCCGCTCGGTCGAGACGCAGAGCTGGCCGGCGTTGGAGTACGACGCGCGGACCGCGCCCTCGGCGGCCTTCTCGATGTCGGCGTCGCGGAGCACCAGGATCGGGTTCTTGCCGCCGAGCTCGAGCGAGCAGCCGATGAGCCGCTCGGCGCAGCCCTTCGCGATCAGCCTGCCGGTCGCGGTGGACCCGGTGAAGCAGACGAAGTCGGCACGGCCGATGATCGCGGCGCCGATCTCGGGTCCGGGCCCGGCGACCACCTGCCACAGGTCGCGCGGGATGCCGGCCTCCTCGAGCAGCTCGGCGGCGAGCAGCGCCGACAGCATCGTCTGGGCGTCGGGCTTGATCACGACCGCGTTGCCGGCCATCAGGGCGGGGATCCCGTCGCACAGCGCCATCGTGAACGGGTAGTTCCAGGGCGAGATGATGCCGACCACCCCCTTGGGGACGTGGTTGACGTCGATCCGCGTCAGGGTGGGGATCACACCCAGACGGCGCTCGCTGTCGAGGTGCTTGTGGGCCGTGCGCGCGTAGTAGCGCGCGGTCAGCGCGATGTGGAGCGGCTCGTCGCAGGCGTGCTTGCGGGCCTTGCCTGACTCCCACACGATCAGGTCGATGATCTCGTCCTGCCGGTCGAGCACCAGGTCGTGCAACCGCAGCAGCGCCTCGGCCCGCTGGTCGAGGGACGTCCGGGCCCACGCGACCTGTGCCCGTCGGGCGCGGCGGAAGGCCTCGGCGACGTCGTCGTTGCTCGACTGCGGGACGTGGGCCAGCGGCTGCCCGGTGAGCGGCGAGATCACCACCGCCGACTCCCCCGACGACGAGGTCACGCGCTGGGTCAGCGCGGCGGCGTACTCGGGCTCGAACGCCAAGGTGGCGCTGGCGTCGTGCTCGGGGTCGCGCGGCCCGGTCACCAGCGGGTCAGGGTTACCGGCAGTCATACCGCCGAGCGTAGGTGACCCCGGACACCGCGACCACCGATCGTGGCCCTTGACACAACTGTGCCTTTTGTCAACCCGCCGTCGGTGGTCGAGGAGGTCGCGCAGCGACCGTCACGAGACACCGTGAGACGCCCGCCGACGATGCGAGGTCTCTCTCGGGACGGGACCTGGTCCTCCTCGACCAACGAACCGGTCTAGACGATGTCCGGCGCGCTGACCCGGGCCTCGTCGGCCTCCTGGTCGGTGAGCATCGTCTGGCTCTGACGTTCGGCCTCGACGCGGCGCAGGTAGTGGTCGACCTCGTCGGCGGTGCGGGCCTCGTCCCAGCCGAGCTCACCCGCCATCAGGCGGGCGGCCGGGGCCGCCGCGTGGATGCCGCGGTCGAAGGTCTCGATCGAGATGCGCGTCCGTCGCGTGAGGACGTCGTCGAGGTGGCGCGCGCCCTCGTGCGAGACGGCGTAGACGACCTCGGCCGCCAGGAACTCGTCGGCTCCCTCGAGCGGCGCGGCGAGCTCGGGACGAGAGGCGAGCAGGGCGAGCACCTCGTCGACGAGGCCGCCGTACCGGCCGAGGAGGTGGTCGACGCGGCTGACGCTGAGGCCGGCTCGGCGCGAGAGCAGCACCCGCTGGTTGGAGCGGGCCAGGAACCCGTCGGCGCCGACGAGCGGGATCCGGTCCGTGATGCAGTCGCGCGCATGGGGGACGGCGACGTCGATGGCGTCCTTGGCCATCACCCGGTAGGTCGTGAGCTTGCCGCCGGCGATCATCACCAGACCGGGTACGGGCGCGACGACCGTGTGCTCGCGGGAGATCCGGGACGTCGGCTCACGGGCGCCCGTGACGAGGGGCCGGAGGCCGGCGTAGACGCCCACGACGTCGGTGTGGTCCAGCGGCTCGCGCAACAGCGTGTTGACGTGGGCGAGCAGGTAGTCGATGTCCGACCGCGAGGCGGCCGGGTGGGCCTTGTCCAGGTTCCAGTCGGTGTCGGTGGTGCCGATGATCCAGTGCGGGCCCCACGGGATCACGAACAGCACCGACGTCTCCGTCCGGGCGATGAACCCCGCCTCGGACCGGATCCGGTCGCGCGGCACGACGAGGTGGATGCCCTTGCTGGCCTGGACGTGGAGGGCGCCCCGACCGCCCACCAGCTCCTGGATCTCGTCGGTCCACACGCCGGCCGCGTTCACGACCACCTTGGCCCGTACCTCGATCTCGCGGCCGGACTCGAGGTCGACGGCCCGCACCCCGACGACCCGCTCGCCCTCGCGCACGAAGCCGGTCACGCGCGTCCGGGTCGCGACGTGCGCGCCGTGGCTGGCCGCCGTACGCGCAACGGTGAGCACCAGGCGGGCGTCGTCGACCTGGGCGTCGTAGTAGCGGATGGCGCCCTTGAGGTCCTCGGTGCGCAGGTCGGGGGCGATCCTGGCGACCTGCTTGCGGAACAGGTGCGCGTGCTTCGGCACGCCCATGTCGTACTTGCCCGTCATCGCCATCGCGTCGTACAGCGCGAGCCCGGCCCCGACGTACGGGCGCTCCCACGTGTGGTGCAGGGGGTAGAGGAACGGCACCGGCGTGACCAGGTGCGGGGCCAGGCGCGTCAGCAGCAGGCCGCGTTCCTCGAGCGCCTCGCGCACCAGGCCGAAGTCGAACATCTCCAGGTACCGGAGACCGCCGTGGATCAGCTTGCTGCTCCGCGAGCTGGTGCCGGAGGCCAGGTCGCGCTGCTCGATCAGCCCGGTGGCGAGTCCGCGGGTCACCGCGTCCAAGGCCGTGCCGGCCCCGACGATCCCGCCGCCGACGACGAGGACGTCGAGCTCCCCGTCGGTGGGCGTCGCCGCCAGCGCGGTGAGCGCTCGGTCGCGAGCCCCCGGGCTCAGTGCGCTCGCCTGGGTCATGTGCCCATCCTGCCTGCCCTCTCGCCACTAGCCTGGGCGCACCCACGGGACTGGAGGAACGATGAGGCGGTGGCTGGCCCTGCTGCTGGCCGTCATGTCGACCCCGGTCCCCCTGGTGCTCGTCGCTCCGGCCCAGGCGTGCGCGTGTGGCGGAGTGGTGGACCAGCCCGGCGGCGACACCTCCGTCAGCGGCGAGACCGCGGTCGTCGTCTGGGACGGGACCCAGGAGACGATCCTGCTGCGGCTGAGCACCCGGTCGGAGGCCGTCACTGCGGGGTTGCTCGTGCCGACACCGACGCCGGCCACCGTGGCCCTGGGCGACGAACAGGTCTTCACGGACCTGGCCGCGGTCACCGTTCCGCGCACCGAGGAGCGGCGACACCTCTTCGGCCCGCCCCTCCTCTTCGGCGACGGCGACGGCGACGGCGCCTCGGCCGGCGGGCCCGGTGGAGGCGTGCAGGTGCTGGACACGGTCGACCTGGGCCCGCTGCGGGCGACCACGCTCTCGGCGACCGATGCCCGAGCGCTCGACGGGTGGCTCACGGAGCACGGCTACGAGAGCTCGCCCGCACTGCAGAGCGCCGTCACGCCGTACGTCGACGAGGGCTGGAGCTTCGTCGCCGTGCAGCTCAACGCCGTGGGACAGAGCCTGGCGGGCACCCTGCCGCCCATCGCGATGTCGTTCGCGAGCGACGAGGCGGTCTACCCGATGCGGATGTCGTCGGCGGCCGAGGAGACCCAGCAGCCCACGGTGTACGTGCTCGCGGACCACCGCATGCGGCGCACCGATGCCGTCGCCTCGGGCTCGACCCGTCCGGACGTCGCGTTCGCCGGCACGCTCTCGCCCGGCGAGGTGACGTCACCGACGCTCCAGGGGTGGCTGGCCGAGACCCCGTACCTCACGGCCACCTCGCAGTGGCTGCCCGACCCCGCCCAGATCGTCGCGGACTTCACCTTCGCCCGGGCCGGGTCCGACGCGCCGTACCAGCGGGTCCTCTACGACGACAGCTACCTGGTCCCCGGCGACGTCGGCGCGCTGCTGGTCCTGCTGCTCGTGGCCGGCGCGGTGTGGTTCGTGGTCCGGCTCGTCCGCGGACGTCCTACGAGTCGTGGGTCCTAGCCCTCGATTCGTAGGACGTCCCGCCGGCCCAGGGTGTCGCGGTGGTCGACGAGCATGGTGTGCCGCGCGCGGGTGGCGTCGACGACGTCGGTGTCGAGGTCGGCCACCGCCACGCCGGGCTCGGTGCCGAGCCGGACGAGGGCGCGGCCCTCGGGGTCATAGACGGCGGAACCGCCGCTGAAGTCCCGCGACCCGCACCGGCCCGTGAGGCCGGCGAAGACGACGTACATGCCGTTCTCGACCGCGCGGGCGGCGTAGTAGAGGTCGCGACGGTGTTCCGCGCCCGCGAAGTACGCCGAGGAGCTGAGGTAGGCGACCGCGCCGTCCTCGGCTGCGGCGCGGGCGTGCTCGGGGAAGCAGCCGTCGTAGCAGATCGACAGCCCGAGCTCGAGCCCGTCGACGCGGATCGAGGCGCCGTGGTCGCCGGCGGTGAAGTACGTGGCCTCGTCGCCGTCGAGGTGCTGCTTGTCGTAGGGCACGTCGACCGCGCCGTCGGGGTGCACCACGACGCTCGAGAGCGTGGCCACCCCCTCGGCGGCCAGCGCGCTGCCCGCCACCACGACCGCGCCCGTGTCCCGGGCCGTGTCCCGCAGCGCGTCGAGCGGGAGGTCGACGAGCGAGGGCAGCGGCCCGGCGAAGACGTCGAGGTCGTAGCCGGTGAGGTTCGCCTCCGGAAGCACCACGACCCGGGCACCACGGTCGGCCGCCTCGCGGACCAGGGCAGCCGCCGTCCGGACGTTCGCGGCGAGGTCGCCGGCCACGGCCTGGGCCTGGGCGGCGGCGACCGTGAGGATCACTGGACGACGACCTCGATGCGCTGGAACTCCTTGAGCTCGGTGTAGCCGGTCGTGGCCATCGCCCGGCGCAGGGCGCCGACGATGTTCATCGTGCCGTCGGCCACGCGCGAGGGCCCGAACAGGATCTCCTCGAGGGTGCCGACCGTGCCGATCTCGACCCGCTGGCCGCGCGGCAGCGACGGGTGGTGCGCCTCGCCGCCCCAGTGGAAGCCCCGGCCGGGGGCGTCGGTGGCCCGCGCGAACGGCGATCCGACCATCACGGCGTCGGCCCCGCACGCGACGGCCTTGGCGATGTCACCGGACTTGCCGATGGAGCCGTCGGCGATGACGTGCACGTACCGGCCGCCGGACTCGTCCA
>JAICRP010000149.1 GCA_025966445.1 Nocardioides sp.
GCACCCCGCGCCGCAGCCAGGTGTCGGTGGCCAGGACCAGGTGGCGCAGCGTCTGCGCGAACGACCACTCACCGTCCACGGAGACGTCCACCGTGCCGGGCGGCATCGCGGCCGCGCGGTCGAGGGTGGCCGCCCAAGTGCCCTGGAGGACGGCCCAGGCCGCGCGCAGCCCCTCGGGGTCGTCGGCGCGTCGGTCGGCGCGGCCGGGGAAGCGCCGGTCGAGCTCGGCCTCGACGTAGGGGGTCACGTCGACGCCGTTGACGCGCAGGTAGCCGCCGTGCGGCAGCCAAGGGGCGTCGATGTCGGCCTCCTCGACCTGCACCCCGCGCATCACGACGCCCGACAGGTCGGCGCCGACGAACCGGGCGCCCCGCAGGTTGGTCTCGACGAACCTGGCTCCCTGCAGGTCGTCGGATGAGCTGAACGCAGGCATGACGTCTCCTCTTCTAGCCGGGGTCGACCGTCCTCGACACGACCCACCGGTGCTTGCCGATCTGGCGGTCGCGCCCGAACCCCAACCGCTCGAACGTGGAGAGTGCGCCGTGGAACAGGAACCCGGCGGGGACCAGCGCGGCGTCCTCCGGGTAGCCCTCGACCCGGCCGCCACCGAGCCCGGCGATCAGCCCGAGTGCGCCCGCGAGCCCGGCCGTGGCGACGCCCTGGCGACGGTGGCCCTTGCCGGCGTAGTTGCAGGCGATCCGCCAGTCCGGGAGGTCGGTGACCCCCTTCTCGTACGCGACGCGGTTCTTGATGCGGGGCACCTCGTCGGGCGCGCCGAACTGGCACCAGCCGACGCACTCGTCGCCCTCGAAGACGAGGGCGGCGTGGGCGGTCCCGGCCCGTACCCGCTCGAGCTTGCGGTCGCGGTTGGCTTCCGCCGACCCGGCAGCGCCCTCGGCGTGGAAGCCGATGCACCAGCAGCCGCCGAAGATGCCGTTGTTGGCCTCCACGAGCGTCGCGAAGGCCGGCCAGGTCGACTCGTCGAGGGCGCGCACCTCGAAGCGACTGTCCGCCATGACGTCCAGCCTGGCACCGGTCACCGACACCGGCTCCTCGACCGTGTCGAGTCGAGGTGGGCAAGATCGTCGTCTGCACCTGCGGCAGATCGGCGTGCGGAGCCGGGGCGGCTCGGACCACGTGGTCCTGAGCGACGCGACCAGCCCGGCGTGACGGGCGCCTGCACCTGGACCCCTGGTGCCGCTGCGAAGATGTCCGCGTGCGTCGTGCCGCGGCCCCGTTGCTCGCCGTGACCGTGGCGCTGGTGCTCGCGGACTCGGCGGTGGTCACGCTCGCGCTGCCCGACATCCTGCGGCACCTCGACACCACCGTCGGCGAGGTCGCGTGGGTGCTGATCTCGTTCAACCTGGTGCTGGGGCTCTGTGCCGTGCCGGTGGCCGTGATGTTCACGCGGCTGAGGCCACGGAGCTTCACCGCCGCCGGGATCGCCGTGTTCGCCGCCTCGTCGGCGTGGTGCGCGGTCGCGCCGTCGATCGAGGTGCTGATCGCGGCCCGCTGCGTGCAGGCGTTGGGCGGCGCGTTGGCGTTGGTGGGCTGCCTGGAGCTCCTGGTCGCGGAGTACGGCGAGCGTCGCGGCGTCGCGGCCTGGGTGACGGCCGGCGTGATCGGGACCGCGGCGGGACCGGCCGCCGGCGGACTCCTCACCGGGGCGTTCTCGTGGCAGGCCATCTTCGTGGTGCAGGTGCCGTTCGCGGTCCTCGCGGTCCCGGCCGCGCTCGCCCTCCACGCCGTGGCGGCGGTGGCGCCGGACCGACATCGCCCGGCTCTGCGGCCCAACCTGACCCTCGCGTTGCTGTCGGCGGCTCTCACGGCGGCGCTGTTCCTGCTGGTCCTGCTCCTCGTCGAGGGGTGGGGCCACTCGCCGGTGACGGCGGCGCTGGTCGTGTCCGTCGTGCCGCTCGCGGCCCTCGCCGCCCGCCCGCTGGCCCGGATCTTCGGACCGACGCCTGAGGTCGAGGTCGCGGTGGGCTGCTTCCTCATCGCCGGCGGGCTGGCCGCGCTCGCGCTCCTCCCGTCGTCCGAGCTCGCCTGGACGGTCGCGCCGCAGGCGCTCGTGGGGCTGGGGCTCGGGCTCACCGTCGACCGGCTCACCTCGCAGGCCATGGAGATGCGCTTTCCTCGCGTCGAGCACGCGGGGTGGACGATCGGCGCTCGTCACGTGGGCGTGGTCGTGGGGCTGGCCATCCTCACGCCCGTGTTCACGGCCGACCTCCAGGATGCGCAGGTGCCGGCGCAGGAGGCCATCGCCTCGTTGGTGCTCGACGCTCCGCTCCTGCCCGACAACAAGATCGCACTCGCCGAGGCGCTCGGTCGGGAGCTCACCCAGCAGCGGGGTCGGATCCCCGACCTGCACCGCGCCTTCGTGTCGGCGGACCTCGACGCCGGCGAGCGGCTGGCCGCGGCCGAGCTCGAGCGGGACCTCGACGAGCAGCTGGAGCGCGCTGCGACACGGGCCTTCCGCGACTCGTTCCTCATCGGCGCGGCTCTGGCCGTGGCCGCCTTGCTGACCGTCATCGCCCCGCGACGGAGGACGTCGTGACCGGTGGGTGGCGGATGGTCGGCCTGCCGGTCCTGGCCCTGGTCCTGGTGTGCGGGGTCCTCGGTGTCCAGGTGGCCCACGGTGGCGGCGAGTTCGAGCCCCTCCGGCCGGCCGACCCGTGCGTGGCGCGGACCGTCACCTCGCAAGCGGGAGGTCTGGACGGCCTCACCGAGCGGCTCGTCCTGATCGGCATCGACGAGGCGGCCTGCACCCTCGGCGTCAGCCGCGAGGCGCTCACGCTCGAGCTCGCGCAGCCCGGGCCCCGTACGGACGAGGAGATCGAGGCCCTCCGAGGCGGACTGCTGTCGGCCGTCGGCCGGATGCAGGAGGACGGGTCGCTGCCGCCAGCATCGGCGCTCGTCGACGAGGCTCTCGACAACGCGGACCTCGACGACTTCCTGAAGAGCGTGATCCGGGCGCTCCCGGCCTCCGTGATCGACGCCGCCGTGAAGACCGACGACGTCCTCGTCCGCGCGATCGACGAGCTCGACCTGCGCACGCTCCTCGCCAACCTCGACGACCAGGACGACCTCGACGAACAGGTGAACGCCGCGGTCACCCAGGCGGTCAAGGACTCCCTGCTCGCCCGTCTCCGCGACCTGTTCTGACCTTCGGGCGTTCGCGCGCGGGGCCAGGACCAGCGTCAGGCGCATGGCAGCCCTCTCTGGTCCCCGCATTCGCCAAGGCTGAGCGGACCGTCACGGCCATGGAGCTTCGCGAGGTCGAGCGAGTGCTGCAGCAGCTCGACGCTCACGACGTTCGTTACTGGGTTCTCGGCGGCTGGGGCGTGGATGCACTGCTCGGTCACCAGACCCGTGAGCACCGGGACCTCGACCTCGCGGTTGACGCGACCGGCTGGGACACATGCCTCGAGCGGGCAACCGAGCTGGGGTACGAGAGCGAGACGGACTGGTTGCCGATCCGGCTCGAGCTGGTCTCACCGCACGGATGGCTCGACCTGCATCCTGTCCGGTTCTCGGAGTCCGGCGACGGCGTCCAGGCGGGCCCCGACGCGACGACGTACGACTATCCGAAGGAACACCTGACGACCGGCGCGTTGGGGGAACGCGTGGTGCCGTGCGTCTCCGCCGCGTGGCAGCTCCGCGTGCACACGGGGTACGAGCCCCGACCTCAGGACGTCCAGGACCTGGCTGTCCTCACGTCACTCGTGGACGAGACGACGCCCTCCCGTCACCAGGCGACGGGCAACGCCTGACGCAGGCCGAGCACGTTCCCGTCGGCGAGCCGGACGACGGCGAGCCTGGCCCCGGGCACCTCGACCACCCCGGTCTCGGCGTCGCCGTTGGTGATGGGGGCGGTGCCGATCTCGGCGAGCGAACCGTCGGCGACCTCACCGAGGGCGGTGGCACCGGCGGCGATCAGCTCACGTCGCTTCTGCTCGATGTCGTCGGCGTCGATGAACACGAGAGGCTCGTCGACCCAGGGCAGGGAGGTGAGCCCGATCTCGATGTCCGGGGTCTTGAACACCGCGAAGTCCGCCTCACCGGGCGGAGTCTCCTGTCCGCTGCTGGAGAAGGCGGGGCCGGTGCCGAACACCGAGGTCCACGCGGTCACGCCGGCCTCGAAGTCGCGGGCCGGGAAGACGATGGTGGCGATGGTGGGAGTACCCATGACGAGCTTCCTTTCGTCGGTCGGTTGCCACGATTCCACCAGCCATTGCGGCAGATTTGCTTCCGCATTCGTCGGTAACCTGAAGGCGTGCTGACCACGTCCGCGCGGTTGCTCCGCCTCCTCGCCGCGCTCCAGGTGCCGGGTGACCACACCGGTCCGTCCCTGGCAGACGAGCTCGGCGTGTCGGTGCGCACGGTCCGCAACGACGTCGCGACGCTGCGCGAGCTCGGCTACCCGGTGGGGGCGTCCCCGGGAGTCGCGGGCGGCTACCGACTCGGTTCCGGCAGTCGCCTCCCCCCGCTGCTGCTCGACGATGACGAGGCGATGGCCGTGTCGCTCGGTCTCATCCTGGCCGCGTCGCACGGACTGTCCGACACGGCGGAGTCGTCGATGCGGGCCTTCAGCAAGGTCGTGGCGCAGCTTCCGTCGCGCCTCCGTCCGCGTCTCGAGACGCTGGCGGGCGTCACGGTGAACGCCCCGGTCGGAAGTCCCGCCGTGGCCACGGACTCGCTGCCCCCGATCGCGGCCGCGATCCACGCGCGCGAGCAGCTGAGGTTCGCCTACCGCGACGCGTCCGGCAGCGAGACGCACCGGGAGGTCGAGCCGTACCGCCTCGTCCTGCGCGGCGCTCGCTGGTACCTGTTGGGCTGGGACGTGGGACGCGACGACTGGCGGACCTTCCGCGTCGATCGGCTGCGGGTCAAGGTGCCGAACGGCCGTCGCTTCCGGTCGCGGCCGGACCCCGAGGGCGGCTTCGAGAGCTTCGTCGTGCGGGCCCTGGAGACCGCGTCGTGGCAGCAGCGCTACCGGGTACGGCTGCTCGCGCCGGCCGACGTGATCCGCGGGCGGGCCCCCGCCTCCGTCGAGATCGAGCCCGACGGCGACGACGCGTGCGTGGTCACGGTCGGCTCCGACAGTGCCGCGATGGTCGCGAAGTACCTCGCTTGGTGGGATGCGCCGTTCGAGGTGCTCGACTCACCCGAGCTGGTCGCCGAGGTGAGGTTGCTGGCGCAGCGGTACGCCGACGCGGCGCGTCGTTCCGAGCGACGGGTCGACGTCAGCGGAAGTCGATGAGCAGCATGTCGGTGTCGTTGCCGTCCGAGGGGTCGTCGCGGTCCGCGGCCTCGACGTCGGGGTCGTCGTCGCCGGGCTGGTCCAGGACGGTGGCCCGGAAGCACCGCGTCACGTACGGCAGCTGCATGCCGTCCATGCCGCGGCCGTACTCGTCGTAGAAGGCGACCACCTCGGCCAGCTTGGCGGCCCGCGCCGCCTCGTCCAGCACCGCGATGTTCGACCGGGAGAGCACGAGGTCCTGGATGCTCTTGCGGTCGACCTGCTGCCAGTGCTTGAACCGAGCCTCCTCGACCGGGCCGAAGAGCCCGCTGTCGTCGAGCGCCTGGGCGGGCTCGTCGAGCTGGTCCTGCGTGCCGATGACGGCGCCGAGCCGGCGTACCCAGGGGATGCTCTCGTCCCGCTGGTTCCAGACCAGGCCGAGCCGACCACCCCGCTTCAGGGCGCGGGCGATCTCGGGCAGGGCCCGGTCGAGGTCGAACCAGTGGAAGGCCTGGGCCGCCACGACGGCGTCGAACCCGTGGTCACCGACCGGCAGCTCCTCGGCGTGGGCGACGAACGTGCTGACCTCGGGCAGCTTGCGCTGCAGCCGGTCGAGCATGGCCTGGTCGGGGTCGGTGGCGACGATGCCGTGCCCGAGGGCGACGAGCTGCTCGGTGAGCTTGCCGGTCCCCGCGCCGAGCTCGAGGACCGTCGCGGCCTGCTGGCCGACCAGCCACTGGGCGGCCTCGGGCGGGTACGTCGGACGGGCGCGTTCGTAGGCGTCCGCGACGCCCCCGAAGGAGTGCGCCCAGTCAGGTGTCGCTTCCGGGGTGGGGTCCTCGCTCATCGGGGCCGACCCTACCCGCGAGACTGGTGCCATGCCCGACGCCGACCCGCTCGCGCCGTTGCTCCGGTTGGAGGGTGTGCCGTCGGCGTTCGCGGCCACCCGCGACGGCATCGACGCGCTGCTGCGCGACCGCGGGTTGAGGCGTACGTCCTCGGACCAGACCGCCGAGGCGCTCCTGGTCGGCGCCCACGCGTCGGCGGTCCTGGAGGGTTCGGCGTCCTCGTTGGAGGCGGTCCGTGCGGGCTCGGGAGACCAGGTCGCGGCGGACGCCGTGCGGGTCTCGGTGCACCTGCTGTCGCTGGTGCCGACCCTGCGTACCTCCCCCTTGCAGGCCTTCGCCCGCCTGCACGCGCTGGCCTCCGGCGACGCCGAGTCCGGCCGGCCCCGGGACGCCGCCTCCCTCGACCGCCTGCAGACCCTGGGTCGGCTGCTGGACGGCACGACGGCCGCCCCCGCCCTGCTGGTGGCGGCGGTCGTGCACGCCGACCTCGCGACGGCGGCTCCGTTCCCCTCCCACAACGGGATCGTGGCGCGCGCCGCCGAGCGGCTGGTGTGGGTGGCCCGCGGCGTCGACGAGCGTTCGGTGCTCGTGCCGGAAGCTGGGCACCTGGCGCTCCGGGCGGCGTACGAGTCGAACCTGCGGGCGTACCGCGACGGTGGACCGGCCGGCGTGGCCGCCTGGCTGAGGTACGCGGCGGAGGCGGCGGCCAAGGCGGCCGAGGCGAGCCCGCTGGCGGGCCGCTCAACGATGTGACGGCACCCGCTGAGGCGGATGCCGTCACTGACACGCAAACCGATGGCTACCAGGCGTGCACACTCAACTGCTGCCTCGGGAGGATCCCGGTGGCTCGCGCCCGGTAGGAAGGGTAGGTCGCCGCGTGGGTACCCGGTTCGCGTGCGGGTGTTCTTTTCTCTGCCTCAGTTGTACGCCCGTCGCGCGAGGCTCACAACCCTTGACTTTGCTGGGGTTTGGTGGAGCGCGGAGTACGTGCAGGTCAGGCGGTCCCGGCCGTCGTGTCACGCACCGAGACGACGGCGTCGCGCGCTTGCCCAGAGTGCCCAGCCGACCGCGCCCACGCCGCCCACGGCCAGGGCGGCGAGGGCCGAGCGGGCCGGTGGCAGCCGGCTGCCGAGGGTGACGGGCTTGGTGAACACCAGGATCGGCCAGCCCCGGTCGGCGGCGATCCGGCGCAGCTCCTTGTCGGGGTTCACGGCGTGCGGGTGGCCGACGGCCTCGAGCATCGGGACGTCGGTCACCGAGTCGCTGTAGGCGAAGCTCCCCTCGAGGTCGTACCCCCGCTCGTCGGCGAGCACACGGATGGCGCGGGCCTTCTCCTCGGCGTAGGCGTAGTACTCGATGGTGCCGGTGTACTTGCCGTCGACGATCTCGAGCTGGGTGGCGATCACGTCGTCGGCGCCGAGCCTCTCGTGTACGACGAGGCCGTCACGCTCATCGAGGAGCACCAGCTGGCCGGTCGCGACGTCATCATCGTGTCGGCGTCCGGGCGGGAGATGGTCGAGCCCATCGGCGAGATGCTCGGTGTGGACGCCGTCATCGCGACCCAGCTGGCCATCGCGGAGGGACGCTACACCGGGGCGATCGACTTCTACGCCTACGCCGAGAACAAGGCGA
>JAICRP010000196.1 GCA_025966445.1 Nocardioides sp.
AGAACGCCACCCACCAGATGAAGAAGCTCAACGCCAGTGCGCTTAAGACATTCCGCGACCGGCTCGAGCTGCCCATCTCCGACACGGAGATCGACGACGCCTACAACGAGGACGGGTCGGCGCCGTTCTACCACCCGGGCGAGGACAGCGACGTGCTCGCCTACCTTCGCGAGCGTCGCGCGGCGCTCGGTGGGGGCGTCCCCATGCGCCGGGTCCGGCCGACGGCGATCACGCTTCCGGGCAAGGAGACGTACGACGAGCTGCGGGCCGGCTCCGGGAAGCAGGCCATCGCCACGACGATGGCGTTCGTGCGGCTGCTCAAGGACCTGATGAAGGACCCGTCCATCGGGAAGCGGATCGTGCCGATCGCTCCCGACGAGTACCGCACCTTCGGCATGGACTCCATGTTCGCCACGGCCAAGATCTACAACCCCGGCGGGCAGAAGTACGAAGGGGTCGACCGCCAGCAGCTGATGTCCTACAAGGAGTCCGTGGAGGGCCAGATGCTGCACGAGGGCATCTCCGAGGCCGGCTGCGTCGCGTCCGCGACCGCCGCCGGGTCGTCGTACTCCACCCACGGCGAGCCGATGATCCCGTTCTACATCTTCTACTCGATGTTCGGCTTCCAGCGGACCGCCGACTCGATCTGGGCGATGGCCGACCAGCTGGCCCGGGGCTTCCTGATCGGCGCCACCGCCGGTCGCACGACGCTGACCGGCGAAGGACTCCAGCACGCCGACGGGCACTCGCCGCTGCTCGCGCTGACCAACCCCGCTGTCGTGCACTACGACCCGGCGTTCTCCTACGAGATCGCACACATCGTCCGCAACGGTCTCGACCGGATGTACGGGTCGTCGGACGAGCACCCCCAGGGCGAGAACGTCATCTACTACCTGACCGTCTACAACGAGCCGGCCGTGCAGCCCAGCGAACCGGAGAACCTCGACCTCGAGGGTCTCCTCGGCGGCATCCACCACGTGGCCACGCCGGTGGGTGACCTGCCGGCCGACGCCCCGCGCGTCCAGCTGCTCGCCAGCGGGGTCGGGTACGCCTGGATCGCCAAGGCCCAGCAGCTGCTCGCCACCGACTGGGGCATCGCCGCCGACACCTGGTCCGTCACGTCGTGGAACGAGCTCTCCCGCGAGGCCGTGGCCACCGAGGAGTGGAACCTGCTGAACCCGACCGAGAACCCCCGGGTGCCCTTCGTGACCCGCAAGCTCGGTGGCGCCCCGGGCCCGGTGGTCGCCGTCAGCGACTACATGAAGGCCGTGCAGCAGCAGATCTCACCGTGGGTCCCGCAGCGCTACCACGCCCTCGGCGCCGACGGGTTCGGCTTCGCGGACACCCGCGCCGCCGCCCGCCGCTTCTTCAAGGTCGACGCCGAGTCCGTGGTGGTCCAGGCCCTCGCCGCCCTCGCCGAGGAAGGTGCGATCGGCCGCGACACCGTCCAGAAGGCCCTCGACCACTACCGCATCACCGACCCCACTGCCGTAAGCGGCGTCAAGCAGGAGGGCGGCGCCGCCTGACCGGCCAGCGGCTCAGCGGATGGGCGTGACGCTGGCGATCTCCACAGGCTGCTCGGCGACCGGGGCGGGCACGTACCCGGTGCGCAGGAGCGAGCGGAAGCGAGAGCGCGAGTACGTCGCGGGCTGGGTCTTGCGGACGAAGTCGTTGACGATGCGCACGAACCGCTCGGGGTGGTCCTTGTGCGGGAAGTGGCCGGCGTTCGAGATGATCTCGACGCGGGCGCTGGGCGCCAGCACGGACGCGAGCGACGCGTGGGTGGCCGGGATGACCCGGTCGTCCTCGCCCCAGATCACGCAGAGCGGCATGGCCTCGGTGAGGTACGCGCGGTCGGCCATGGTCACGATCTGGCCGCGCCAGTCGACGACGGCCCGGGTCACGTGGCAGATGGCCGAGCGGGCGTCGAAGTCCTGGAACGTCTCGTAGATCGAGGCGACCTCGTCGAAGTCGCGGAACTCCTTCACGCCGGTCCGCGAGAGGCCCCGCATGGCGGTGGCGACGACGTGTCGGACGCCGGGCAGGGTCAGCGGGCCCATGAGGTACTCGAACCCGGGCGTGGTGATGGCCCGGATCACGGGATGCACGTCGGGACCGAGGCCACCGGAGCCCACCAGCATGAGCCGCTCGGTGCGCTCGGGGAACTGGTAGGCGAACTGCATCGCCACGCCGCCTCCGAACGAGTGCCCGACGACCGTCACCTTGTCGATGCCGAGCACGGTCAGCAGGTCGCGCATGCCGTTCGCGTACCCGCCGACGCTGTAGTCGGCGCGCGGCTTGGCCGACTGCCCGTGCCCCAGGAGGTCGGGCGCGATGACGGTGTACCGCCGGGCGAGCTGGTCGATGACCGGCTCCCAGGTGGTGTGGTCGGCGCCGAGGCCGTGCAGGAGGAGCAGCGCGGGGCCGGAGCCGGTCCGCACGAATGCGCGCCGGTGTCCGTGGATCGTGAGGTACTCCAGCTCGTGGCCCCCGGCCGTCCCGGCTGCGCGCAACACGTCCTCCTCAGGAGCAGTTCATCGGGGATTCAATCAGACCAGGGGCGCGTTGGCTGTCGGTTGGTCCCGTGTTCACCCTCCAATACCCTCGATCCGTGCCCGCACACGCCTCGCTGACCCCGGTCCCGGGCACCGCACCGCGCGCCGAGCCGCGTACTCGCGCCGTCCACGACCTGCACCGGGCCACCGGCCAGCTCAGCACCGCCGCCATGGCCCGCATGGACGACGAGATGCCGTGGTTCGCCGAGCTCAGCGCCGAGGACCGGTCCTGGGTCGGCGTGATCGTCCAGGCGGGCATCAAGAGCTTCGTCGACTGGTACGCCGACGAGGCCCGGCACCCGGAGCTCGACGGCACCGCCGTGGCCGCCCAGGTCTTCGGCGCCGCCCCGCGGGCCCTGGCCGGCGTGATCAGCCTCCAGCAGACCGTGGACCTGGTGCGGCTCGGCATCGAGGTCGTCGAGTCCAACCTGGACGCGGTCCTGAACCCCGAGGACGCCCGCGACGTCCACGCCGGCGTGCTGCGGTACGGCAGGGAGGTCGCCTTCGCCACCGCCGAGGTCTACGCCCGCGCCGCCGAGGTCCGCGGCGCCTGGGACGCCCGCCTCGAGGCGCTCGTCGTCGACTCCGTGCTCCGCGCCGAGGCCGACGAGACGATGCTGTCGCGCGCCAGCGCGCTCGGCTGGGGCGACAGCAGCTCGGTGGCCGTGGTGCTGGGCACCGTGCCGCAGGAACGTCACGAGACCGACCTGTTCGACGACGTCCGGCGCGCGGCGCGGGCCGCCGGCATGGACGCGCTCTGTGCCAGCCAGGGCGATCGACTCGTCGTGCTGCTCGGCGGGGTCGGCGACGATGTCGACGACACCTCCAAGGCCGCGCGTGCCGTCCTCGACTTCTTCGGCCCCGGCCCGGTCGTGGTCGGCCCGGCCGTCGACGACCTCGAGCACGCGCACGTCAGCGCGCGCGGCGCCCTGTCCGCGCACCGTGCGGCCTCCGGCTGGCCGGACGCCCCACGACCCGTGCAGTCCGACGAGCTGCTGCCCGAACGCGCCCTGGCCGGCGACGGCCACGCCCGGCGCCACCTCGTCGACGAGGTGTACCTCCCACTGGTCAGCGGACGCAACACACTCGTCGAGACCCTCGCGACCTACAACGCCTCGGGCCGGTCGCTCGAGGCGACGGCCCGCGTGCTCTTCTGCCACCCCAACACCGTCCGCTACCGGCTCCGCCAGATCGGCGACCTCACCGGCCTGACTCCCACCGACGCCCGCGACGCCTTCACCCTCGAGATCGCGCTCGTCCTGGGCCGCCAGTCGGGCCGCGAGTGAGCGAGCACGCGGAGCGCTACGTCCGCCTGGCCCTGCGCCTCGCCCGCCACGACGAGGGCGTGGTCGAGTCCTACTACGGCCCGCCCGAGATGGCGTCCGATGTCGACGCCGAGCTCCTCACGTCACCGATCGACCTGGTGGCCGAGGCAGACCGCCTTCTCGCAGACCTGCCCGACGCCTGGCTGCGCGACCAGGTGGTCGGGCTGCGCGCCCGCGCAGGACTCCTCGCCGGCGAGCGGTGGTCCTACGCCGACGAGGTCGAGGCGTGCTTCGGCGTGCGGCCGACCCTCACCGACGAGGCGACCCTGCGCGCGGCCTACCAGCGACTCGAGACGCTGCTCCCCGGGCCGGGCTCGCTCCGCGACCGCTATCAGGCGTGGGAGCGGGCCACCCAGGTGCCTGCCGACAAGGTGCCGGCCGTGGTCGACGCCGTGGTCGAGGAGTCGCGAGCGCACGCCCGGCGGGTGTTCGGACTGCCGGAGGGCGAGGGCTTCGACGTCGAGTACCTCAGCGGCCAGGGCTGGCTGGCCTTCCACGAGTACCTCGGCGGGTTGCGAGCCCACGTCAGCGTGAACACCGACCTGCCCCGGTCGGGAGTGGAGCTGCTGCACACCGTCCTGCACGAGACGTACGCCGGTCACCATGCCGAGAGCTGCCTCAAGGAGGTCGCCCTGGTGCGCGGACGCGGTCTTCTGGAGCAGGCCATCGTGGTCGTGCCGACGGCGCAGTCGCTGCTGTCGGAGGGCCTCGCCGAGCTGGGCCCGTCCTTGCTCCTCGACGGCGAGCACCGGGCGAGGTACGAAGCCGTCGTGCGAGACGCCGGGGTCGACATCGACCTCGCGCACGACCGGGCCGTCGCGGCCGCCGTGGAGCCGGTGCTGCGGATCCAGGCCGATGCCGGCCAGCTGCTGCACGCTGAGGGCTGGTCCGAGGACGCGGTGCTCGGCTATCTCCGGCAGTGGGCCCTCGTCGACGACCTGCTGCTCGACCACGTCCTCCGCTTCGTCGCCGATCCTGCGAACCGGGGGTACGTCGTGTGCTACCCGGAGGGCCTCGTGCGCTGCCGGCAGTACGTGGACGGTGACCTCGCCCGGTTCACGACGCTGCTGACCGAACAGGTGCGCGTCGGCGACCTCTCGGCGTCTTTGTAGGATCCCTACAAATCTCGTCCCCCGAGATTCGTGCCCGCCCGACGTGAGCGGGGACCCCTGGACACGGCAGAGTGGAGCCCGTGCTCGTCATCGTCGCGCCCGGTCAGGGTGCCCAGACCCCCGGCTTCCTCGTGCCCTGGCTCGAGGATCCCACCTTCGCCAGCCGGTTCGACTGGTTGTCCACCGTGGCCGGCCTCGACCTCGCCCACTACGGCACGGAAGCCGACGCCGACACCATCCGGCAGACCGAGATCGCCCAGCCCCTGCTGGTGGCCACCGGCCTGATCGCCGCGCTGGAGCTCTTCCCCCACCCCGCCGACGTCTTCCAGCAGATCGGCGCGGTCGCGGGACACTCCGTCGGCGAGCTGACGGCCGCCGCGGGCGCCCGGGCCATCACGGCCGAGCAGGCGATGGTGCTCGTCCGCGAGCGGGGCAAGGCGATGGCCGAGGCCGCGGCCGTCACGGCCACCGGCATGACCGCCGTCCTCGGTGGTGACCGCGACGAGGTGCTCGCGGCCATCGACAAGCACGGCCTGACCCCGGCCAACGACAACGGTCCCGGTCAGATCGTGGCCGCCGGCACCCGTGAACAGCTCGACGCGTTCGCCGAGGACCCGCCGGCCAAGGCACGGCTGGTGCCCCTGAGCGTCGCCGGCGCGTTCCACACCGAGCACATGCAGCCGGCGGTCGGCCACCTGGCCGGCCTGGCCCGCTCGGTCTCGACCCACGACCCACGTGTGCCCGTGATCTCCAACCGCGACGGCAAGATCGTCCACGACGGCCGCGACATGCTGGCGCGGATCGTCGGGCAGATCGCCAGCCCGGTCCGCTGGGACCTGTGCCTGGAGACGATGGCCGACCTCGGTGTCACCGGCGTCCTCGAGATGCCGCCGGCGGGCACCCTCACCGGCATCGCCAAGCGGGCTCTCAAGGGCGTGGACACGTTCGCGCTCAAGACCCCCGACCAGCTCGACGAGGCCCGCGCGTTCTGCGCCCGCCACGGCGAGGGCTCCGAGATCGAGTCCACCCCGACGTGGCGGATGGTCGTCTCTCCCGGCAAGGGCACCTTCCACCGCGCCGAGTCCGCCGCCGGCGCCGAGACGTTCGAGCCCGGCGCCGTCATCGGCGAGGTGGCCAGCACCCGCGACAGCACCACGATCACCGCGGCCCACGGCGGCCAGGTGGTCGAGTGGCTCGTCGAGGACGGCGACCTGGTCTCCCCCGGTCAACCCCTGCTCCGACTCCACCCCGAGGTAGGTATGTGATGGGCATCCAGGAGAGCACCGGCGTCCAGCACACCGCGATCCTCGGCATCGGATCGTACCGGCCGTCCCGGGTGGTCCCCAACTCCGAGATCGTCGACCGCATCGACTCGAGCGACGAGTGGATCCAGCAGCGCTCGGGCATCAAGCAGCGACG
>JAICRP010000091.1 GCA_025966445.1 Nocardioides sp.
AGTGCATGTTCTCCAGCACGGACCTGGAGGTGTCGAGGGTCTCGTGCTCCTGCGCGTAGTAGCCGATCTTCAGGCCGTGCCCGGGCACCACCTCGCCGGTGTCGGCCTTGTCGACGCCGGCCAGAATGCGCAGCAGGGTGGTCTTGCCCGCGCCGTTGAGGCCGAGGATGACCACGCGCGAGCCCTTGTCGATCGCCAGGTCGACGTCGGTGAAGACCTCGAGGGAGCCGTAGGACTTGGACAGCTCGCTGGCCGTGAGCGGGGTCTTGCCGCACGGCGCCGGCGCGGGGAACTTGATCCGCGCCACCCGGTCCGAGCGTCGCTCGGCCTCGAGGCCCGACCGCAGCCGCTCGGCGCGCTTCATCATCGACTGGGCCGCCTGGGCCTTGGTGGCCTTGGCACGCATCTTCTGGGCCTGGTCCATCAACGCGTCGGCCTTGCGCTCGGCGTTCTGCCGCTCGCGCTTGCGACGCCGCTCGTCGGTCTCGCGCTGGGCGAGGTAGGCCGCCCAGCCCAGGTTGTAGACGTCGATCTCGGCCCGGTTGGCGTCGAGGTGGAGCACCTTGTTGACGGTGTGCTCGAGCAGGGCGGTGTCGTGGCTGATCACCACCAGCCCGCCCTTGTGGGCCTTGAGGAACTCGCGCAGCCACACGATCGAGTCGGCGTCGAGGTGGTTGGTCGGCTCGTCGAGCAGCAGCGTCTCGGCGCCGGAGAACAGGATCCGCGCCAGCTCGACGCGACGCCGCTGGCCACCGGACAGCGTGCGCAGCGGCTGGCCGAGCACGCGCTCCTCGATGCCGAGGCTGGAGGCGATCTGGGCCGCCTCGGACTCGGCGGCGTACCCGCCGCCGGCGTGCAGCTCGGCGTCGGCCCGTTCGTACCGGCGCATCGCCTTCTCGCGGACCGCGAGGTCGTCGCTGCCCATGTCGGTCTCGGCCTGACGGAGTCGTCGTACGACGTCGTCGAGGCCGCGCGCGGAGAGGATCCGCTCGCGGGCGAGGACCTCCGGGTCACCGGTCCGCGGGTCCTGCGGCAGGTAGCCGACCGTGCCGGAGGCGTGCACGGACCCGGCGGCGGGGAGGCTGTCGCCGGCGAGGATCTTGGTGAGGGTCGTCTTGCCGGCACCGTTGCGCCCGACAAGTCCGATCTTGTCGCCCGGCGCGACCCGGAAGCTGACGTCCTGCATCAACAGCCTCGCCCCGGCACGCACCTCGAGGTGTTGGGCGGTGATCATCAGGATCGTTAGTCTATGGGCCGGTCACCTCGGGCCGGCCGGGTGCCCGTGATGACCGGAGTCAGGAGAGAGCGACATGCGCTTCAACCCCAAGGCCCGGCTCGACACGTCACGGGTCCGCGACGTCGGCGGCTCTGCCGGTGGTGGCGGCGGCGGCGGGGGCGGGATGCGGATCCCGATCCCCGGCGGTACCAAGGCCGGCGGCGGCATCGGCGGCGTCCTGATCATCATCTTGTTCCTCGTCCTCACCCAGTGCATGAACAACGGAGGCACCGGCGGGTCCGCCCTTCCTGACACCAGCCTCGACGGGTCGCGGATGGTCGGCACCGACACCGGCCGCTACGCCGACTGCAAGACCGGAGCCGACGCCAACAGCAGCCCTGACTGTGCGCGCGTGGCGGTCGAGAACTCGCTGTACGACTACTGGTCCGACGCTCTCCCCGCGCAGGCCGACGTCCGGTTCCAGCCGGAGGCGATGCAGACCTTCACCGGCGGCACGAGCACCGGCTGTGGTGACGCGACCGCCGAGGTCGGCCCGTTCTACTGCCCGGTCGACGCGACGATCTACCTCGACACCACGTTCTTCGAGCAGGTCCTCCAGCAGCAGCTCGACGGCCCCTCCGGCGCATTCGTCGAGCCGTACGTGCTGGCCCACGAGTACGGGCACCACATCCAGAACCTGCTGGGCACCATGGGCCAGGTACGGACCCAGCAGGGACCCAACAGCGACGCCGTCCGGCTGGAGCTGCAGGCCGACTGCTACGCCGGCATGTGGGCCAAGAACGCCTCGAGCACCGACACCGCCGACGGCGAGCCTCTGCTGCTCGACCTCAGCGACGAGGACATCCAGCAGGCGATCGCCGCGGCCAAGGCCGTGGGCGACGACCGGATCCAGCAGCAGACCACGGGCCGGGTCAACAAGGAGCAGTGGACCCACGGCTCCGCGGCGGCCCGGGTCAAGTGGTTCCAGACCGGCTTCAGCGAAGGCACCCTCCAGGCATGTGACACCTTCTCGGTCCCCACGGTCGAGTGAGAGCTGGGTCCGGCCTCGCCGTCCTCCTTGTGACGGCAGCGGCAGCCCGAGGTGACCATCGAGTCGGCGCGTCTGCCGGCCACAACTGGTTCGAGTCGGCGTATCTGCCGCCGACTCGGCCCTCGAACCGTCGGAAGTTGCGCCGACTCGACCCTCATACGACCTGCAGATGCGCCGACTCGGCGTCAGGGCTGGAGGAGGGCGTCGATCTCCTCGGCCACGCGCTCGAGGTTGCGCAGGTACGGCGCCACGCTGGGGTGGCGGAACTTGGCGGCCAACGCTCCCTCGCCGGTCGCCACCCGGGCCAAGGCCCACTCCGCCCGGCTGACGGCGGTGTACGCCGCGACGATGCGCGCCCCGAGCCGCACCTGGTCCGCGGTGGCGACGGCTGACGCACCGGACTCGACCAGGCCGATCAGGTAGGCGTCGAGGAGGGGCTCGGGGGCCTCGCGCGCGCTCGCCATGTGCAGCCCGAGGTCGGTACCGATCGGCCCCACCCCGAGGCTCTGCCAGTCGATGGCGAGGACCAGGTCGCCCTCGCGACCCCGGAGGTTGGTCGCGGCCACGTCGCCGTGGTGCGCGACGAGCGGGAGGGCGCCGTACTGCTGGAGGAAGTGCTCCCGACGTGACCACAGGCTGTCGGCGAGGTCGGCGGCGCTGGTACGGGCGAGGGTCGGCCACCCGCCGCGGTGCTCCACCCGCGCGACCCGGCGGCGGAGCAGGTCGCGCGCGAGCCACCGGCGGTCCCCGAGGTCGGCGGCAGCGAACCGGCCGAGCGCATGGGCGACGAACAGCCCGTTGGTGCCGGCCTCCTCGACCCAGTCGGAGGTCAGGGTGATGCCCGCGGCGTCCTCCTCGACCGCGATCACCGGCCCGCGCAGGCCGGGTGTCGACCGCGTCAGGCCGGACTCGGCGACGTCCGCCTCGCGGCGCCAGTAGGCGAAGTGCGTCGGGTCGCTCAGCTCGGGCGGGTCGCCCGGGACGGGGCGGGCGAGGCGTTTCACCGCCAGGGGCTGACCGCCTTGCTCGGTGCGCCAGACGCCCACCGTGGACGGGCCGCTGCCACCCGGCACGGAGAGCCACCCCGGCTCCGGCTCCCAGGCCATGCCCCGCACGCTAACGGATGTCGCGCTCGCGGAAGCGCCACCACGCGGCGCCGAGGAAACCCGCCGCAATGGCCGTCAGGGTCAGTGCCGAGGCGGGCGCGAACGGCTCGACCGGCATCGCGGGCAGGTGCGTGTACGGCGACAGGCCGGTCACCGCCCGGGGCAGCTCGAGCAGCTCGCCGAGCTGGCCGAGCGCGAAGAACGCCGCCAGGACGGCCCAGCCGGCCACGGCGTACCTGCTGCCGGCGGCGTACAGGAGCAGCGTCAGCGCCGCGACCGTCCAGACCGCCGGCGACTGCCCGAGCGCGGCGCCGACGAAGCTCGCCAGTGCGTCCCCGCCCCCGCCGGCCTGGATACCGAGGCCGAGGGCGGTCCCGACGCCGGAGACGAGCAGCAGCCAGGTGGCGCCGCCGAGCGCGACCACCGCCGTCGCGAGGAACGATCGCGACCGCGTCACGGCCGTCGCCAGCACCTGCTCGGTGCGGCCGTCGCGTTCGTCGCCGGCACCGTGGCCGATGACGGCGATCGCGAAGCAGGTGACGGCCACGCCCGCGATCGAGAGGACCGCGGCGACGAGGGCGTCCTGCATCCGACCGACGCCGCCGAGGCTCTCGATCACCTGCCGGCCCGCGTCGGTGTCGAGCAGGTCTCCGACGCTCGGCGCGATCGCGCCCATCACCAGGCCCAGCACGCCGGCGCCGACGCTCCACGACGCCAACAGCGTGCGATGCGTCCGCCAGGCCAGCACGAACGCGTCGGCCAGTCGGGGCGAACCCTCGGCCGGTCCGGGACGCGCGGCCACCAGACCGGCGCCGAGGTCGCGGCGGTGCTGCAGGACCTGCGCGACCGCGACCAGCAGGGCGCCCAGGGCGAGGTAGAGCAGCAGCACCCACCAGCGCGGGTCGGACCAGGCCCGCAGCCGGGTGGACCAACCGAACGGCGAGAGCCACGAGACCCACTCGGGCCCGGTGTCCCCGACGACCCGGAGCACGTAGAAGACACCGAGGCCGGCACCGGCGAGGGCGGCGCACGTACGGGCGCTCGCGGACGCCTGGCACGCCAGGGCCGTCAGCCCGGTGGCGACCCAGGAGACGCCGACCCACGAGGTCGCGAACCAGACCGACCCCGCGACCGGGAGCCCGCCGGCGACCGACGCTGCCGCAGCCAGGACGCCGAGGACGAGGGCGACCACCGCCGACTCGAGCACCGCGGCGGCGAGCTGGGCGTCGCGACCGAGCGCCGTCCCGCCGAGCAGCTCGGCGCGACCCGACTCCTCCTCGGTGCGGGTGTGGCGTCGGACCAGCACCAGGAAGAGCAGGGCGACGAACACGGCGTAGAGGACCGTCAGCTTGGTCATCGCCAGCTCGCCGAGACTCGTCACGTCCAGGATCGGCCCGTACAGCGCGACGATCGCGGTGCTGTTGTTGATCGCCTCGGCAGCGGTGACGCGGTCGGCGACGGTGGGGTACAGGCTCTCGGTCGCCGCGGCCGAGGCGTACACGACCACGACGAGCAGCAGCACCCAGACCGACGCCAACACCCGGTCGCGGCGCAGCGCCGCCCGGACGAGCGGCCAGGTCCCGGTGTACGTCGTCATCGCGCGATGGCCCGCTCGGGGCGGTACGCCGCGAGGAACAGCTCCTCGAGGGTCGGCGGGGCGCTGGTCATCGAGCGCACGCCGGCGGTGGACAGGGCGCCGAGCACCCCGGTCATGGCCTCCGGCTCGACCGAGCAGGTGACGGTCTGTCCGTCGACGCGGACGTCGCTCACGCCCGCCATGCCCGCGAGCTCCGGCACCGGGCCGACAACCTCGGCGACGACCTTCGTACGGCGCAGGTGACGCAGCTCGGCCAGGGTGCCGCTCTCGACGGCGCGGCCGCCGCGGATGATGGTCACCCGGTCGGCGAGACGTTCCACCTCGCTGAGGATGTGGCTGGACAGCAGCACCGTCGTGCCGTCGCTCACCCGCTCGGCCAGGGTGTCGGCGAAGACCTCCTCCATGAGCGGGTCGAGCCCGGACGTCGGCTCGTCGAGCACCAGGAGGTCGACATCGGCCGCGAACGCGGCGACCAGGGCGACCTTCTGCCGGTTGCCCTTCGAGTACGCGCGACCACGCTTGGTGGGGTCGAGGTCGAACCGCTCGAGCAGCTCCTCGCGGCGGGTACCCCGCGGCTCGACGCCCCGCATCCGCAGCAGCATGTCGACGGTCTCGCCGCCGGACAGGTTGGGCCACAGCGCCACGTCGCCGGGCACGTACGCGAGGCGGCGGTGGATGGCCACGCTGTCGGCCCACGGGTCGAGCCCGAAGACCGACTGGGAGCCGGAGTCGGTGCGCAGCAGCCCGAGCAACGCGCGGATGGTGGTCGACTTCCCGGCACCGTTCGGCCCCAGGAACCCGTGCACCTCCCCCGCGGCGACGGACAGGTCGAGGCCGTCGAGGGCGCGCGTGGCGCCGAACGTCTTGACCAGGTCGTGGATGGCGATCACGGGGTCGGTCACGTTCCCGACGATAGGCCGCGAGGCGTCCTTCACCACGTCCGACGTGTCGCACCTCCGGGACTTCCCGGAAGCGCTAGGTTTCGATCGGCGGCCCGGGGGGGTCCGCTGCCGCGGCTCGGCGCGACACTGCCTGCAGGAGTCGGTCCTTTGCCCAAGCACGCATCGCGACTGGTCGTGTACACGGCCGTCCTCGGTGACGAGCAACCGCTGCGCGAGCAGCGGGTGGCCGAGGTGTCCACGTCCGACTTCGTCTGCTTCACCGACGACCCCGGACTGCACAGCGACACCTGGGAGACCGTCCTCGTCCAGCCGCGCGTCGCGGCCGACCCGGTGCGGAGCGCCCGCTTCCTCAAGATCGTCGGTCACCCGGCGCTGGCCGGGTACGACCGGAGCCTGTGGGTCGACAACGCCGTGGAGCTGCGGAAGCCGCCCGAGCTGTTCGTCGGCGACTGGCTCGCGGACGCACACGTCGCCGCGCCGCAGCACACCCTGTACGCCACCGTCGCCGCCGAGGCCGAGGCGGCGATCGACCGCGGCAAGGACGACCACCTGAGGGTCTTCGAGCAGCTCGCCCACTACCTCGACACCACCCCCGGCGCCCTGGAGGCGCGACAGCACTGGACCGGGCTGCTCGCCCGGCGCGGCAGCCAGACGGCCACCATGGCGATGACGCTGTGGTGGGAGCACGTCCTGCGCTACTCGAGTCGCGACCAGCTGTCCTTCGGGGTGGCCATGACCGCCGCAGGCGTCTGGGTGAGGTCGGTGCCGCTGGCCAACCTCCAGTCCGCCGTGCACGCCTGGCCCGGCGGTCCGGCGACCCGCGCCGACGCCGACGCACACGTCCGGATCGGCCGCGTCCGTGCCGAGATCGAGGACGTGCTCGCCGACGTCCACGACCGCGACGAGTGGATCCTGGAGCTCGAGTCGCGACTGACGGCCGCGACCGACAAGGTCCGCCAGCTCCGCACCCACCTGAGCGACGGGGCGTAGCGTCGCGCGGGTGAGCTCGCTCCCCGACGACAGCAAGCGGCACCTGCACCGCGCGGCCCTCCACCAACAGCGCGAGGGGCGCGTCCCTGGTCTGGCGGCGGCCGTGGCCCGCGACGGCGACCTGCTCTGGTTCGCCGGCATCGGGACGACGAGGGTCGGCTCCCCGGAGACGCCGGGACCCGACGACCAGTACCTCGTCGGCTCCAACACCAAGACCTTCACGGCCGTGATGCTGATGCAGCTGCGCGACGAGGGCAGGCTCGCCCTCGACGACCTGCTCGCCGACCACCTGCCGGACGTCGGCCACCCGGTGACCGTGCGCCAGGCGCTCGCCCATGTCTCGGGCATGCAGCGCGAGCCGCTCGGTGACGTCTGGGACACCCTCGAGCAGCCGGACGCCGCGTCGCTGGTCCGCGGCTTCGCCGAGGCGGAGCGGGTCGGCCGGCCGCACACGCGATGGCACTACTCCAACCTGGCGTACGCCGTCCTCGGCCAGGTCGTCGAGAAGCTCGACGGCCGGCCGTGGGTCGACTCCCTCGACGAGCGGTTGCTGCGCCCGCTCGAGATGCGCCGGACCACGGTGGGCTTCGTCGACGACGACCACGTGACGGGCTACTTCGTGCCGCCCTTCCACGACGTCCCCCGGGAGGAGCCGGTGCTCGACCTCCGGGCCATGACCCCGGTCGGGGGCCTCGCCAGCACCGCGCGCGACCTGGCCCGGTGGTCGGCGTTCGTCGCCTCGCCGCCTGACGAGGTCCTCTCCGCCGACACCCTGGAGGAGATGTGCCAGCCGCAGGTCCTGCTCGACACCGAGCGCTGGAACGGCGGGATGGGGCTGGGTCTGTTCGTGCTCCGTACGCCCTCGGGGCGCACGTGGGTCGGCCACGACGGCGGGATGCCCGGCCACCTCACCGCGCTGCTCACCCACCGCGAGAGCGGGACCGGAGGCATCGTGCTGATGAGCAACACAGCAGGTCCCGACCCCGGCGCCCTGGCCCTCCAGCTCGCCGAGCGGGTGGTCGAGGACCTGCCGGTCGAGGACGAGCCCTGGCGACCGGGGACCTCGGTGCCCGAGGAGCTCGCCGGCGTGATCGGCCGCTGGTACTCCGAGGGGCGCGGCTTCGTCTTCTCCGTGCGCGAGGGCAGGCTCGAGGCCCGTCAGGACGGCGCCCCTGCGTCCCGCGCACCGTCGGTGTTCGTGGCGGAGGGCCCCGACCGCTACCGCACGGAGTCCGGCCGCGAGCGCGGCGAGCTGCTGCGCGTCACCCGCGACCCCGCCGGGGCCGTCGACCGCCTGCACTGGGCGACGTACGTCTTCACCCGCGCGCCGCTGGGCTTCGGCGAGCACCTGGGCTAGGTCGCGTCAGGCGTTGACCACCCGCACGCGGA
This sequence comes from Nocardioides sp., assembly GCA_025966445.1. Taxonomy (GTDB): domain Bacteria; phylum Actinomycetota; class Actinomycetes; order Propionibacteriales; family Nocardioidaceae; genus Nocardioides. The sequence continues at coordinate 8,252 of JAICRP010000091.1, forward strand.
CCGACGCCGCGTCACGGATCGCCTGGTCGAGCACGGCCCGCCGCGGGTCGGGGACTGGCAGCCACGGCTCGACCACGGTGAACGTCCGCAGCCGCGGGTCCAGGAGCACCTCGTCGACGGCCACGTGGTCGCCGCCCGTGACGAGCGGGCCGCGGCGGAGGATCCGCGCGGCGTGGTCGGCGGCGGCCTCGTTGGCCTGCCGCGCCTGGTTGTCGCGACGCCGGGCGAACCGCTGCTGGCTCTGTCCGCCCGCCTTGGTCCGCCCCTGCACGTGCCGCTGCCCGATCTTGTGCTCGACCATCGCCGCGCCCGCCATCCGGGCCACGGCGAAGCCGCCCTTGCGGACCAGCAGCACGCCCCACTCCCCCGGCGTCGCCACGGCGGCCGCGAAGGCCGCGGCCTCCGGCGGACCGTCGTACGCTCCGGCGAACGGCAGCCTGGCCTCGAGGGTGGACCCGTCGTCGGCCGTCCCGAACAGCGCGCCGCCGCGGACGTCGTACGCCGTGGGGCCGTGGCGGGTCTCGAAGTTCGCCACCCAGCGCTCCACGCGCGGAGCGGGTACCGAAACCGTCACGGTGTCCACGACGTCTGTTTCTACATGGTCCCGACCCCGACACTGTGCTCCATGAGACTCGCGGCGTGCGCGGCGGCGGTGCTGCTGCTGGTCAGCGGCTGTGGCTCCGTGTCCGAGGCTGTCGGCGGGGGCGGGTTCGAACCCGGCGACGTCACACCGGTCGTGCTCCAGCTGGAGGAGGGCCCCGTCGAGCTGGCGCCGTGGACCTACTGCCTCGGCAACGGCTGCGCCGACGGGGCACCACCCGCCGAGCTCCACCACGTCGGCAGCCCGGGCGAGGTGCCGTTCACGTTCGCTCGCGACGACTGGACCTTCGACGCCACCTTCAAGGAGCACGGCGACGCCTGCGCCAGGATGATCACGGTGCCGGTGGAGCAGACCGGCGACCAGGAGTTCCTGATCCGTCCGGCCGGGCCGGCGGGCGACTGGGACGTCGACGTGTTCGGGCGCGGCAACGGCGACGTGATCACGACCTTCCGCTGGACCACGCCCGTCACCGGAGCGATGCCGGCGAAGGCGAGCGGCACCGCGGCCGTGCTGGCCGACCACGACGGTGAGCTCGACAGCTACGGGGTCGAGCTCAGCGTGACCAACCTGGACGTGCGTCCGGACCGGGCCGCCGCCGTCATCACCGTGACCGGGGCCACGGGCGAGACGACGGCCATCACGCCGCGTTGGGACCGGGCCTGCTACTCCGAGGGCGACCTCTTCTTCACCGCTCCCCGCGAGGACGGGTTGGCGGCCACGAGGATCGGGACGGGCCCGTTCACGTACACCGTCGACCTCACCCTGGACGGCGCGACGTACCAGGGGGTCGGCGCCTGGCCGACGGACCAGACCCCCGACGCGGCGCCCTCCGTGCCGCTGACCTGGACGCCGGGGCTCCCGTCGTACGACGGCTGACTCCAGCCGGGTCGCGAGGGCTGCGAGGATGGCCTGGTGCCTGACGAGACCCCTCGCCCCGTCGAGACCTGGCTGACCGACATGGACGGTGTCCTCGTGCACGAGGAGGTCCCGATCGACGGGGCCACCGAGTTCGTCGAGGCGCTGAAGGCGTCCGGCCTGCGGTTCCTGATCCTCACCAACAACTCGATCTTCACCCCTCGCGACCTGCGCGCCCGGCTGCTGTCGAGCGGCATCGACGTGCCGGAGGACACGATCTGGACCTCGGCGCTCGCCACCGCCCAGTTCCTGGCGGACCAGCGGCCTCACGGCACGGCGTACGTCGTGGGCGAGGCCGGGCTGACCACGGCGCTGCACGACATCGGGTACGTGATGACCGACCGGAACCCCGACTACGTCGTCCTGGGCGAGACCCGCACCTACTCCTTCGAGTCGATCACCCGGGCCATCCGGCTCATCGACGCGGGCGCCAGGTTCATCGCCACCAACCCCGACCCCAGCGGGCCGTCCCACCAGGGGCTGATGCCGGCCACCGGGTCGGTCGCGGCGCTGATCAGCACGGCCACCGGCCGGCAGCCGTACTTCATCGGCAAGCCCAACCCGCTGATGATGCGCAGCGCTCTCAACCGTCTCGAGGCGCACTCCGAGACCACCGTCATGGTCGGCGACCGGATGGACACCGACATCATCAGCGGCCTCGAGGCCGGCATGCGCACCAGCCACGTCGGCACGGGTTCCACCCGGCCCGAGGAGGTGCAGGACTTCCCCTACCGGCCCACCTGGACCGTCGGCTCCATCGCCGACCTGGTGCCGATCGCCCGCGGCGAGCAACCCTTCTAGGGTCCCGACCGCGTGTCTACTCTCGAGGTGCGCCGCCGAAGCTGAGCTCGTTGCCGTCGGGGTCGCGGAAGGTGACATGGCGTACGCCGTTGTCGTAG
>JAICRP010000130.1 GCA_025966445.1 Nocardioides sp.
CGACGCGATGTTGAACGGCACGCCCAGGAAGACGTCGGCGGACCGCTGGTACAGCTGGCACGACAGCCGGCCGTCGGACACGTAGAACTGGAACAGCGCATGACAGGGCGCCAGCGCCATCTGCGGGATGTCGGCGACGTTCCAGGCCGAGACGATGTGGCGGCGGCTGTCGGGGTTGTCGCGGATCTGGTCGACCACCTGGGCGATCTGGTCGACGTGCGACCCGTCGGGGGCGGGCCAGGAGCGCCACTGGTAGCCGTAGACGGGGCCGAGGTCGCCATCGGCGTCCGCCCACTCGTCCCAGATCGTGACGCCACGGTCCTGGAGCCACTTGACGTTGGTGTCACCGCGCAGGAACCACAGCAGCTCGGCGAACACCGAACGCGTGTGGATCTTCTTGGTGGTGACGAGCGGGAAGCCCTCGCTGAGGTCGAAGCGCATCTGGTGACCGAACACCGACAACGTGCCGGTGCCGGTGCGGTCTCCCTTGTCCGCTCCCTCGTCGAGGATCCGTTGGAGGAGGTCGAGGTACGCCCGCATGACGCCAACCTACTCGCCGAGACCGACCGTCCCGGAGACCGTCGTACGCGCGTCACCACCCACCCAGACGGTGTCGCCCTCCCGGTCGATGAAGACCCGCCCGCGCCGGCCGAGGACGGTGCCCTGCGAGGCGACGTACGACGCGGGCAACCGGTCACCGGCCAGCCACTGGGCCACTCCCGCGTTGAGGCTGCCGGTCACAGGATCCTCGACGATGCCCATCCCCGGGCAGAAGGCCCGGACCTCGACGGCGCACTCGCTGCCGTCGGGGTACGGCCCCACGACGCCGATGTCCATGCTCGCCGCCACCGACCAGTCCGGCTCGAGCGCCAGCACCTCGTCGGCGGAGTCCAGCAGCACCCCGACCCAGCCGGGGCCGTTGTCGATCCACTCGAGGTCGCGGACCTGCGACGGGTCGATCCGCAGGGCCCGGACGATCCGCTCGCGGTCCTCCTCCGACACCTCGCCGGACCGGATGAACGGCGGTCCGGCGAAGGCCAGCCGCTCGCCTCGCCGCAGCCGCACCAGGCCGGCGCCGCACTCCTGAATCAGCGCGCCCTCGGTGCGCGGCACTCCCCCGGCCTCCAGCCATGCGTGCGCCGAGCCGATCGTCGGGTGACCGGCGAACGGCAGCTCCTGGCCGGGCGTGAAGATCCGCAGCCGGTAGTCCGCCTCGTCGGTGGTGGGCGTCAGCAGGAAGGTCGTCTCCGAGAGGTTCGTCCACCGGGCGAAGGCCGCCATGTCCTCGTCGGAGATCGCGTCGGCGTCGTGCACGACCGCGACCGGGTTGCCCAGGAGGGGCTCGCTGGAGAAGACGTCGACCTGGCTGAAGTTCCGCATGCCCGCACGCTAGTCGGAGGTCGCGCTCACGCTGTCGACCACGGTCGTGGCGCCGCCAGGCCGGGCTGGACGCCGGCCAGCACGGGCATGGTGCCGAGGTCGACCCGCTCGGTGCACGGCTCGTTCTGGGGGTCGAAGGAGTCGATGTAGCTCATCGACGACTGGCACTCGTAGAGACCCAGCGACCCGTCGTGGCTGTCGACCACCCAGACGATGCGTCCCTCGGCGGTGAAGGTGGCGGCGACCGGGGTCCAGGTGTCGTCGAACCAGCTGGCCTCGGGGGCGCCCGTCCGCGCGTCGTACGTCGAGGGCCTGCCGTCGCCCGAGTGCGTGAGCACGTAGTTGCCGTCGGGCGAGAGCTGCCCGGAGGTGCCGGGCACCTCGTTGGGGGCGTCGACGAACGGCTGGAAGATGTCGAGCGTGGCACCGCCGCGGCGCAGCTCGGCCCCCGCGGAGACGTCCTGGAGCATCGAGCCGAACGCACCGTCGGGGGTGGCGACCTGGGCCGGGTCGGTCGTCCGGCCGTCGGGGGTGATCGAGACGCTCCAGTCGTTGCCGTCGCGGTGGAAGTAGAGGCGGTCGCGGTCCCAGCCGATGATCCGCAGGTCGACGGCGCCGTCCACGCGGCCCGTCTCGGCCTGCGCCGTGATGTCGTAGATGACGAGGTCTCCGTCGCCGGGCTCGCTCCACGCGACCCAGCCGATGCGGGGCTGGGAGACCAGCGGGGACCCCGGGTCCAGGGTGCCGAGCGAGAGCCGGCTGCCGTCGTCGGCGATCGAGCGGACCACGCCCTCGGAGTCGGCGTACGCGACGCCGACGCCGGTCTCCACGAGCTGGACGACGTCGGCGACCCGCAGGGTGCCGTGGTCCAGGTGGAGGGTGCCGTCGACCCACCAGGCGGACTGGACCGGGTTCTCGACCTCGGTCACGTCGAGCGCTCCGGGCGGGGCCGGCGCGGGGTCCGGCTTCGTGACGACGTACGCCGCGCCGACGGCGAGCGCGAGGGTGGCCACCACCCCGCCCGTGACCACCCACTGCCGCCGGCGCCTCCCGGCGGCCGCGGACACCACACGATCCACCGCAGGAGCGGGGACGTCGATCGCTCCCGCGGCCGAGTGGCAGGCCGGGTCGAGCGGGACCAGGCCGAGGGCGTGGGCGGCCTCCGACAGCCGCCGGCCGACCTCCGCGCGCGACATGCCGAGCACCTCGGCCACCTGGTCCTGGTCGAGCTCGCCGAGGTGGTGCAGCACGACGGTGACGCGGGTCGTCTCGTCGAGCTCGTCCAGGCCGGCGACGATCCGCTCGAGCAGCGCCAGCTGGTCCTCCAGCTCCTGCGTCAGCAGGCGGGCCGCCGGCACGGTCGCCGGCACACGCGGCGCCGGCTGGTGGCTCCGGACTCGCACCCAGCCGTGGAGCACCACACGGGCGAGCTCGACGTCGACGTCGACCTCGCGCCGCAGCCGGCCCCAGTCGGACATCAGCCGCGCGAACGACGCCACCGCGACGTCCTCGGCCCGCTCGACCGACTGACCGAGCACCACGAGCACGCGCACCACCGGCCTCCAGCGCGCGACGACGTACGCCGTGAAGTCCGGGTCCGCTCGCACGTTCCTATCCTGCCCCGGCAACCGAAAGACGGGTGGAGTCCAGCGCGATCAGCGGGGTGCCCGAGCCCTGGGGCTCGACCTCGTCGGTGCACTCCTCGAGGCTGCACGTGACGATCAGGTGGCCCTCGGCGCCCCGGTCGACCAGCCAGGCGACCCGGTCGTCGGACACGAAGGTGGCGGCGCGTACCCGCCACCCGTCCGGGAACGGGGTGCCGAGGGCGGCGCCGGTCCGGGCGTCGAACAGCGCGGGCTCGGTGCCGCTCACGCCGCCGGCCAGCACCAGCCGTCCATCCGGCGAGAGCGTCCCTCCGAAGCCGGGGATCTCCTCGGCACGACCCTTCCCCACGCGGACGATGCGGAGGGAGTAGCCGTGCTGCTCCAGCCGGGTCCCGGCGACGACGTCGACGAGCGCGGTCCGCTCCGCCGGCTCTTCGGCGTAGCCGTTGCCGGTCTCCCGGGCGGTGCCGCCGTGCGGGTCCCACGCCCAGTCGGTGAGCCCGGTGCCGAACGTGAGCCAGCCACCGTCGAAGGTGATCGTCCGCGCACGAGGGCTGGTCACCACACCGGACACCCGCTCCCCCTCGTCGACGTCCCAGACCACGATGCGGGGCTCGTCCGGCACCGAGGCGTCGGTCCACGCCACCAGCCCGAGCCGCGGCGACGACACCAGGCTCGAGCGAGCCGTGGGTCGACCCAGCAGGGTACGGCGACCGTCCGGGGTCACCGCCACGAGCCGACCGTCGCCGTCCACGTACGCCGCCCCACGGCCGGCCGCGACCAGCCGCTGGACGTCGCCGACCTCCACGGCGGTCTCGGCGAGGTGCAGGGTGCCGTCGGCCCACCAGACCACCTCGGACGGGTTGTCCTGCTGCGCGGTGGCCACGACGGGCAGGTCGTCGCCGGGCCGGAGGACGGGCTCCGGTCGGCTCACCCGGTAGGCCAGCCCGACGGCCAGGACGGTGACCGCCACGAGGCCCGTGGTCAGCAGCCAGGTCCGACGCCGGTCCTGGACGGAGACCGCGCGGACCCGGGCGTACGGCACCGCCAGCACACTCGGGCCGTCGACCGGGTCCGGTTCCGGCGTCACCGTGGCCAGCAGGGCCCGCAGCCGCGGGACCGACACCCCGAGCACCTCGCAGGCCTGCAGCTCCTCGAGGCCGGCCGGCCCACGCAGCGCCTGGGCGACGAGGCCGTCGGCCGCCGGGGGGTCCCGGCGCCGACGTCGACGTCGCGCGTCGACGGCGAGGACCGTGGCCCACAGCACCACGTCCGGTTCGGCCGCCTGCCCGACGTCACGCCAGTCGGAACGCAGCGCCGCCAGGGCCGCGGTCGCGGTGGCTTCCGCCTCAGCGAGGTCGAGGCCGAGCAGCATCAGCCCGCGGACGACGGCCGCTCCGCGCGCCGTGGCGTACGCCTCGAAGTCCCGCTCGCCCCGCATCGGTCCATGGTGGCCCGAGGACCCTCACGGGGCTACGGTCGCGAGGGTGGGATTCGACGTCACGGCAGACGCCTACGCCAGCTTCATGGGCCGGTTCTCCGAGCCTCTCGCCCGGCAGCTCGTCGACCTGCTCGACCCGGCGCCCGGCGACCGGGCGCTCGACGTCGGCTGCGGACCGGGCACGCTCACGGCGGTCCTCGTCGACCGGTTGGGGGCCGACCGGCTGTCGGCCGTGGACCCCTCGCCGAGCTTCGTGCAGGCGGTGCGGGCGCTGCTCCCCGAGGTCGACGTCCGTGATGGTGCGGCCGAGGAGCTGCCGTTCGGCGACGAGGTCTTCGACCTGGCGACGGCCCAGCTCGTCGTGCCGTTCATGACGGACCCCGTCCGAGGCCTGTCGGAGATGCGCCGCGTGGTGCGGCCAGGCGGACTGGTCGCGGCGTGCGCGTGGGACCTCGACCGCGGTCCGGTCCGCGTCCTCTGGCGGGCGGCAGACGAGCTGTTCCCGGGCGCCTCTGCCGCGATCGACCTCCCCGGCGCGCGCGACGGTCAGCTCGCCGAGCTCATGACGACGGCCGGCCTGGACGTCCAGCTCGCGACGACCCTCACCGTGCGCGTGCAGATCGCGACGTTCGAGGAGTGGTGGGCGCCGTTCTCGTTCGGGATCGGGCCTGCGGGCGAGTACGTCGCCACGCTGACGGACGGGGACCGGGAGCGCCTGCGGGTGCGGTGCGTCGACCTGCTGCCGGACGAGCCGCTCGAGATCGTCGGGGTCGCCCGCGTGGCGACGTCTCGTCGCGCCTAGCCCGCCGACAGGGACATCGGGCCGTACACCGCCCGCTCGCCCTCGAACAGGGTCACCGACGCGACGCCCTCGTCGGCGAGCTCGGTCCAGGTCTCGCCCACCCACGACTCGGCGTCGGCCTGCGAGACGAACCGCTGGCCGGCGAGGTCCTCGGAGGCCTCGACCTCCCCGCCGGCGGCGTCCTCGAGCCGCCACCACCACGGGCGCTCGGCGGCGGTGGGCTGGCGGAAGGTCGGCGGCTGCTCGGGCAGGTTCACGACTCACGCACCGACGGGTCCACGAACGGGAGCTTGGTCGACCGGAACAGCTCGCGGCGACCGCGTACGTCGACCATCAGCTCGGCCTCGGCGTTGACGAATGTCGGCACCAGGGCCATGCCGATGCCCTTGCGAAGGGTCGGGCTGAAGGTGCCGGAGGTGATCTCCGCGAGGGGGACGTCCGGTGCGAGGAAGACCATCATCCCCGGGCGCGGGATGCCGCGGCCGTCGGCGAGGAGCCCACGCAGGAGGCGCTTGGGCCCGTTCTCCTTCTCGGTCATCAGCACGTCGCGCCCCCAGTAGCGCTCCTTCTTCCAGCCGACGGCCCAGCCCAGGCGGGCCTGGTTCGCCGTGACGTCGATGCTGATGTCCTGGCCGTGCAGCGGGTAGCCCATCTCGGTGCGCAGGGTGTCGCGCGCCCCCAGTCCACACGGGAGGATGCCGTGCTCCTCGCCCGCTGCCAGCAACCGGTCCCACAGCTCGCCGGCGACCTCGTTGCGGGCGATCAGCTCGTACCCGCGCTCGCCGGTGTAGCCGGTGCGGCAGACCACCACGCCCGTGTCGCCGAAGTCGGCCTCGACGAAGGACATGTAGTCGTGGCCCGCGGGCAGACCCACAGCCGTGAGGACCTCGTCGGACCGCGTCCCCTGCACCGCGAGCACGGCGTACTCGGTGTGGTGGTCGACGACCTTCACACCCTCGGGGGCCGACTCGGCGAGGCGGCGGACCACCTCGGCGGTGTTGGCGGCGTTGGGCACGAGCAGCACGTGCTCGTCGTCGTGGAAGTAGGCGATCAGGTCGTCGACGACGCCGCCCGTCGTGTCGTCGCAGCAGAGTGTGTACTGGGCCTTGCCCGGCTCGATCTTGCCCAGGTCGTTGCTCAGGGTCGCGTTGATGTGGGCGGCCGCGCCGGACCCGCTGACCATCGCCTTGCCGAGGTGGCTGACGTCGAAGACGCCGACCGCCTCGCGCACCGCCGTGTGCTCCTTGACCACGCCGGACGGGTACTCCAGCGGCATGGTCCAGCCGCCGAACTCCGCGAACTTCGCCCCGAGCGCCACGTGTCGGTCGTGCAGTGGAGACTCGAGGAGCGCCATGTCGCGAACCTATCCCAACGTCCCGGCCCCACCACCCGGCCTGGCTAGAGTGCGCGGGTGACGACGTACCACCTGCGCAGCGCGAGCCCCGCCAAGACCCGGTCCGACGTGGTCGTGGTGGGAGCCCTGCAGTCCGGCAAGGACGTGGGGCTCGCCGCGGGCGCGGAGGACGTGGCGGAGGCGTACGGCCGCAAGCTGCGGCCGCTGTTGTCGACCCTGGGCTTCACGGGCAAGCCGGGCGAGGTGCTCAAGCTGCCCACGGCCGGCACGATCTCCTCGCCGCTGCTCCTCGTCGTGGGCCTCGGCAAGGACCCGGGCCACGTCTCGGTCCGCCGCGCGGCGGGTGCCGCGGCCCGGGCGATCAGCAACGCCTCGTCGGTCGCCCTGGCCCTGCCCGCGGACAGCCCGACCCTGGTGCGAGCGGTGATCGAGGGGTTCGACCTGGGCGGCTACACGTTCACGGCGTACAAGCGGAACGGGACCAAGGACGCCGCCGCCAAGAGCGCCAACACCGTGTCGCTGCTGACCGGCATCGCCCGCCAGCAGGCGGCCCTCACCGCGATGGAGGACGCGCTCGTCGTCTCCCAGGCCGTCCGCGACACCCGCGACTGGGTCAACCTGCCCGCCGCCGACCTGCGACCTCCGGAGTTCGCTAACGCGGTGGCCGCGGCGGCCAAGAAGCTCGGCCGCGGCGCCAAGGTGTCGACCAAGGTGTACGACGAGGAGCAGCTCGCCGACCTCGGGTGCGGCGGGATCCTGGGCGTCGGCGGCGGCTCGTCCGCTCCGCCGCGGCTCGTCGAGCTCACGTACAACCCTTCCGGCGCCGTCGCGCACCTCGCTCTCGTCGGCAAGGGCGTCACCTACGACTCGGGTGGCCTCTCCATCAAGACCGCGGGCGGCATGACCACGATGAAGTGCGACATGGCCGGCGCGGCCGCCGTCGTCCAGGCGACGTTCGCGATCGCCCGGCTCGGCCTGCCCGTCAAGGTCTCCGCGTTCGCGCCGATGGCCGAGAACATGGTGTCCGGCAGCGCGATGCGTCCCGGCGACGTCATCACGCAGTACGGCGGCACGACGGTCGAGGTTCTCAACACCGACGCCGAGGGTCGGCTGATCCTGGCCGACGCCCTGGTCCGGGCGACCGAGCTGAAGCCCGACGTGATCCTCGACGTCGCCACCCTGACCGGCCACATGGTCATCGCCCTCGGCGACCGGGTCGCCGGGGTGCTCGGCTCCGACGACATCGTCGGCGGCGTGCTCGCCGCGGGCGACTCGGCCGGCGAGGCGATGTGGCCGATGCCCATCCCTGAGGCGATCGTCGACCGGGTCAAGGCCAGCCAGATCGCCGACCTCCTCCAGCACGACGGGGTCCGCTGGGGCGGAGGCCTGTTCGCCGCGGCGTACCTCCGCGAGTTCACCGCCGACCTTCCCTGGGCCCACCTCGACATCGCGGGGACTGCCTTCAACTCCGGCGGCGCGTACGGCCACATCACCTCTGGCGGCACGGGCGCCTCGGTCACCACCCTCGTCGAGTACGCGCGGTCGCTCATCGACCAGTAGCGCAAGCGCTTCGGTGGTCGAGGTGAGGGCCGCCGGGCCCGAGACTCGAAACCACCGTCCGAGGCCTACATCCCCTGCTGCTTCTTCCTGCGGTTGTAGTCGCGCATGCGCTGGGGGACGCCGACGACCGCGGCGTCGTACGACGGGACCTGGTGGTTGTTGCAGAACTTGTGGGCCCAGTCGACGGACGGGACGCGACGACGCGTCCACTCACCGTCGTGCGCGACCAGCAGCAGGGTCAC
>JAICRP010000248.1 GCA_025966445.1 Nocardioides sp.
ACTGCTGCGCCCCAGCGAGATCCGCCTCGACCACGGCGACTCGTACCGCGCGCCGACCGCGTACTTCTCGTGGTCGGACACCGGGCTCGACGGCATCGCGGACCGCTTCCACACCTGGATGCGCGCCCGCCCGCAGCACCCGCGGACCGCCCGCCCGCTCGTGCTCAACACCTGGGAGGCCGTGTACTTCGACCACGACCTGGCCAAGCTGCGGCGGCTCGCCGACCGGGCCGCGAGCCTGGGCGTCGAGCGGTTCGTGCTCGACGACGGCTGGTTCCACGATCGCCGCGACGACACCGCCGGCCTCGGCGACTGGATGGTCGACGAGCAGGTGTGGCCCGACGGGCTGGACCCGCTCATCGACCACGTGCGGGGACTGGGGATGGGGTTCGGGCTCTGGTTCGAGCCGGAGATGGTCAACCCGGACTCGGACCTCTTCCGCGCGCACCCCGATTGGATCCTGTCTGCCGGCGAGGCGCGGACGCCGCTGCTGCACCGCAACCAGCTGGTCCTCGACCTGACGCGTCCCGAGGTCGTCGACCATCTCTTCGACCGGGTGCACGCGGTGCTCTCGGAGCACGCCATCGACTACGTGAAGTGGGACCACAACCGGGACCTGCTCGAGGCGGGCTCGGGCGCGCGCGGCGGGGCCCCGGCCGCGCACGCGCAGACCCTGGCGTTCTACGACCTGCTCGACCGGCTGCGCGCGGCACATCCCGATGTCGCGTGGGAGTCCTGCGCCTCGGGCGGTGGTCGCATCGACCTCGGCGTCCTCGAGCGGGTGCAGCGGGTGTGGACGTCGGACATGACCGACGCCCTGGCACGCCAGTCGATCCAGCGGTGGACCGCCCAGCTGGTCGCGCCGGAGTACGTCGGTGCGCACGTCTCCGCGACCACCTCGCACACCACCCACCGCACGCTGCCGCTGGACTTCCGGGCCGCGACGGCCCTCTTCGGTGCGTTCGGCATCGAGTGGGACCTCACCGAGGCCTCGTCGGCCGAGCTGGACTCCCTCGCCGACTGGATCGCGCGCTTCAAGCGGTTCCGCCCGCTCCTGCACTCCGGGCGCGTCATCCGGCCCGAGTCCAGCGACCCGGCCGTGCTGCTGCACGGGGTCGTCGCGGTCGACCGCGAATCGGCCCTCGTGGCCCACGTGCAGCTCGACGAGTCGGTGCACAACCGCGGCGTGCAGGTCCGCGTACCCGGCCTCTCACCGGACCGCGACTACGCCCTGGTGTGGGAGGGACCGGTCGCCGAGCGGGAGACGAGCATGTCGGCGCCGCCGCCGAAGACCGGCCCGACCGCGGGGCGGCCCGTGAGCGGAGCCGTCCTCGCGACGCGAGGGTTCTGGATGCCCCGGATGCGTCCGGAGACGGTGACGCTCGTGCGCATCGTTCTCGTCTGACTTCGTCTGAGGCGGGCATTTCCGCCTGCGGCGGGGCTTGGGTCTCGATGGATGGCCTGCGCGGAGACAGCAGCGGTGCCGAGGAGGACAGGGCGCGCCGGCCGACGGCCGGAGCCCGAGCCCGCCGCAGGCGCAGACCTGTCGGTCGCAACCCGCAGGGATCAGTAGGTGCCGAGGATCTTCTTCGGCGTACCCGGGGGTGGGAGGCGCTGCACGGTGACGCTGCCCATCAGGGCCATTCCCTTCACGCGCACGATCGGGGCCTCGGGCCCGAGCTGAGGAGCGATCTTGTCCTTGGCCTGGTGGAACTCGCCCATGATCGGCACGCCACTCACGACGACGTTGGTGCCCGCGTCGACGATCACCTTGACCTCGCCCATGATCGCGTTGGCGGTGATCGTGATGTCGGGCTCGGCGAAGGTCGCGCCGCGGAGGTCGAGCGTGACGCTGCCCATCAACGTGAACGCCGTGTGGCTCGCCGGCACCAGCCAGGCGCCCTGCCGCTTGCACTCCCCCATCACCGCGAAGGACGACTGGTGGCTGGTGGTGGCCGGCATGGTCTGACGCCGCGGCACGGGTGGGTTGCTCGGCTCGTGGCTCGGCAGGTCGACGGTGAGGGGGACGAGGTCCGCGTACGTCTTGGCGGCGTAGGTCGCCTCCAAGCGCTCGTCGAGCTCGTCGAAGTGGATGCGCCCGTCTCCGGCCGCCTGGCGAAGGATCTCCGCGACCTTGTGGCGGTCGTCGTCGGAGACCCTCAGCTGAGCGGGGTCGTGCCTGTCCATCGACATGCGGACAGCCTAAACCGGTCGCCGAGCGACCAGCACGTCCCTCTGGATCGCCTGGTCGACGCGGTGCGGGAAGGCGCGGTACGCGCCGTCGTCGAGGACCTCGAGGCCGGCGCGGGAGAGCACGACCAGCGCGTCCTCGCGCGCGGCCACGTGGGTGTTCCAGGCGATGCCGAGGGCGCCGCCGGGGCGGAGCACGTCTGCCCAGACCGGCACCGCCTCCCGCAGCAGGTCGAGCGGACTGCGCGCCAGCCGGCCACCGTTGCGGCTGGCGTGCTGCACGCCGTACGGGGCGTCGGTGACGACCGCGTCCATCGACGCCGCCTTGTGGACGGCCCGCGTGTTCAGGGTGTCGGTGTTCACGTACTCGACGGTGAGTGCGGCTCCGGCCTTCCACTCCTCCTTGGTCGGCCCTACCTCGGCGTGCAGCCGGCGCCCGAGCTTGACGCCCTCGCGGCGGACGGGCGTGACGTCGGCGTCGTGCTTGAGCCGCTTGGTCTTCAGCCAGGTGCGCAGGAAGGCGGCGTACGTGTCGAAGTCCCGCCCGTCCACGTCGAGCCCGGAGGCGTGCCAGCCGTTCATCAGCACCTGGTTGAGGGTGGTGCCGCGCCCGCACATCGGGTCGAGCACCCGCAACGGGCGGCCGGACACGGCGTTGCCCGACCACACCGTGACGTTCAGCAGGAGCTTGGTGAAGACCTCGTTGGTCTTGCCGGGGTACTTGAGGATCGTCAGCAGGTCGGCGTCGAACCGGTCGCGCCGCGGCAGCTCGACCGGTCGCAGCGAGTCGCCGCCCCGCTCGAACAGCGCCATCGCGGTGGACACGTCCCCGAGCAGGGCGAGGTCGCCGTCGGCCGGGTCGGCGTCGAAGGCCACGTACCGCACCCCGGCGATGACGGTCGGCTCCGCCGCTTCGAGACGGCCGGCGAGCCGGGTCCGCGCCAGCACCCCGAGCTCGGCGACCGTCAGGGCGGCCGACGTGTCGGCGTACACGCGGTTGGCCGACGGGTGCACGAGAAGGGCGTACGACCGCACGACGACCAGTCTGGACTAGCCTCGGGCCGTGAGCCCAGAGGCCGAGTTCCGCTACTCCGACCTGCTTCCCCTCGGCGAGGACCGGACGCCGTACCGGCTGGTCACGGCCGAGGGTGTCTCGACCTTCGAGGCCGGGGGGCGCACCTTCCTCCAGGTGACCCCGGAGGCGATCCGGCAGCTGACGGCCGAGGCCATGCACGACATCGCGCACTACCTGCGGCCGGCGCACCTCGCCCAGCTGAGGCGGATCATCGACGACCCGGAGGCCTCGGGCAACGACCGGTTCGTGGCGCTCGACCTGCTCAAGAACGTCAACATCTCCGCCGGCGGCGTGCTGCCGATGTGCCAGGACACCGGCACGGCGATCGTGATGGGCAAGAAGTCGGAAGGCGTGGTCACCGGCGCCGACGACGCCGAGGCGATCTCGCTCGGCGTCTACGACGCCTACACCAAGCTCAACCTCCGCTACTCCCAGCTCGCGCCGGTCACCATGTGGGAGGAGAAGAACACCGGGACCAACCTCCCGGCGCAGATCGAGCTGTACTCCACCCCCGAAGGCGACCACGGGCCCGAGTACAAGTTCCTCTTCATGGCCAAGGGCGGCGGCTCCGCCAACAAGTCGTTCCTCTACCAGGAGACGAAGGCCGTCCTGAACCCGAAGCGGATGCTCTCCTTCCTCGACGAGAAGATCCGCTCGCTGGGCACCGCCGCCTGTCCGCCGTACCACCTGGCCGTGGTCATCGGCGGCACGTCCGCGGAGTTCGCGCTGAAGACCGCGAAGTACGCCTCGGCGCACTACCTCGACAACCT
>JAICRP010000138.1 GCA_025966445.1 Nocardioides sp.
CACCCGGTCGGCATGTCTGGCGCCCGGATCGTGCTGCACCTCGCCCACGAGCTCAAGCGCCGCGGCGGCGGCGTCGGCGCGGCCGCGCTCTGCGGCGGCGGCGGCCAGGGCGACGCCCTCATCGTCCGCGTGCCCTGAGTGAGGAAAAACCCCTCGGTCGACGAGCTCGTCAGCCGGGCCCGCGAGGGTGACGCGCGCGCCGTCGCCCGCCTGATCTCCTGGGTCGAGGACGACGCGCCCCAGCTGCGCGAGGTGATGGCGACCCTGGCGCCGTACGCCGGTCACGCCCAGGTCGTGGGCCTCACCGGGTCGCCGGGAGTCGGCAAGTCGACCTCCACCAACGCGCTCGTCGGCGAGCTGCGCAAGGCCGGCAAGCGGGTGGGCGTGCTCGCGGTGGACCCGTCCTCGCCGTTCTCGGGAGGCGCGCTGCTGGGCGACCGGGTGCGGATGCAGGACCACGCGCTGGATCCCGACGTCTACATCCGCTCGATGGCCTCGCGGGGTCACCTGGGCGGGCTGGCGTGGAGCACGCCCCAGGCGCTGCGCGTCCTGGACGCCGCCGGCTGCGACGTGGTGCTGGTCGAGACCGTCGGGGTCGGGCAGAGCGAGGTCGAGATCGCCGGCCAGGCCGACACCACGTTGGTCCTGCTGGCTCCCGGGGCCGGGGACGGCATCCAGGCGGCCAAGGCCGGCATCCTCGAGATCGGCGACATCTTCGTCGTCAACAAGTCCGACCGCGACGGCGCCGACCAGCTCCGCCGAGACCTGCGGTCCATGATCGCTCTCGGCGACCGGAGCGAGGGCGCGTGGAGGCCCCCGATCGTCAAGACCGTCGCGCACCGCGGCGACGGCATGGCCGAGCTGGTCGAGGAGATCGACCGGCACTTCGCGTGGCTAGGAGAGTCCGGTGAGCTCGAGCGCCGCCGTACCCGCCGGGTGCGGGACGAGATCGAGACCATCGCCGTGACGGCGTTGCGCCGTCGCTGGGACGACGTGCACGCCCGGGTCGAGCTCGACGACCTGGCCGCCGCGGTCGTCGAGGGCAAGTCCGACCCTTACACCGCCGCGGACACGCTGCTGGAGAACCTGTAGGCGATCGGCCGTTCGAGGTCACGATTTCGGCACATCGGGGGTTCTGACGTGGGAATCGCCGGTCAACGTCCCTAAGGTCGCTCGGGTGGCCAGTCACGGGGGAGAGCGGTTGCTCGTCGGCCGTGGCCTCGGCTTCGACGTCGACGGCCGCCGCGTCCTCGACGACGTGTCCCTCACCGGCGAGCCCGGACGGATGCTGGCGGTGACCGGTTCGTCGGGCTCCGGCAAGACCACGCTGCTCTCCCTCGTCGGCGGGCTGGCGCGTCCGACGGCCGGCGAGGCGTCGTACGACGGCGGGCCGGTGACCACGAAGCAGGGCGAGCCGCTCCCGGGCACCGGCTTCGTCCTCCAGAGCTACGGGCTGGTCACCACCCTCACCGCGTCGGAGAACGTCGCCATCGCCCTGCGCGGTCGCGGCGTCGCCGCCGTGGAGGCGACCGAGAAGGCCTCCGAGGCGCTGGCCCGGGTCGGCGTCGACGAGCTCGCCGACCGGCTGATCTCCGAGCTCTCCGGTGGTCAGCTCCAGCGCGTCGCGGTCGCCCGCGCGCTCGTCGTGGGGGCCGACGTGCTCCTCGCCGACGAGCCGACCAGCGAGCTCGACGAGGCCAACCGCGACCTGGTGGTCGGCCAGCTGCGGATGGAGGCCAACCGGGGTGCCATCGTCCTGCTCGCCACCCACGACCCGGCGGTGGCCGAGGAGTGCGACGACGAGATCCACCTGGTCGACGGGCGGATCGAGGTGCAGGCACCGCCGCCTCCGCCACCCGAGCCGGGCCACGAGCACGACGCGTACATGCGCCCGGGAGCCGTCTCGTGACGACCAGTGCCGTGGCGCCGGGCTGGACCGGCGAGGCGTCCGCCCACGCCGGCATCTCGGTGCGCTGCCAGAACGTCGTCCACATCTACACCACCGTCGCGGGCCACGACGTCGTTGCGCTGCGCGGGGTGAACCTCGACATCGCCCCCGGTGAGCAGGTCGCGCTGCTCGGTCCGTCGGGCTCGGGCAAGTCCACGCTGCTCGGGCTCTTCGGGGGGCTCCAGCGCGCCTCGGCGGGGCAGGTCATCGTCGACGGCGTGGACGTCAGCCGCATCCCCGAGGCCGAGCTGACCCGGCTGCGCGCCGGCAAGGTGGCGTCGCTGCTCCAAGGTGCGCGCCGCAACCTGCTGACGTACGCCACCGCGGCCGGCAACGTGTCGTTCGCCCGGCGCGCGATGCCCGCGGCCGAGGTACGCCGCCTGCCGTCGCCGCGGCAGCTCCTGGAGATGCTGGGGCTCGGCGAGCTGACCGACACCCCCGTCAACGCGATGTCGGGTGGCGAGCAGCAGCGGGTGGCGCTCGCCGTCACGGTGTCGAGCGGCGCCGGCCTGCTGCTCGCCGACGAGCCCACGTCGCAGCTGGGCCACACCGACCGCGACACGATGGTCGACCTCATCCAGCGGGTGAACGCCGAGCTCGGCACCACCGTGGTCATCGTGACCCACGACCCCGACATCGCGGCGCGGATCCCGCGCCGGGTCACCATCCGCAACGGGCGCATCGGCTCCGAGGGCGTGCACGGGCGCGACTACGCCGTCATCGACCAGGACGGCGCCGTGCACCTGCCGGAGGACTGGATCCAGGACTACCCGCCCGGCTCGCTGGTGGAGTTCGAGGAGACCGAGGACGGGTTCTTCGTCCGCCGCGTCGACCACGCGCCGGGCAACCCGAGGTGAGCACCTTCCTGGCGGGACTGCGGTCCCGCCGCTGGCTCAACGTGGGTGTGTTCCTCCTGGGCGTGCTCGCGATGGTCGTCGCCGTGGCGACGCCGCTGTACGCCCGCTCCTCGGCCGAGCACCTGCTCGACCAGCGCACGGAGCAACGTCCCGTGACCGAGACCGGGCTGAGCGTCGAGACCGCGCCACAGTCGCCGCCGCGACTGGAGGTCGACCCTGCGCAGGACGGCGAGGGGAATCCGGAGAAGCAGATGGTCCCCCTCACCCAGGAGGAGCGGGACCAGATGCTCAGCCAGGCCACCGACCTGGTCACCACGGACGCCGCGAACACCTACTGGCTGCCCCCGACGACGTACCTGCTCGGCTCCGGGGAGTACCGCACCGGTGCGAACAGCTACCAGATCAACACCTACTGGCGCGACGGCATGTGCGGACAGGCGGACGTCGAGGGGACGTGCCCGTCGGCTCCCGGCGAGGCGCTCATCGACCCGACCATGCTGGAGACCATCGGCGGGCAGGTCGGCGACGAGATCACCGTCGTCCACACGGGCTCCGGCGGCAACAACAACCCGGTCGTCGACTACCCGCAGACCTACACGATCGTCGGCACCTACACCATCGACGACAACGCGTCGCCGTACTGGTTCAACCCCGGCCACACCGGCGGCGACGGGTCGCTGCGTCCGCCGTCCCTCGGGTCGAGCACCCCGACGCAGGCGCCGGCGCTCTTGGTGGACCAGTCGTCGGTCACCTTCAACGCCGCGACCATCGCCGGCGCGGACCGCCCCGTCGACCTCGACGCGCTCGACATCGACACGATGGACGACGCCGAGGTGCAGCTCGCGACCTGGCAGACCTCCATCTCCGACCAGGGACCGCCGATCATCCAGCCGGACGACGTGACGACCTTCGAGACCCTCTTCGAGGAGGTCCGGGCCGAGCAGGACCTGCTCTCCCGGGTCACCCTGGCCGCCGTGGTGCCCCTGATCGTGCTGGCACTGCTGCTGCTGTACGTCCTGGTCGCGTCGGCGTCGGAGGTCCGGCGCCAGGAGGTCGCGCTGGCCAAGCTGCGGGGCTTCTCCGCGGGCAAGGTGGTCCGCTTCGCCGTCGCCGAACCCGCCGCCGTGCTGCTGCTGACGGTCCCCGTCGGCATCGCTCTCGCCGTGGTGGGGGAGCGGGTCCTCACCGGGGTCTGGCTGGGCCCGACACCGTTCGTGGTGACCACCCAGGCCGTCGTCTCGGCGGCCGTCGTCACCGCGACCGCCCTGGTGGCCGCCTTCGTGGCCGTGCTGGGCGTGGTCCGCGAACCCCTGGCTGCCTCACTGTCGGCCGCCACGCGGCGGCGGGGAACGTCGACCTGGTCCCTGCTGGCGCAGGGCGCGCTCGTGATGCTGTCGGTCGCCGCGGTCGTCCAGATCCTCACCTCGGACGCCACCCAGTCGTCCAGCTTCGTGGAGCTGCTGGCGCCGCTGTTCGTCGCGATCGGCGCGTCGGTCGTGGCCCTGCTCCTGATCGGGATGCTCGCGCGCGTCTGGATGCGCCGGACCGCGGACCGAGGCGGACTCTCACCGTTCCTCGCCTCGCGGCGACTCGTCCGACGCCAGGACCTGATGCAGCTGGTGCTGCCCCTCTTGCTGGCGACCGCGATGGCCGCCTTTGCGGCCTCCGCGTGGAAGGTCGCCGACGACTGGCGGGTCTCCAAGGCCGCCGCGACCATCGGGGCCTCGACGGTCTACTACACCGACACGGCGCCGGCACGGCTGCAGTGGGTGACCCAGCAGGTCGACCCCGAGGGCCGCTACCTCGCGGCGGCCGTGCCGCCGGCGCCCCGCACCGTCGACGGCGGCCGGGTGGCTCTGGTCGACGCGAGCCGGTTCGCCCGGGTGGCCGCCTGGGACTCGCAGTGGGGCTCCTCCGGGAGCGAGGTCCAGGGCTGGTTGACACCGCCCGGCGAGCTCGACCCGATCCGGTTCAGCGGGTCGCACGTCCGGGTGGAGCTGCACGACATCGGACTCCACGGCGAGCTCAACCTGCCCCTCGAGCTGTGGATGCGCTACGTCCCCGACAGCAACGGCGACGAGCGGCTGGCCACCCTGGGCTCGCTGCCCGAGAAGGGGTCGGTGACGCTGGACGGGTTCGTCTCCGAGTGCGACGACGGGTGCAGCGTCCAGCAGCTCTACCTGTCGGGGAGCTCGTCCTCGGTGTCGGACGCGTCGGGCAGGGTCACCATCGCGAGCATCGCCGCGGACGGCGACGAACCCGGAGACTGGCGCCTCGACGACCCTGACGCGTGGCGTCCCGCGCTGCCCTTCGGCGACTCAGGCGTGCCGCCCGTGAGCATCGACGCCGGCCCCGGCGGGCTCGCCCTGCAGATCAGCGGCGAGCCGGTCGTCGTCAGGCTGACCACGGCCGACGTGCCCGTGGCTCCGCCCATCGTGGCCACCGAGACCACCGTCCTGGACCTCGTCCCGGGGTACACGGCAGACACCGTCGCCGGCGCCTCCGTCAACGGTGTCCGCACCCCCATGGAGCTGGCGGGCCGGGCGGAGGCGCTGCCCATGGTCGGCAACAACGGCGGCCTGTCCGACCTCACGGCCGCGCTGCGTGAGTACGGCGACCAGGCGACCAACATCCCGATCACCCACCTGATGGTGGCGGCGGGCACCCCGCCGTCCGTGCTCGACCAGGTACGGAAACAGGGTGTCAGCCTCACCGTCAGCCGGAGCGAGGCGGAGGAGCTCGAGGAGCTCCGCTCGGACGCCTTCTCGCTCGGCTGGCGCGTCTTCCTCCTGGTCGGCGTGCTCACCCTCGTGCTCGCCTTCCTCGGCGTGCTCGCACTGGCGGTCGTCCAGCTCCGCTGGCGGTCGTACGAGGTCGCGGCGCTGCGGGTGGTCGGCGTACGCCGCCGCGACCTGCGCCGCGCGATCATCACCGAGTACGTCGCCCTGCTCGGCATGGCCGTCGTGGGTGGCGCGCTGGCCGCCGTCGCCTCGCTGCTCCTCGTGCTGCCGTCGCTCGACATCGGTGCGATCGGCGAGTTCGACCCGGCCGTCGACTTCAGCCTGCGCTGGGCCGTCGTGGCCGGCGTGGTGGCGGTCGTGATGGTGGTCGTGCTCGGCATCGCCCTGTGGATCTCACGCCGGACGGTCAAGCAGGGGACGCCTGCGACGCTGAGGCAGGCGGACGCGCGATGATCACTGCATGTCCCCCAAGCAGGTCCCCTTGCCGTTCGACCCGATCGACGAGGCGGCCCGGCAGTGGGGTCGGCGCTGGGACCGGGTGCCGGCGATGCACGCGGTCACGTCGCTGATGCGTGTGCAGCAGCTGGTGATCGGCCGGCTCGACGCCATTCTCAAGCCGCACGGGCTGACCTTCGCCCGGTACGAGGCGCTGGTCCTGCTCGTCTTCTCCTCGCGCGGCTCGCTGCCGCTGGGAAAGATGGGCGAGCGGTTGCAGGTCCACCCGACGTCGGTCACCTCGATCGTGCGCCGGCTGGTGGGCGACGGGCTGGTCGTGCGTATCCCCCACCCCGACGACGGCCGCGGGGTGCTGGCCGAGATCACGCCGCGCGGGCGTGAGGTCGTGGAGGCGGCCACCAAGGACCTCGTCGCGACGGACTTCGCGCTCGAGGCGCTGAGCGACGAGATGCTCGGCGAGCTGTCCACGCTGCTGAGGCCCGTACGCCGCGCGGCCGGCGACTTCGCGGGGTGACCCGTGACCGACGCGGATGCGGTCCGCCGGGTCGGCCTCGCCCTGCCGCGGAGCTACGAGCGGGAGGTACGCGGGAGGTGGAAGCTGCGGGTCGGCCAGATCGTGTACGTCGCGTTCTCGGGCGACGAGCTGTCGATGGGGTTCGGCTTCCCCAAGGCCGAGCGCGCCGGGTTGATCGCCTCCGACCCCGAGACGTTCTTCCTCCCGCCCACCTCCGACCTGCGCTACCAGTGGGTCTGCGCGCACCTGCCTCGGTTGGACGAGCAGGAGATGCGTGAGCTGGTCACCGACGCGTGGCGGATGTGCACGCCGAGGATGCTCCACGACCTGCCCGACCTCCCCGCGCCGGCCATGGCGGCGTACGGGTTCCTCGACGCAGGGGAGTACGGCGAGCTGCGGCCGCTGCTGCACCCGTACCTGCACTTCACGGACCGCGACGTGTCCCTGCGTGGACGGTCCAACGTCCTGGACTGGCTGCGGGAGCACCGGGTCAAGCCGCCGACGGCGGTCGAGGTACGGGACGGGCAGATCTACCGCTGGTCGCGCTGAGGCCGACTTGGCGTGGGTTTCCGGAACTTGTGGTGGGTTCCTCCTCACGCCATGTTCGGCTTTCTCCGGCCGGCCGGAGAAATCGCGCCGCCAGTTCGCCGAAATTAGTAGGACGTCCTACTATCTCGGTATGACGAACGACGCGCGCTCGCGCTGGCAGGCCCGGTACGACGCTGCGCTGGCGGGTGGGCGGACCCGGACGGCCGACTACACGACGCTGTCGGGGATGGCCGTGGAGCCGGCGTACGGCACCGAGGACTCGGAGTGGCCGGGCGAGTTCCCGTTCACGCGCGGGCTCTACCCGACCGGCTACCGCGGCCGGACGTGGACGATCCGGCAGTTCGCCGGGTTCGGCAACGCCGAGCAGACCAACGAGCGCTACCGGATGATCCTCGGCCGCGGCGGCGGCGGGCTCAGCGTGGCCTTCGACATGCCGACCCTGATGGGCCGCGACTCCGACGACCGCAAGGCGCTCGGCGAGGTAGGCCACTGCGGCGTGGCCATCGACTCGGCCGCCGACATGGAGCGGTTGTTCAAGGACATCGACCTCGGCGCGGTCACCACCTCGATGACGATCAGCGGCCCGGCGGTGCCGGTGTTCTGCATGATGATCGTCGCGGCGGAGCGGGCGGGCGTCGACACCGGGCTGCTCAACGGCACCCTGCAGACCGACATCTTCAAGGAGTACATCGCCCAGAAGGAGTGGCTGTTCGGGCCCGAGCCGCACCTGCGCCTGATCGGCGACCTGATGGAGTACTGCGCCGAGGAGATCCCGGCGTACAAGCCGCTCTCGGTCTCCGGCTACCACATCCGCGAGGCCGGCTCGACGGCGGCGCAGGAGCTCGCGTTCACGCTGGCCGACGGCTTCGGCTACGTCGAGCTCGGCCTCTCTCGTGGCCTCGACGTCGACGTCTTCGCGCCGGGCCTGTCGTTCTTCTTCGACGCGCACGTCGACTTCTTCGAGGAGATCGCGAAGTTCCGCGC
>JAICRP010000107.1 GCA_025966445.1 Nocardioides sp.
CGTGCTCCTCGTCCCACCGGCGCCGCAGCTCCTCGAAGCGCGCGAAGCGCTCCTTGCGGGCCTCGTGGTACGACGCGAACCCACCGGGGTGCGTCCACACCAGGTTGCCCGCAGCGCCGAGCTCGACGGTGACGACCCGGGTCGCGGTGTTGTTCAGCAGCTCGCGGTCGTGGCTGATGTACAGGATCGTCTTGTCGGACTCCCTGATCCGCTCCTCGAGCCAGATCTTGCCGGGCACGTCGAGGAAGTTGTCGGGCTCGTCGAGCAGCAGCACCTCGTCGGGCCCCGCCAGCAGGTACTCCAGCACCAACCGCTTCTGCTCACCCCCGGACAGCGTCTTGAGCGACCGGTACTTCGCGCGGTCGTACGGCACGCCGAGGCCCTTGACCGTGCACACGTCCCAGGTGACCTCGATGTCGTAGCCGCCGGCGTCGGCGTACTCGGCCAGCGCGGCGGCGTACCGCATCTGGGTCGCCTCGTCGTCGGTCTCCATCAGCGCCCGCTCGCACCGGTCGACCTCCGCGAACGCCGTCTGCACGCGCGCCGGGGAGACCGACAGGAGGAGGTCGCCGACGTTCGGGTCCTCGCCGAGCCCGTTCCCGACCATCTGGCGCATCACCCCGAGGCCGCCGGAGCGGGTCACGGCCCCGGCGTGCGGCGTCAGCTCGCCGGTGATGATCTTGAGCAGCGTCGTCTTGCCGGCCCCGTTCGCGCCGACCAGCGCGACCTTGGCGCCCTCACCGACGCGGAACGACACGTCGTCGAGCAGCACACGGCCGTCCGGCAGCTCGTACCGGACCCCTTGGATGTCGACGTGTCCCACAAACGTCGATTCTCACACCGATTCGTCTGCGGTTTCGCCGGGTTTTCCCCGCTCGGAAGCGCAGACGAATCAGTAGTGGCTCAGAAGTTCGGGTGGAGCCGCTTGATCTTCCCGTAGGGATAGGCGGGCAGCGGTGCCGGACGAAGACGGACCTGCCTGCGCTGGACGCTGTTGAGGACGGTTCGGGCCGCAGCCTTGGCTGTCCCGCCGTTCTCGGAGAGCTCGGCAGCTATCAGACCGGCGACCAACGGTGCCGCGAACGACGTGCCGCTCCACCTGGCGAGCCCGCTCTGGGGCGTGAACACCCGACGGTCCTCCTTGTCCGGCGTCTCCCTGCAGCGGTAGACGCCGTCCGGGAAGGCGTTCACGTGGTTGCGCCCCAAGGCGTAGACGTTGGCATTCGGGCCGAAGTTGGAGAAGTTCGAGACCCCGCCCTGGCGGTCCAGGGATCCTACACCCACTGCCCAGCCGGACGCAGCGGGGTAGAAGGGAACGTCGGTGGAGTCGTTGCCGGCGGCCGCGATGAGCACGGTGTTCGGCAGGTTGCGGATCACGTTGCCCACCGCTGTCAGGGTCGACAGCTCCTGGTCGTCCAGCGTGTAGGTGCCGGCCGAAAGGTTGATGATGTGGGGTCGCTCATCGCCCACGTGCTTGTCGAGGGCCTCCTTGAGCTGCCGGATGATGGCCGACTCCCGCACGGACGCTTCGTAGTCGGCGTAAGCCTGTCCTCTCTTGCGTCGCTGGACCTTGAACCGCTCGTGTCGGATCACGGCCTTGGGGGCGCGGCAGCGGACGATGCCGGCGATGAACGTCCCGTGTCCGGAGTAGGCGTGCAGGTTGGCGCCGATCGGCTCCGGGTCGCCACCGACGTCTTGCGCCAGCCAGGGATGACGGGCCGCCGTCTGCCACCAGCCGGTGTCGACCACGGTAACCACGACTCCTTGGCCTGCGGTGGAGGTGGGGTCGAAAGGGGGCCACGGGTCGCGGAGGCCGGTCTCCTCCGGCTCGGTGGCCGGACAGGGCCGGCCGTGGTCCGCCGAGACGTGGATGTAGTACTCCGGTCTCGCGACGTCCTTCAACGTCGGCTCTTGAAGCACCACGTCGGCGGCGTCTTCCTTCTCGCCACGCCTGCCCTTCAGCCTCGGGAGCTCGAAGACGGTGATCTGGTCGATCACGGTCTTGTCGCGCTTGGTCGGTTTGCCGCCCTTGACGAACGGACTCTTCGGACCTTCCACGAAGGCCTTGAGCGCCTCGAGCTTCTCGTCCCGGCCCTCGCCCTCCACGATCACCGCGTTGGGGACGGTCAGGATCGTCAGGTCCTCTTCTCCACGGGTGGAGCGCACGGTGACCCCTGCATCGTTGTCACGCCGCACCATCTCGACTTGGTCGTCCAACCGCTGCCTGTTCGTGGCTTCCCACGCCTCGGTATCGATACGTGCCATCGCTCCCCCATTCAGTGAGACTTCCGTCACTGCCCCTGAACGCGAAAGTAGTGCCTCGGGGGACCTGGGAGGAAGATGCAGATGAGCGCCGACCAGATACACCTTCTCGTCGGCGATCTGCTAACGCTGGCTATCGCCGAGCCCGAGGCGGCCATGCAGCAGGCCGAGCACATCCTGGCGTCGGACGCCGACCCGTCGGCACTGTCGGTCGCGCGCCAGGCCCTCGGCATCGTGCTACGCCACCGCGGTCTCATGGACGACGCGCTCCGCGAGCTCCGCGCTGCCGTGCGACTCGCCCACCGGTCGCGAGACGTGGACCGCGAGGCCGACGCCCGGGCCACGCTGGGCGTCACGCTCGCGATGGCCGGCCGCACGCGGTCAGGCCTGGACCAGCTCAACAGCAGCATCGCAGCCGCGACCGACCCCTTGGTCCTCGGCAAGGCCCTCGTGCGTCGCGCGCACGTGCGGCACTACTACCTCGCCGAGGAGCGCGAGGCGCTCGTGGATCTCGAGCCGGCACTCGTGGCCATCCGGGCAGCGGGCGAACGGGTCTGGGAGGCCAGGACGCTCAACGTGATCGGGGGGTGCCACCTGGCTCTGGGCCACGTGGCCGAGGCAGAGCGCGCCATCCGGGCTGCCGAGGCAATCTTCACCAGCGAGGGCCAGCGGCTGGAGGCAGTGATCACCCTGCACAACAGAGGGTCCATCGCCTTCCGGCAAGGCGACCTGCCTCTCGCCCTCACGCTCTTCGACCTGGCGGCCGAAAAATACGCCGACCTCGGCATGGACGAGGCGAAGCTGGTCCTCGAGCGGTGCCAGGCCTTGCTGACCGCAGGGCTCGCCGACGAGGCCGTCGAGCTCGTCCGTGACCGCGTGCAGAAGGGCTCCATGCCGGCGGTCGAGCTGGCCGAGCTGGTGCTGGTCCAGGCGAGTGCCGAGCTCGCCGCCGGTGAGCCCGGTGCCTCCCTGCGCAGCGCCAACAAGGCCCGCGTCCTCCTCCAGCGGCAAGGCCGTGAGTGGAACACCCTGAACGCCGAGCTCGCCGTCCTGCTGGCGAAGCAGCGGGTCGGGTCGGTGGGCCCGGCCATGGTGCGTAGGGCAGCGGACGTCGCCGCTCGCCTGGAGGCGGGCGGCGCGGACGACGCCGCCGTGGCCTGGCTCCTTGCCGGCCGTTCGGGCCTGCTCATCAACGCCTCGTCCGCTTCGGAGCTCCTGGGTCGTGCGGCTCGCTATCGGCGGCGGGACTCCGGTCTTGTCCGCGCCAGCGCGTGGCACGCGAGCGCGCTCGCCCGTGACGCGCGTGGCGAAGCGCGCCGTGTGTTGTCGGCGTGCAGGCGCGGGCTCGACGCGCTCGACGAGCACCGGGCGACGCTCGGTAGCTCCGAGCTCAGGGCACTGGCGACCCGCCACGGGGACGAGTTGGCCGCACTGGCGTTGAGGCACGCAACGCACAGCGCGCCGCGCGTGCTCCTGGAGTGGAGCGAACGTTGGCGTGCGACGGCATTGACTCAGCCGCCCGTCCATCCACCCGACGACGCCGAGCTCGCACAGTCGCTGGCGGCCCTGCGGGACACCCGTCGGCGCCTCGCCAAGGCCCAGGCGGAGGGATCGCAGACGGCGATCCGGCTGGACGAGGAGCGGGCCCGGCTGGAGCGGGCGATCCGGCAGCGTACCCACCACCTCGCCGGCACCTCGGCCGCGACCACGAGGTTCCGGGCCAGGGACCTGGTCGACTCCCTCGACGGCACCGGCTTCGTGGAGCTCGTCGACATCGACGGGGTGCTGCACGCCCTGGTCGCCCGGTCCGGCCGGGTCACCCATCTGGTCGTGGGCCCGACGACGGAGGCGGAGCAGGCGGTCGCGTTCGCCCGGTTCGCGCTGCGGCAGACGGCCCGCGGACGACCGACGGACCTGGTCGACGTCGGGCACCGGCTGCAGGTGGCGCTGCTGGGAGACGCCGTACGTCGCCTCGGTGACGGCCCCGTGGTCGTCTCCCCACCCGGGCGGCTGCACGCCACTCCGTGGGCGCTCGTCCCGGCGCTGACGGGCGTGCCGATCAGCGTGGCGCCTTCGGCCGCGCTGTGGTTGCGGGCCCGGGCGTCCGCGGCTCCGTCGGGCGCACGGGTGCTGATCGCCGGCCCCGGCCTGGAGTCGGGCGGCGCCGAGCTGGACACCCTGGCTCTGCGTCACCCGGACGCGATGCTGCTCCGCGGAGTGGACGCCACTGTCGAGCGGAGCCTGGAGGCGCTCGACGGGGCGGCGGTCGCGCACGTCGCGGCGCACGGGAGGTTCCGGGAGGACAGCCCGCTCTTCTCGTCGCTCGACCTCGACGACGGTCCGCTGACGGTGCACGACTTCGAGCGGCTGGGCCGCGCCCCGCACCGGATCGTGCTGTCGGCGTGCGAGTCGGGGGTGGTGGCACCGATCGGGGCCGGCGAGATGCTGGGCCTCGTCTCGGCGATGCTGGCGATGGGTTCGGCCGGGATCGTGTCGAGCGTCGCGAAGGTCAACGACCAGGCCACCGCGGAGCTGATGCTGGACGTGCACGCTGCGATGGACGACGGCGAGGACCTCGGGGAAGTCCTGCTCCGGGCCCGTCAGGCCGCGCGCGGCGACCGGGTGCGCGAAGCGACCGCGGCCGCGTTCCTTGCGATGGGCGTGTGAGCGGCTAGAGGACGACCCACTCGGTGTGCCGCAGCGTCCCGTCGATCTCGACGGCGAAACGCACCGTGCCGGAGGCGTCGGGCAGAGCGAAGAAGCCCGAAGCGTCCGTGCGGGCCGTACGGCTCTCGCCGTCGGCCCGCTCCATGGTGACCTCGCCCTCGCTGCCCGGAAGGAGCAGCTGCCCCGTGATGACGGAGCCGTCGACCTCGAGCTCGAGCGACATCTCGCCGCCCGTGAAGGACAGGGTGCGGGCGTCCTCGGATCCGCGCACCGCGGCCGTGGCCTGCAGCGCCGAGTCGTGCATGAGGGTCAGCAGGTCCTGGTCGACGGTGCGCCACGCGAACGCACCGTACGCCGCCTGGCGATGGTGGGCGGGAACGTCACGCTCCTGCCCGATCGCGACCGCCAGCTCCTCCATGAGCCCCTCGTCGTTCGTCCATGACGTCATCGGGACCACCTCCTCACTCGACCACGGCCGAGGCCGTCACCAGGGCGCGCATCGCCCTGGTGTTCCGCAGTTGTTCCAGTGCTCGGGCCCGGGTCGGGCCGATGCTGCCTTTGGGGATGCCCAGCTTCGCGCTGATCTCGTCGTAGGAGATGGGCGGGTCGGTGAGCAACAGCTCGAGCAGCTCGCGCCGGCCGGCCGGCAGCTCCAGCAGACCTGCCCGGAGGGCGCGGGTGCGCTCGTCCCGGATCAGATCCTCGTCGGCCTCGGGCTGCTCGGCCAGGCGTTCGAGGGTGACCCCCTGGGGATCGACGGGGACGGCGCGGCCACGCAGCCGGATCACCCGGAGCGCCTCGTTGCGCGTCGTCGTGACCAGCCATCCCGGCAGCGCCCGCGGCTCGCGCAGGTCGCCGAGGTGCTCGACGAGGCGCAGCCACACCGTCTGGTTGACGTCGTCCGCGTCGGCGGACGAGAGCCGGAAGCGTCGGATGACGCCGTTCACCAGAGGCAGGAAGCGGTCGACGAGCGCGTTCCAAGAAGCCTGGTCACCGGCCCGAGCACGTGTCACCAGGTCGTCGAGAGCAAGGAGCTCATGCATCCGTGTTCCCTCCACGTCTGCGCAACGTTCTTCGATGGTCACCACGTACGTCTGATCATCGACCGAGCCCGGTGATACCTGGACGTTCGAACCACAGTGACACCGGCGGATCGGCCCGGCAACCCACTTTGCCCGCACGTCGCGATCCGACGTATCTGAGCGGTCGTTCCTGCGTCAGTCCTGTCACCGCTGAGAGAACTCTGCGGAACCACGAAAGGAAACCACGACCATGAACAGCATCGTCAAGTCCCGCACCGCCGGCGCCACCATCCTCCTCGCCGTCCTGCTCGGTTCCGCCGCGTGCGGCACCGAGACGGTCAGCGAGAACGGCCCCGGCACCCAGCCCGGCATCGAGGCGCGCATCTACCCGCCCGTCTCGGTCCCGCCGGCTCCGCTGGGTGAGAAGAAGGGCCGGGTGTCGGCCGAGACCGCCGAGCGCCTGGCCGCCGAGGAGAAGGCTCGTCAGGACCGCGCCTCCACCGCACGGTGGGCCCGCGGCACCCAGGTCGAGAGCAAGCTCAAGCAGTCCGGCCACCCGGGCCAGCCCTGAGGAGGGACGGGACGGATCCCCTCGGTCAGAGGTCCGTCCCGTCCTTCGCCGTCGTCAGTGGGCGCCCGCGAGGTTGAGCCCGACGACGCCAGCCACGATCATCGTGAGACTGAGCGCCTTGATCCACGTCAGGTGCTCGCCGAGGAACAACAGCCCGACCACCGCCACCAGGGCGGTGCCGGCGCCGGCCCAGACGGCGTACGCGACGGACACCGGCATCTGCTTGACGACCACGGTCAGCATCCAGATCGACAGGCCGTAGCCCGCGAGCACAACCGCGGACCAGCCCGGGTGGCTGAAGCCCTCTGCCTTGGGCAGCAGGGCGGTCGCGATCACCTCGATCACGATCGCGAATCCCAGCAGCAGGAACGCGCCGAACATGTCCGTCATCTCCTTCAGGAACTTGATCCGTAGCACTTGCTACATACGCTCCAACTGTAGCACTCGCTACACTTGGTTCATGCCCGAGGAGTCCCGCCGTGACGCACTTCTCGCCGCGTGCACCGACCACGTCCTCGCCGAAGGCCTGATCGGGCTCAGCCTGCGGCCGCTGGCGAAGGCCGTCGGCACGAGCGACCGGATGCTCATCTACCACTTCGGTAGTCGCGACGGTCTGGTCGCGGCGATCATCGACGAGGCGACCGCCAGGTCCGTCGACTACCTGGACCGGCTCGCCGCTCCACGGACGGTCCGGGCCGGAGTGCTTCGCCTCTGGCAGGCCTACCTGGAGCCCCCGCTCCATGCCTGCAACCTCATCTACGTCCAGGCCGCGGCCAGCGGCTACCTCGGGCAGGAGCCCTATCGGAGCTCGGTCCGTGACAGCAACGCGCGCTGGGCCGCGTCCATGCGTGGCTGGTTCGAACGCTGCGGCGCACCACGCCAACGCGTCGACCGGATCACCCAGCTGGTGGAGTCGGCGCTGCTGGGCTTCCACGTCGACCTGACCACCGACACCCCGGAAGAGCTGACCCGCGGTGTCCGCGACCTCGCCGATGCGGCCCACGCACTGGCGGGATGAGGCCTACTGCCGGAGCATCTCCGGCAGCGGTACGTCACCGTCGACGCCGCCGGTCCAGCCGGGCGTGAGCACCCAGTAGAGGACGTCGGCCGTGAGGTCGTGCTCGCCGTCGACCCACGCGAACCCATGACAGGCGTCCAGGGTCACCCAGCCCTGGGCATCCACCGTGGTCACGTGGATCCTCGGGCCGGTGAGGGCCATCGTGCACATGCGGTCGCCCTTGGCGGGCGCCGCTCCGAGCGCCGCGACAGCGGCCGCGGCGTCCCGCCCACTCAGCAGCTCGCTCTGCTCGAGCCAGTCGTCGACGCCGTACCGGCACAGCCGCAGGTCACCTGGGGCAACCGCAGGCGTCGAGTCCGCGGGGTGCGGCGTGCAACCGTTGGCGTCCACCCCCGTGACACGCTCGAAGGAGGCGAGCACCCGCTCGGCCTCGTCCTGCGTCGGCGCGACGACCAGCACGCCGTTGCTGCCGGCCTGGTCCCACCCCTGCCACGACTTCCTCGGGAACTCCTGCCCCACCGACTTGTTCACCGTCCCGGGACTGAACGCCTCGAGGTGTTGGCCGGCCGCCTCGAAGAACCGGACACCGTACCCAGTCGCCGGCGTGCACGCGATGTCTTCGACCACGCCCTCCGGGCGTTCGACGACCGGCGTGCCGGGCTCGGATCCCTCGATGCACCAGGTCGACAGCGACCCGTGGCCCCAGCCGGAGGGCACCGTGACCGAGACGTCGTGCCAGGTCTCGACCCGGCCCTCGTCCGTCGGAACGGCCGCGGATGACGACTGCGGATCCGTGGCGACCTGCGAGGGTCCTTCGTCGCCGTCGCCCTGCAGGGCCACCCCGCCGACCACGATCCCCACGGCGACGACCGCGGCGGCCGAGGTGAGCGCCGTACGGCGTCGGCGGACGCCGGCGCGTCGGCGCGCGGCCGGCGCCAGGCCGGTCGCGTCGGGCGCTGCGTCGCCGGCGGAGTGCAGGGCACTGGTCAGGCGGTCCTCGAAGTCAGTCATCGTCGTGCTCCTCACCGAGCTCCTCGCGCAACGCGGCGAGGCCGCGGGAGACGCGCGAGCGGACGCTGCCCTCGGCAACGCCGGTCAGGGCCGCGATCTCGGCGTACTCGAGCTGTTCGTAGTAGCGCAGCACCACGGCCACGCGCTGGGCCTCGGGGAGCCGGAGGCAGGATCGCCAGACCCGGTCCCGGTCCTCGCCCGTCGTCGCCCGCTCCGCCACCGGGACGAACGCCTCGGCCACGGGCGTCTCGCGCTTGCGGAACTTGCGCCACCAGGACGTGTGCGCGTTGACGACCATCCGCCGTACGTAGGCGTCCGGGTCGCCGACCGAACGGATGTGGTCCCACCGGGGCAGCGCCCGGGCGAGCGCGTCCTGCACGGCGTCCTCGGCGTCCGCGCGGTTGCCGGTGAGCACGTAGGCGAGGCGCAGCAGCCCGGGGCCGCGGGCGGCCACCCATTCGTCGAACTCGGCGGTCATCGTCGCCTCACCGTGCAGGAGGGCACTCACGCGGAACAGACGCTGGTCACTCCTGATCCGTTGCGACCTCCGCCGACTTGGTCCAGAGGTTCACGCCGGAGTCGACGGCGTGCTGGTCGATCTCGGCCAGCTCGTCGTCGGTCAGCGCCGGGAAGTCGAGTGCATCGAGGTTGGTGTCGAGCTGTTCGACCGACGAGGCGCCGATGACGGCCGAGGTGACCCGCGGGTCGCGCAGCGCCCACTGGAGGGCGAGCTGCGCGAGCTTCTGCCCGCGCCGTTGGGCGATCTGGTTCAGTGCCCGGACGCGGTCGAGCACCTCGTCGTCGAGCCCGGCGATGGTGGAGTCCTCGCGCGCGGCCCGCGAGTCCTCGGGCACGCCCTGGAGGTAACGGTCGGTCAGCAGCCCCTGTGCCAGCGCGGTGAACACGATGCAGCCCATGCCCTGTCGCTCGAGCTCGTCGAGGAGGTCGGGCTCGATCCAGCGGTTCAGCATCGAGTACGACGGCTGGTGGATCAGCAACGGCGTCCCGAGGTCGCGGGCGATCGTGGCCGCTTGCTCGGTCTTCTCGGCGGAGTACGACGAGATGCCGGCGTACAGCGCACGCCCCGACCGGACGGCCGTGTCGAGGGCCATCATCGTCTCCTCGACCGGCGTCTCCGGGTCGAAGCGGTGGCTGTAGAAGATGTCGACGTACTCCAGCCCCA
>JAICRP010000022.1 GCA_025966445.1 Nocardioides sp.
AGCAGGTCGGCCAGGGCCGCCTTGAGGACCTGCTCGCGCCCGGTCTGGGTCAGCAGGTCGGCCTCGGCGCGGGCGAGCTCGATGGTGGCGGGCAGCAGGTCGACGCCGTCGTCGGTCTCGATGACGACCTCGCTCGCGTGCATGCCCTTGGTCAGCACGTGGTGGATCGACATCTCGACGTCCTCGGGGTCGATCCCGAGGGAGAACGTCAGGCACGCTTGCGGGTCGAGGTCGACCAGGAGCACGGAGTGCCCCAGCTCGGCCAGGGCAGCGCCGAGGGAGGCGACACTCGTGGTCTTGGCGACGCCGCCCTTCTGGTTGGCGACGGCCAGGGTCGTGGTCGGTGACGTGGTCGGGGAAGTCATCGCCGACCATCATGCCGGACCCGGGCGGCGAATCGCCGCAGGCACCTGGTTCGATCGACGCATGCCTACCGCCCTCGTGACCGGCGCCACGGCCGGCATCGGCCTGGAGTTCGCCCGCCAGCTCGCCGCCCGCGGTCACGACCTCGTCCTGGTGGCCCGCGACACCGCCCGCCTCGAGACCGTTGCCGGAGATCTCCAGGCGACGTACGGCGTGGGCGCCGAGGTGCTGACGGCCGACCTCGTCGACCGCGAGCAGCTGGCGGTCGTCGAGGAGCGGGTCGCGTCGCTCGACCGGCCCGTCGACGTGCTGGTCAACAACGCGGGCTTCGGCCTGAAGAAGCGGTTCGGCGACAACGACGTCGAGCAGGAGCAGGCCATGCTCGACGTGCTCGTCGTCGCCGTGATGCGCCTCTCGCACGCCGCCCTCGGCGCGATGTCCGGAC
Organism: Nocardioides sp.; assembly: GCA_025966445.1. Lineage (GTDB taxonomy): Bacteria > Actinomycetota > Actinomycetes > Propionibacteriales > Nocardioidaceae > Nocardioides. The sequence continues at coordinate 809 of JAICRP010000022.1, forward strand.
GCGGCAGGGGCGGCATCATCAACGTCTCGAGCGTGGCCGCGTTCCTGCCCCGTGGTTCGTACTCGGCCGCGAAGGCGTACGTGAACAGCTTCGGCGCCTGGGCCGCGCACGAGTACCGCCCGAAGGGCGTCACCGTGACCACCCTCTGTCCCGGCTTCACCAAGACCGAGTTCCACGAGCGGATGAGCGTGCGCCGCGGCTCGGGGTACCTGTGGCTGGAGGCCGACTTCCTGGTCTCGAAGTGCCTCTCGGACTTCGACAAGGGCAAGGCGATGTCGGTGCCGGGCGGCCAGTACAAGGTCATCACCGCCGCCACCCGGATGGTCCCCACCCGCGTCGCCCAGAGGTTCCAGGACATCGGCCGGAAGTAGGGCCCGAGCTACCCCTCGCCGGCGGCGAAGGCGCGGACGGCATCCGCAATGAGCTGGACGGCGATGGCCGAGAGCAGGAGGCCGGCGATCCGGGTGACGAGCAGGACCCCCGACTCCCGGATCAGCCGCAGGATGGGGAGGGAGAAGCGCATCGCGGCCCAGATGCACAGGTGCACGAGGATCACGGCGAGCGAGACGGCGGCGAAGTCGGCGAAGTCGTGGACCCGGTTGGAGAACAACATCGTCGCCACGATGGCGCCCGGCCCGGCGAGCAACGGGGTGCCGAGCGGGACGAGGGCGACGTTCGTGCCGGCCTGCTGGGTCGGCTCCTTCTCGTTGCCGGTCAGCAGCTCGAGCGCGACGAGCAGGAGCAGCAACCCGCCCGCGCACTGGAGGGCGGGCAGCGAGATGTGCAGGTAGGCCAGGATCCGCTGGCCGAAGAAGGCGAACACGACGATCACCACGAACGAGACGGTGACGGCCTGCCAGGCCGCCCGCCGCGCCGAGGCCTTCGACCGGCCGCCGGTCAGCGACAGGAAGATCGGCACGGTGCCGACGGGGTCCATGATCACGAAGAGGGTCACGAAGGCACTCGTCATCAGGGTGACGTCGAGCAGGTCGCTCATGTGCGCGCGGCCCGGGCGTTCACGGCGAGCTCGCGGATCCGGGCGAGCTCCTCCGGCGCGGTGGTGTTGCAGCCCAGGTCGTGGTCGACCTTGCCGCTGCCGTGGTAGTCGCTGGACCCGGTGACGGCCAGGTCGAGGTTGCGGGCGATGGCGCGCAGGACCTCGCGGGCGGCGGCGTCGTGGCCCTGGTGATCGACCTCGATGCCCGCCAGGCCGAGGTCGCGCAGCTGCGCGAACGCGGCCTCGGTGAGCACCGGCCGGGCCGACCGCGCCCACGGGTGGGCGACCACGGGGACCCCGCCGGCCGCGACGACCAGCGGCACCACGTCCTCGAGGTCGGCGGCGTAGCGGCTGGCGTACCCCGGCCGGCCGGGGTTGAGGTACCGCTCGAAAGCCTCAGCCCGGTCGGCGACCACACCGCGGGCGACCAGCGCGTCGGCCACGTGCGGTCGGCCGGTCGCCGGCGTGCCGGCAGACACGCGCCGTACGTCGTCCTCGGAGAGCTCGATCCCCGCCGCGCGCAGGTTGGCCAGCATCGCGGGTACCCGGGAGCTGCGGCCCGCGAGCACCCGGTCGAGGGCGAGGACCAGGTCCGGGTCCTCGGCGTCGGGCAGGTACGCCAGGAGGTGGACGCCGGTGTGCTCGAAGCGGGTGCTGACCTCGATCCCCGTCACCAGGTCGATGCCGAGCGACTCGGCCGCCTCGGTCGCCTCTGCCCAACCCTGCGCCGTGTCGTGGTCGGTCAGGGCGACCACGTCGAGACCCGCCTCGGCCGCCGCCCGCATCACCTCCGCCGGGCTCTGCGTGCCATCGGAGGCGCGCGAGTGGGTGTGGAGGTCGATACGCACCCGCACACCCTCTCACCAGACGGGGCGGGGCCCTCCGAACGGCATCTCGACCAGGGGCGGCCCGACGGACGAGACGTCACGCAGGATCCAGTCGTCGCGCAGCAGCAGCATCGCCGAGGCCGGCCGCAGCACCAGCCACAGCCACCGGCCGTTGGCCTCGCCGACGAAGACCGAGCGGTCGAAGCGGTCGTCGGACGTCGCCGTCGACACGATCCACAGGGACACGGACTGGCTGCCGATCCGCACCCGGGCGCTCGGTTGTCCCTCTCCGACCTCACGTCCGGGGTCGCTGCTGTCGAGGCCGGCGCACCGGGCGCCGAGGCCGGTGCCGGGCTCCTCGGCGACCACGAACACATCGACCGGGCCGTCGAGCTCGCTCGTGCCCGACACGCACGTCGCGGTGGCCCAGGTCCGGTCGTCGGAGGCGACGGCGAAGTCCGTGACCGACCAGCCGGGGCTCATCGGCCAGGGCAGGTAGGTCGGGAAGGTGCCCGCCGTGCCGAGGTGGTCGACGAACACGTCGTAGGAGATCTCGGCGTCGTCCTCGGGCCGCCACAGCGTGCGGGACACCACGCCGTGCACGGGGCAGCGCGGCGTCCCGTCGACGAGGGGCGCTGCAGCAGGGCAGCGGGGGCACCCCGCGACCAGGGACATGGGTCCACCGTCGTGACGGTGTCCGCCCCCGTCAAGGGGCGTCGGGTGCGCTCAGGAGTTCCAGGCCAGGATGACGCGGTTCCCGCGCTCGTACCCCAGGCGCGAGAGGGTCGCCGTGTCCAGCCGGAACAGCCGGCCGTCGCTCACCGGCAGCCCGAGCCAACGTGCCGTCAGAGCCCGCAGGGCGTGACCGTGACCGAACACCAGAGCCCGCTCCGGGACGCTGCCGACCCTCTCGACGACGCGGTCGAGGCGCTCCGTCACGTGGTCCGGCGTCTCGCCGCCGGGAGCCAGGTGCGTCCAGATCGACCAACCGGGCACCTCCTCGCGGATCTCCGCGTTGGTCCGGCCCTCGTACTCCCCGTAGCCCCACTCCACCAGGTCCGGGTCAACCTCGGCGTCGCCGAACCCCGTCAGGTCCGCGGTGACCCGCGCGCGCTGCATCGGGCTCGTCAGCACCAGGTCGAAGGAGACCTGCGCCAGCCGTGGCTTCAGCGTCCGGGCGACCGCCTCGCCCTCGGGCGTCAGCGGCAGGTCCGTCGACGACGTGTGCCGGCCGTCGCGGCTCCACTCGGTCTCGCCGTGGCGGACCAGCCACACCTGTGTCTCGGGGTCCTGACCGGTGGCGCTCATGACCGCAGGATGTCAGGCCTCGGCCGGCACCACGACCCGGTGCGCGACCTCCTCCACCGACGGCGACCCTTCTGCCACGATGCGACCCGTGTCTCTTCGTCGGAGCCGGCTCGCGGTGGCCGGCGCGTTCCTGACCCAGGGCTTCGTGTTCATCAGCCTGACCACCCGGCTGCCGGCGTTCGCGGACCTCTGGTCCCTGTCCGAGGTCGACCTGTCGCTGCTGCTGCTCGGCCTGGTCCTGCTGGCCGGCGTGGGCACCCTGATCGCCGAGCGGGTCGCGCCGCGGTTCGGGTCGGCCCTCCCGCTGCGCGCAGCCCTGCTGGGCACCGCCGTCACCGTGCCCGTGGCCACGCTCGCGCCGGACGTGGCCGTCTTCGCGGTGGCCGTCGCGTTCTACGGCGTGACGCTCGGCGTGATCGACGCGACCATCAACATGCAGGCGGTTGCCCTCGAGCATCGGTACGCGCGGCCGATCCTGCCGTCGTTCCACGGCGCCTGGACCGTCGGCGGGCTGCTCGCTTCCGCCCTCACGCTCGCCTCCGCGGACCTCGACCTGCGGTGGATCGCCTGCCTCGCCGTCGTGCCGCTGGTGGCCGCCAGCGCGCCGTACCTCGAACACGAGCGCGCCGGCGCACCGTCGGTCGACGTGGCCGTGCCCTGGCGTCCGATCATGCTGGTCGGGGCGGCGCTGGTGCTCTTCTACATGGTCGACACGGCGGCGTTCACGTGGGGACCGACCTACCTCGACCGCGTGGTCGACGCACCGTCCGACCTGGTCGCCCTGGCCACCTTCCCCTACTTGTTGACGAGCGGGCTGGTCCGCCTCGCGGGCGACGACCTCGTCCACCGCTTCGGCGCGGTCCGCGTCCTCCGGACGGGAGCGCTGGTCGCTTCCGCCGCGTTGGCCCTCATCGTCTTCGCGCCGACGTGGCCCGTCGCCGTGCTGGGCTTCTTCATCCTCGGTGGCGGGGTCGCGGTGGTGGCACCGCTGAGCTTCTCGGCGGCCGCCCGGATCGCCGGCGGCGACACCCTCGACCCCGTCGAGCGTCGGGGCCGGGTGGACGCGGTGATCGCCCGCTTCAACCAGTTCAACTACGTGGGCGCACTGCTCGGTGCGGTGATGACGGGCCTGGTCGGCGCCGGTTCGTTGCGGATCGGCTTCGCGGTGCCGATGGTGCTCGTGCTCGGGCTGCTGCCACTGGCGAGAGCATTCGCGCTCGGGCCACCTGTCACGACGACCGGACGCTGACAGACTGGCTCCATGCGTGCAGCCGTGCTGGGGATCGGGATCATGGGGGCGGCGATGGCGCGGTCGCTCGCCCGCGCAGGCCATGAGGTCGCGGTGTGGAACCGCACTCGTGCCCGCGCCGATGATGCTGCCGGCGACTCCATCACGGCGTACGGCACGGTGCGCGAGGCCGTCGCGGGCGCCGACCTGGTCATCACGGTGCTGTTCGACGCCGACAACGTGCTCGCGGTTGCTGATGACGTGGTTGCTGCGCTGGACCAGCACGCCGTCTGGCTGCAGGTCAGCACCGTCGGCCCCGAGGGCATGGCCCGGATCGCCGCGGCCGCATCAGCGGTCGGTGACCGGTTGCTCGACGCTCCGGTCCTCGGCACGCGCAAGCCCGCCGAGGACGGCAACCTCGTCGTGCTCCTGTCCGGGCCTCCTCCCGCGCGCGACCGCGCCGGCTGGGCTCTCGACGCGATCGGTTCGCGGACCCAGGTGGTGGGTGACGAGGTCGGCGCGGCCAGCGCGCTGAAGCTCGTCTGCAACTCGTGGGTGGCCACGCTCTGCGCGGCCGTCGGGCAGGCGACCGCGCTGGCCACCGCCCTCGGCCTGGACCCCGCGCAGTTCCTCGAGGCCATCGGCGGCGGTCCGGTCGACACGCCGTACGCCCACGCCAAGGGTGCCCTCATGGCGGCCGGCGCCTATGCGCCGCCGTCGTTCTCGGTCGACGGCGTCGTCAAGGACGTCGGGCTGATGGTCTCGTCGGCGCAAGGCACTGGCTTCCGCGACGACCTGCTGCGGACCCTGCTCGACCTCTACTCCGACGTCGCCGTCGCCGGGCACGGCGAGGACGACATGGCCGCGGTTCGGACGGCGTTCTAGCGCTGGGAGTCCTCCGGCGCCGGCCAGTTCTTGTCGGGCACGGGCGTCGGGCGGCCGGGCTGCTCGCCGCCGCGGGCGTCGAGGTAGCTCTGCCTGGGCACCATCACCTTGCGGCGGAAGATGCACACCACGGTGCCGTCCTGGTTGTAGCCGATCGTCTCGACGTGCACGACGCCCCGGTCGTCCTTGGACGTCGACTCCCACTTGTCGAGCACGCGCGTCTCGCCGTAGAGCGTGTCCCCGTGGAAGGTCGGCGCGACGTGCCGCAGCGACTCGACCTCGAGGTTGGCGATCGCCTTGCCGGAGACGTCGGCCACGCTCATGCCGAGCAGGATCGAGTAGACGTAGTTGCCCACGACGACGTTCTTGCCGAACTGCGTGGTCTCCTCGGCGTAGTTGCTGTCGAGGTGCAGCGGGTGGTGGTTCATCGTCAGCAGGCAGAAGAGGTGGTCGTCGTACTCGGTCACCGTCTTGCCGGGCCAGTGGCGATAGGTCGCCCCGACCTCGAACTCCTCATAGGTGCGGCCGAACTGCATGGCGCCCATCGTGCCGGGCACGGCCCTCGGTGGGAACGTGGGAAACCTCACCCACCGCTCGTCAGCGCGGGCTCATGAACCCCCGCCGCCGGCCTTGCGGCGATGCATCTTGGGCGCCGCGCCGCCGGTGACCTCGGAGCCGTGCGCCTTCTCCTTGAGCGGGTTGTCCGCGTGCAGGCCCTTGGCGCCGCCCTGCTTCTTCTTCTCCAACGCTTCGCGCATCTTCGCCTTGAGGTCCTCGTTGGCACCTGACTCGTCGCTCGACGCGGGCATCGGTCCTCCTGGACTAGGTGGGCTTGGGGGTGCGGGGTGACGCACTCCCACCCTGCCACGACGGCCAAGTCCGCGTCGACGCGGTTCGCGGAACCGAGTCGGGCGACGTACCGTCGAACGGCCATGACCTCTCGACGCCATGCTGTCGGCGCCCTGCTGCTGGCCGTGTCCCTCTCGGGCTCGCTCGCCGCGTGCGGCGGCAACGCGGACGACGGGCAGGTCGCAACCGACACGTCCCCGACGAGTGCGACAGCACAGGCCTCCCCGTCCGGCCCCACGGTCGCTCCCGAGGCGGGCAGCCTGCCCGACTACCCGTACGCCGACTACTCGTACTCGCTGGAGATGCGGTGTTACTGCGCCAACCAGGACCAGAAGTACCGGATCACCGTCGCGGGCGGCGAGGTCACCGACGTCACGTGGGCGACCGAGGGCGACGGCCACGCGGTCGGTGACCCGGTCAGCGACGAGTACGCCCGGGTGACCATCCAGGACGTCATCGACAAGGGCAACGACCCGAAGGCCGCGCAGGTCGAGGTCGACTGGCCGGCCGGCCAGGACTACCCGACCAGCATCTACGTGGACAAGGACAAGATGGTCGCGGACGAGGAAGTGACCTGGGTGATCAGCGAGGTTCAGACCTTGTAGTCCTCCAGGAGCCGGCGGCCGATGATCATCCGCTGGATGTCGGCCGTGCCCTCGCCGATCAGCAGCATCGGCGCCTCGCGGTAGAGCCGCTCGATCTCGTACTCCTTGGAGAAGCCGTACCCGCCGTGGATCCGGAAGGAGTCCTCCACGACCTGCGAGCAGTACTCCGACGCGAGGTACTTCGCCATCCCCGCCTCGAGGTCGTTGCGGGCACCGGCGTCCTTCTTGCGGGCGGCGCGCACCATCATCTGGTGGGCGGCCTCGATCTTGGTGGCCATCTCGGCCAGCCGGAACAGCACGGCCTGGTGCTCGGCGATCTTCTTGCCGAACGTCTCCCGCTGCTGGGCGTAGGTGACGCCGAGCTCGAAGGCACGGTTGGCGACCCCGCAGCCGCGGGCGGCGACGTTGACGCGGCCGACCTCGACGCCGTCCATCATCTGGTAGAAGCCCTTGCCGGGCTCGCCCCCGAGGATCTGGTCGGCGGAGATCAGGTGGCCCTCGAGCACCATCTCGGTGGTGTCGACGCCCTTGTAGCCCATCTTCTCGATCTTGCCCGGGATGGTGACGCCCTGGGCGGTCTCGCCGAACCCCTCCTCCTTCTCCACGAGGAAGGTCGTCATGTTCCTGTAGACCGAGTCGGCACCCTCGTCGGTCTTGACCAGCACCGCGACCAGGTTGGCCGAGCCGCCGTTGGTCAGCCACATCTTCTGGCCGGTGATCGAGTAGCCACCGTCGTCGCCCTTCACGGCCTTGGTCTTGATGGCCGCCACGTCGGAGCCGCAGCCCGGCTCGGACATCGAGAACGCACCGCGCACCTCGCCGGCCGCCATCCGGGGCAGGTACTTCTGCTTCTGCTCCTCGGTGCCGTGCTGGAGCAGCATGTAGGCCACGATGAAGTGGGTGTTGATGATGCCACTGACGCTCATCCAGCCGCGGGCGATCTCCTCGACCGCCAGGGCGTAGGTGAGCAGCGACTCGCCCAGGCCGCCGTACTCCTCCGGGATCATCAGGCCGAAGAGGCCGAGCTCCTTGAGACCCTCGACGATCTCGGTCGGGTACTCGTCCCGGTGCTCGAGCTCGGTCGCGACCGGGAGGATCTCCTTCTCGACGAACTGCCGGACCGCCTTCAGGATCTCGGTCTGGTCGTCGGTGAGCCCGTCGGTCTCGCAGAGGCGTGCCATGAGGCCGGAGGCTATCGGCCACCGGTGGGACGGGCTATGACCTAGATCTCCCGACCGACCAGCATGAAGAACCGCTTGAACGCGCCGTCGTACGTCGACTGGCTCGTCCAGACCCGCGCCGTGGTGAGCGCCTTGCCGGAGGAGAACACCATCGGCGCGTCCGCGTCGATCCGGACCGCCTCGGAGATGCCGGACTGGCTGACCAGGAGCCTGGTCTGCGGCAGGTTGCCGCGGCTCTCGATGGCCCGGCACTCGTCGTCGCAGCCGACGGCCCAGCTCTTCTTCCACACCTTGTCCCCGAGCACGTTCATCAGGTTGAGCTCTTGCTGGTTCGGGTGGTTGCGCCGGGTGACGACCTGCACGTGCACCTTGCGGTCGATGGCCGCCCGGAGCGCGCGGTAGAGCGGCTTGTCGCCGAGCTTGGCGGTCGTCAGGTGGATCGCGGCACCCGGAGGAGCGTTGTCGACGGCCTTGACCATCAGGTCGAGCATCGCCCGGCGGGCCGCGCGGGTGCCGTCGGGCGCGTTCGTGAACGTGCCGGGGGTGAAGCTGACCGGCACCTCCAGCGGCGCGTCGGTGAACGCGAGGTCGGCGGTCACGGCGTCGTGGTCGGAGTTCAGCTCCTGGTTGTACTGGCCCAGGACGGTGAACTGGCTGGCGGCCTTCATGAAGACGTAGTCGATCGTCGCGCCGCGGTGGTCGCCGGTCGCGAAATGCGTGCCGGTGACGTCGTAGGTCGAGGTGAAGCCGTACGACGCCAGCAGCTCGCGGGGGTACTGGAGCGGCCCGTAGTGGAAGTTCATGTCGCCGGCCATCAGCACCGGGCCTGACGCCGCGAGCTGGTTGGCGAGGATGCCGAGGTTGGTGACCCCGACCTCCTGGAGACCCATGGTGATCTCGGTCTCGGGCGCCAGGTGCGCGGAGATCACCGAGATGACGTGCCCGTCGACGCCCTGGAGCGTGACCCAGTTGGCGTACCGGATGCCCCACTGCACCTTCTGGCCGGGCAGCTTGCCTTCCTTGTAGCTGACGGTCGTGGTGCCCTGGTTGATCGCGGTCCACTTGTCGGTGCGCCAGGCGACCGGCGTCGCACCGGTGTACTCGCCGGGCGTGCGCCACAGCGCGTAGCCGGGGGGAGCGAGGAAGATGTCGTGCCGCCAGGGCACCTCGTTGTAGGTGATGAAGTCGGGCTGGTTGCTCAGCACCGTCGCGGCGTCGGCCTGGAAGTCGAGCGCGGGCTGGCCGGAGAGCAGGTTGGCCTGGGTGATCCGGATGACGCCGGGGGCGGGCGGCGGGAGGGCGGCGGCCCGCGCGTTGCTGGTGAGGTCCTCACGGGCCGAGGCTGGCGACGTGACGGCCAGACCGGCGGCCACGACGGCCGTCGTCAGCAGCACCAGTCCGGCGGCGAGACGGCGCGCCGGAGCCCGGCGGACGGAGCGGGAGCGACGCTGGTGCACGAGGAGAATCTTCCTGTGTGGCAGGCATTCTGGGGGCCGAGTTCGCTTATCCCACCAGTCACACCAGTCACACGCAACGCTTTGGATCGAATTACAACGTTGATCTTTCCCGGGGTGTCTGATCCCCTGCCTGGGGAGGGCCGACGAGCCTCGGACTACCCCGTCAGATGCAGCCGGCGGGCAAGAGGTTCGGCGAGCTCGACGGCGTACTCCGGCGTCATGTGCTCGCTGTCGCGCATCGCGATGGTGCTGCCGATCACGGGCGGGCACATCAGCTCGTAGCAGAACCACGGTGCGGCGTTGACGAACGCGACGCCCTGCTCGCGAGCGGAGACCTTGAAGTCCATCTGGATGGAGTGCGCGACGGGCCCGCGCTTGAACAGGCAGTCCTTCAAGGTGATGTCGCCACCCTGCGACATGCAGACACCCGGCTCGCGCGGGAGCTTGGGAGTGTTGCCGAGCACCACCAGCTGGTCGGTGAGCGGCGCGAGCTCGGCGAGCTGTTCGGCGAAGCCGGCGCGGACCAGTGAACGGAACTCCTCGCGGTCGTCGAGCACCCCGACGGGCTCACCGCCGGGACCGACGATGGGCGAGACCGCACTCGTGGCGACGACCACGACGTCGGGATGGAGGTCGGCGACGGTGTCGACCACCCAGTCCTTGAAGTCCTCGCAGTCCGCCCACGGGCGCAGGTTCTGCGGCTCGGCCTGGACAGCCCGGGTCGCCGAGCAGCCCGAGAACACGAAGTTGTAGGTGCGCATCCCCTCGGCCTCGCCGAGTGCGGAGATGGCGGGCGACCAGGCGCGTGCGTGCGAGTCGCCGACCAGGACCATCACGCGGTCGGAGTCGACGTCACCGTTGGGACACAGCCGGCGGACCCCGGTGCGGTAGTCGCAGTCGCCCAGCGGGGCGGTGTCCTGGCGCAGGCCGAGCAGCCCCGGCGTCAGGTCGCTGGGGATCGGCCGGCCCTGCTCGGCCGCCAGGGTCGAGGCCTGCACCAGGGCGACGTGCGGGTCCTTGCTGAGCTGCCTGCCCTCGAAGTCGGCGGTGGTGATCGCCGGGTTGTCGCCGTCGAGCCCGAGCTCACGGTCGATCCAGGCCCGTCCCGTGACGGCCACGACCAGCACCATGGCCAGGCTGAGCGGGTACAGCGCCACCCCGAGCCTCGGTCGGGACCACAGCTCGCCACGGCGGAACGGCTCCTCCACGAACCGGTACGTCAGCGCGCTCAGCACGAAGATGAGGGCCAGGGCCAGCACCAGCTGGCCGAGCGGCAGCCGGTCCACGCCGAGGTGGTCCTCGGCGATCCTCAGGACCGGCCAGTGCCACAGGTACAGCGAGTACGACCAGTCGCCGATCACCACCGCCAGCGGCACCGACAACAGCCGCGTCACCGAGCTCGGCCGCTCCTCGGCGGTCCGAGCGCCGGCCCGGGTGCCGCCGACGTACAACAGGGCGGCCGTGCCCAGGACCGGGAGCAGCGCCTGGTATCCCGGGAAGGGCGTGTCGGGACCGTAGCCCAGGACCGCCACCGCGATGGCCAGCACACCGGCGGCGCCGACCCCCTCGACGAACCACCGGGGCGGCCGCTGGTAGGTCCCGGCGGACCTCCGCGCCATCCAGATCGCGAGGGCGCTGCCCACGCCGAGCTCCCACGCCCGGGTCAGCGTGGAGAAGTACGCCGTCGTCGGGGACTCGTACGTCGCCCACAGCGACCAGCAGAACGACGCCAGGCTCAGCACCCCGACGAGCACGAGCGCCGGCGACAGGCTCACCGGGCCGGCCTTGCGGCGGGCCGCCCAGGCGAGCCAGCCGACCAGCAGCAGCGGCCAGACGAGGTAGTACTGCTCCTCCACCGACAGCGACCAGTAGTGCTGCAGCGGGGACGCCGGCTCTCCCTTGGCGAAGTAGTCGGTGCCGACGGAGGCGAAGCGGATGTTGGCCGCGAACGCGGCGACCCAGACGGAGTCCTTGATGACCTCGACCGCGCGGACCAACGGGAGGAAGGCGATGGAGGCGACGACCGTCGCGACGGCCACCAGCGCGGCCGCGGGGAGGATCCGCCGGGCGCGCCGCGTGTAGAACCCCAGCAGCGAGATCCGGCCCGAGCGGACCGCCTCGCGCATCAGCAGCGAGGTGATCAGGAACCCGGAGATCACGAAGAAGACGTCGACGCCCACGAAGCCGCCCGCGAACGTGCTGAAGCCCGCGTGAGCCACGATCACCAGCAGCACGGCGAGCGCGCGAAGACCCTGGATGTCGGGTCGGAAGTGGCTCTCCTTCTGCACGTCCTGAGGGTAAAGGGAGGCCGATGTCGGCGTTGAATCGTCGCCGCGGCGCGCCGCCGATACACTTCCCGGCATGTCCGGGCGGCACACGGAACACCGACGCCGCCGTGGTGGAAGCTCCTTCAGGACGACCCTCCCGCTGGTCACCGTCCTCCTCGTGTGCGTCACCACGGCTGTGGTGGTGACCGTCGGACTCCGCGCGCGCGACGACGTCACCACCGACGCCAGGCTCAGCCTGTCCGCCCAGCAGCCCCAGCTGGTGCCGGTCGCGAAGAAGCAGCGCGCGCTCCGCGGGCAGGCCGCAGTGGTCTCCCGGAGCGCGACGCCCCGCGGCGAGGAGCAGGCCGCGAAGGGCACGACGAAGGTCGCGGAGCCCAAGCCGGCGACGGTCGTGCCGGGTCGCGTGATCGCCCCGATGACCCCCGCCCAGATCGACGCGGCCCTCCGGCGAGCCGCCGAGCGCGAGGCCGCCCGCCAGACCATGACCTTCCAGATCGGCTCGTTCAACGTGCTGGGCAGCCAGCACTCCGCTCCCGGCGGTGACCACGCGAGGTACCCCGCCGCCAGCGCGCGCAACGTGGGCGCCGTCGCCCGCATCCGGTCGTTCGGCGTCGACATCCTCGGCACCCAGGAGCTCCAACCCGACCAGCTCAACGGGATCACCGCGATGACCGGGTACGCCGCCTACCCCGGCTACGCCTTCGGCTCGCGCGAGACCGACAACTCGATCCTCTACGACGACTCGAAGTTCGAGTTCGTCTCGGGCAGCTACTTCACGATCCACTTCATGCACGCCAACCGGCCGCAGACGATCCTCCGCCTGCGCGACAAGGCCACCGGGCGCGAGTTCTACGTGCTCAACATGCACGCGTCCGCCGGCGAGGGCGGGTACGCCGTCACCCGCCGCGCCGGGCACTACATCGCGGTCAACACGATCAACCGGCTCAAGTCCGAGGGCATCCCGATCTTCCTCACCGGCGACATGAACGACCGGGCCGAGTTCTTCTGCCGGGTCGCCCCGCCCACCGGCATGGTGGCCGCGATCGGCGGCAGCATCGCGGGCGGCTGCCACCCGGCGGGCGCCCTGGCGGTCGACTGGGTGCTGGGCTGGAACAACGTCAGCTTCAGCGGCTACATCGAGGACCGCAGCACGCTCGGCCGCGTCAGCGACCACCACTTCGTGGCGGCGACCGCCACGGTGGGTCCCATCTCCTAGTTCTTCTCGCGGTCCCGCTCGCGCAGCTCCCGCACGTCCTCGAGCATCCGTGCCACCAGCCGTACGGCCACGTCCGCGACCTCGGCGTCGGTGACCGACGTGACCGAACGTCGCGGCTCGAGCTCGTCGGGCACGAGCAGGTCGTCGAGGTCGCCCCGGACGTCGTACCCGCGCTCGCGCACGAACTCCACCGCCTGGAGGCCGCGACGCCGGCACTCCTCGACCTGGTCGGGCTCGGGCCAGTAGCGGTCACCCCCGCGCGGCACCAGCCGCTCGTCGGCGAGGTACGTGCGGATGTAGACCCCTCGGTCGAAGGCCCGCTCGAACGTCGCCAGGTGCTCGTTGACGCGGCGCAGGGTCTCGGCCTCGACCACGCCCATCGACTCGTTCGGGAACGACAGGTCGGTGTCGTAGGCCCCCGGGTCCACCCCGACGAGCCCGGCGAAGGTCTGCCAGATGGCCTCGCGGGGGCCACCGCGGTGCAGCGGCAGCACGTGCACGTGCTCGGGGGGCACGTCGCGGGCCCACCGCCGCAGCACCAGCCGGAGGTCCAGGGTGCGCCAGTTCCAGATGGCGTTCGGGCTCTTGGCGACGCCGCGGGCGTACTCGGGCAGGGGCGTGGTGCTGCGGTTCTTCAGGCTCTCCTGCCAGCTGGCGGTGAACAGCCCGAGCGGCTCGCGGGCGGTGGCGACCAGGTGCACCTCGGCGGGAGCGAGGTCGGCGATCATGCCGGCGGCCTGGCGAGGTGAGGCCGCCGCGAAGAACTCGTGGCTGACGAGCCCGTCACCGTGCCACTCCGCCAGCGCCGCGCGCAGCCGGGCCCACGACGTGCGGTGCCGCTCGGGATGCTTGTCGAGGTTCGGGTCCTCGCGGACGACCCGCGACGCCCAGAGGTGGTCGCGCCGCTCGTCGCCGGGCAGCAGCAGGCCGTCGGCGAGCAGCCGCTCGCGCGAGCCCCACAGGATCGTCTGGAGGTAGGTGGTGGCCGTCTTCGGCAGGCCGAGGTGGATGAAGACCCGACGCGCCACTAGGCCCTCACAAGCTTCGGGAGAACTTCTCGATCGCCTCGTCGATGCGGGCCTGGTCACGCGAGGCGAGCGGCACGAGCAGCTCCTGCACGACGTCGGCGATCTCGGCGAGCCGGACGTTGTGCCGGCGCAGCTCGAGCACGTCGGCCTCGAGGGCCTCGACCCGCCGGGCGAGGTCGGCGTCGCCCCGACCGAATGCCAGCCCCAGCTTCGGCTTCAGCCGGCCGGCGGCGTCCTTCAGTCCCATTGGGCCACCAATCGTCCTCGGCTCGAGCGCTGCGAGCCCGCGCGGGCCGGTCGCTCTCTGGTCACGAGGATTCTGGCACCCTGCGCGCTGAGCTCGCGAGCGACCTCGTCGATCGGCACGGGCTTGAGCCGGTCCGGCGTGCGCCCGGGGCCGGTCCACACGTCCAGGAAGAGCCGACCGCCGCCGCGCAGCGACATCGACGCGAACCGCGCAAGTGCCTGGCGCCCGAAACGGTTGGTCGCGTCGGCGGTGTGCCGGGCGATCATCACCCGCGGCCCGTCGACGCGGGCCATCCGGGCTCCCTCGGCGAGGACGGTGCGCCACTCGTTCAGGTTCACCATCCGCACGTCGAGGTCGAGCTCCTCGTCCAGGGCCGTCTGCTGGACGGCCTGGGCGGCGGTCGGCACGTAGTCGTAGGCGCGCACGGACAGGCCCTGGCGGGCCAGCCAGAGGCTGTCGGCACCGCGCCCGGCGCCGAGGTCGATCACGGTCCCCCCGGACGAGAGGTACGACGCCGCCTTCCGCGCCAGGGCGGACGGCTTGGCCGTGGGCAGCTTGCCGCGAGCACCGCTGTACGCGCGCTCCCAGGCGGCCCGGTTGGTCGACGTACCGCGGAACCAGCCGGAGAGCTGGCGCACCGTGCGGTCGCTCGTCGTGAACTGGAAGGCGGGATCCGGGACCGCCCACGACGGCCCGTACGACGCCTCGAGCCAGCGCTCGGGGACGGCCGGGGCCGGGAACGACTGGCCCTCGAGGGTGCACGTGCGCACGGGGTAGACCCAGTCGCGCCGGAAGTCCGCGGCGATCTCACCCATCACGTACAGCACGCCGTCGTCGATGAAGCCGGCGAACACGTCGAGACCGCGGACCACGCCGTCGCCCTCCTTCACGTCGATCCGGAAGGCGGCGCCGCTGTAGCGGTAGGTGTGGAAGCCACGCTCCTGGACTGCCCGCTGGAGCCGGAACGACTCGCGCACCACGTCGACCGGGTGGGAGTGCGCGCTGACGTACGCGAGGTCGGCGTCGGAGTCGTGACCGAGGAACTTCTGCTCCCGGATCGCGCCGAGCAGCGTGCCGTAGGCGAGGAACGCGTCGATGCCGGCGGACGCGATCGCGTCCAGGACCGTCGAGATGGCCGTGAGGAGGGGCAGCACGTCGGCAGGCGAGCGCGTGTCGAACGTCGGGCTGATCCGGTTCGACTTGTCGAGGCTGATCGGGGCTCCCGACCGGCCGACCATCTCGATCCGCGTGTCAGCGGTGCCGAAGGCCCGCTCCTGGTCGTAGAGGACCCGGCCGCTGACGTGCTCGGTGACCGTCAGCCGGGACCGCCCGTCGAGGAACTTCCGCAGCGCCGCGGGCCACTCGATCGACCGCGCCCCGGGCAGGCTCGTGCGGGTGTCGCGCTCGAGCCAGAACGACCACACCCGGCGCCCGTCGAACAGCACGTCGACCGCCCGGTCGCCGAAGCCCCACAGGGCGAGCCCGTCGTCGTCGACGCGGCGGACGCCCGCCCGGGTGGCGACCAACGTCAGTCCAGGTCGAGGTTCGCGTAGCGGTCGACCTTGCTCAGGTCGATGCCCTCGTCCAGCGGGACGTTCTTCGGGAAGTTCTCGTACCAGTAGTCGATGAAGTGCTGGTACTTCAGCGTCGGGGAGCGACGGAACAGGATCCCGAAGTTCTCGTCGGAGACCGCTGCGTACCCCGACCAGTTCGACGAGCCGTTGAGGGTCACGAAGCTCGTCGGGTTGCCGTCGAACACGCCGTTGATCGTCAGCGCCTTGAGGTGGAAGTAGTTGTCGAACTCGCCGTCGCCGTCGAAGTCCTGGACCAGGTGCTTCTTCGGCACCGGACCCCGGGCCGTCCCGGTGCCGAGGAACCGGAAGACGTCCACGCCCATGACGGTGTAGGCGATGCGGACGTCACACCCCTGGATCCACAGCTCGCGCAGCCGCCGGGCGATGGCCATCCCGCGCTCGTTGCGCATGACGTCCGGGGCGGCGCGCACGATGGTGCGACCGTTCTTGCCGGCGCCCGTGGCACCCGTGCACGTCACCCGGCTGAGCAGGTCCTGGACCGGGTCCGCCGTGCGGCCGCCGGGCCCGATCAGCGGCGTGAAGCCGAGGAGGTCCTTGCCGGTGCTGAACTGGACGAACTGCTCCGCGACCGGGACGTCCTTCCACATCTCGGCGTAGACCCGGCTCGCGAAGTTGAACAGCCTGCGGTTGCCGACCCAGGTGTACATGTCGTTCCACTGGTTGATGGCCCCGGCCACCGTCAGGTTGGCCGACCCCGACATCACGACGTCCTTGGCCTTGCCCGTCTTGGAGAACGGGTAGATCTTCGAGTGCGCGGCACCGCGCGCCCCGCGACAGGACTGGATGCAGGTCTTCGCGTAGCTGCGACGCGACGGCTTGATCTCCATGCGCTGGTTCGCGTGCTTGAAGCCGGCCTTCAGCCGCTTGAAGCCGGGGTTCGGGATGTCGACGAGGTTGGTGTTGTCCATGAGCACGCGGACCTTGACGCCGCGGGCCTGGGCGCGCAGGAGGGCGTCGACGGCGGTGCGGGACATGATGTTCCAGGACATCACCCGGATCCGGGACCGCTCGGGCGCGTGGTTGATGGCGGCGATGATCTTGCCGAAGATCCGGTTGCGGTCGGCCCGCGAGCCCAGCGCGCTGTTGAAGGCGACACCCGGCCTCGGGGAGTAGCGCCGCGGCTTCTGGAGGGCCGAGCCGCGCAGGAGCGGGCTCCGGTCCAGGCTCGACTTCGCGGGACCGGTCTCCGAGGGCTCGCTGACAGCCGGGTCGCTGCTGCGGGTCGGGTCGTCGGCGCTGACCGGTCCGCCGACGGCGAGCAGGCTCGCGGCGAGCACGAGCGCGATCAAGAAGCGTGCAGGGCGCACGTGTGCCTCTCCTTTGAAGAACTTGGACGTCAGGGGGCCCGATGGGCCCGATCACGGCGAGTCTCAACCCCCCGGGAAGGCGGCGTGATGCCGAAGCGGCACTATAACTGGCCAGGCGTCAAGCCCGACAATCCATGGCCGCTGCTCAGGCGCGGCAGGTCCGGACCATGTCGAGGTACTCCTTGTCCTTCTCGAGCGGTCCGGACGTCTCGTAGATCGTGCCGCCGGCCACGGCGAAGAAGCTGTCGTCGTAGCGGACGATGCGCTGGCCCGAGGAGCACGACAGGTTGTCGGCCTTCACTGCCTGATCGCCCTCGAGGCAGCCCTTGTAGCCCAGCGCCAACCGGGCGTCGGCCACCCAGACGTCCCCGCACGCGGGCCAGTCGGGCGTGGGCGGCGTGGTCTCGGAGGCCGTCTCCGACGGCTCCGGTGTCTCCGTCGCCTCGGTCGGGCTGGCCGTGTCGGTCGCCGCCGAGGAGTCCGAGGCGTCGGGGTCAGTCGCGGTCGAGTCCGAGTCGCCGCCGCAGGCGGCCAGCGAGAGAACGAGCGGGAGCAGCAGTGCGACCAGTGTTCCCCGTGCCTTCATGGCCCGAGTCTACGCGTAGGGCTTCGGCTCGCCGGAGGACTTCGCGGACCACGTCGGCCACCTCGGCCGGGTCCGGGACGCCGGGAGGTAACGCGTCGGGGTGCGGGTCGCCGGGCTCGGCCAGCACGGGCGTCAGGTCGTCGAGCGAGCCGTGCACGGGGTGGCGACTCGCCTCGATCTGGCGGCCCCAGGCGGTGGCCGCAGGCGTCAGGACGTCGGCCAGGGAGGCGGGCGTCCGGGGCGGCCTACCCCGTCGGACGGCCAACCGCCCCTCCGCCAGTTCCCGCTTGACGAGCCGCGCGTGCTCACGCGGTGTGAGCCGACCCTCGAGCTCCCGGTTGACCTCCCGCAGCAGGGCGATCGCCTCGGTCGTCAGCGAGCGGTTGGCCGGCGCGACAGCGTTGGCATCGACGACGGCGGCGGCCTCCTGGCTGATGCCGCACGCCTCCGCGAAGCGGCGCCAGAGCACGTCGGGCGGGGCCCCCGGCGGCGGCCCCACGACCAGGTGGACGCGCTCGGCCGGGACCGCCGTCGCCCACCGGCGCAGCGCCGCCGCGTAGTCCTGGGCGTGCCAGAAGTGCGGCCTCTCCCCTGCCGGCACGTCGGCCCGGAGCTGGTCGTGCTCGAGCTCGGCGAACGAGCGGGTGTCGCCGAGCTTGACCTCCTCCTGCCAGTGCGCGGTGGCTTGGCGACCCAGGTCGCGTGCGGTGACCACGACGTCGACCTCGATCGCCGCCAGGGGTGCCAGGGCCGCCGCGATCTCGTCCGGCTCCCCGCCGCCCAGGATCTCGTGGCTGATCACGCTCGTACCCGGGTACGCCAGCACCCGGTCGCACAGCGCCTGCCAGGTGCCGGTCACGTCTTCCTCGGTCAGTCCGAACTTCTCGCGGCTCCCCCGCACCTCGACCGCGCCGAGGAACATCGCCTGCGGCCTCACGAACGGGTAGAGGACGCCGGACTCCCGCAGGGCGTCGCGATGGTGGGCCAGCACGGCCTGCAGGTACGTCGTCCCCGTCTTGGGCAGCCCGACGTGCAGGACCACACGCTGTCGAGGCCGCGTCATGCCGCCATCCTGGCAGCGCGCCCGAGTAGCGTTCGCCCCTGTGAGCACCAGCCCGTCCCGCGTCTACGCCGCGCGGCTCGTCGGACTGCCGATCTTCGACCCCCAGGGCGACCAGGTCGGCAAGGTGCGCGACCTCGTCGTCGCCCTCCGGTCGGAGGTCAGCCAGCCGCGCGTTCTCGGGCTGGTGGCCGAGGTGTTCGGTCGCCGGCGGATCTTCGTGCCGATGACCCGGGTCACCAACATCGACAGCGGGCAGGTCTACACGACCGGGCTGCTCAACATGCGTCGCTTCGAGCAGCGTCCGACCGAGACGCTCGTCGTGGGGCAGCTGTTCGACCGCATGGTGACCGTGACGGCGACGGGCGTGACCGGCGCGGTCTACGACGTCGCCATGGAGCAGGCCCGCAACCGTGACTGGGTCCTGAGCCGGGTGGCGATCCAGGAGCCTGCGAAGGCCCTGCGCCGGCGCGGCCAGACCCACGTCGTGGAGTGGGGCGAGGTCGAGGGGCTGACCCGGCGCGAGCCGACCCAGGGCGCCACCCAGCTCATCCACGCGCTCAACGAGCTCCGCCCGGCCGACGCGGCGAGCGTGATCCACGACCTGCCGTTCGAGCGGCGTACGGCCGTGGTCGCGGCCCTCACGGACGAACGCCTCGCCGACGTGCTCGAGGAGCTGCCCGAGGAGGACCAGGTCGAGATCATGGGCCAGCTCGAGAGCGAACGGGCGGCCGACGTGCTCGAGGAGATGGACCCCGACGACGCCGCCGACCTGATCGCCGAGCTGCCGCCCGAGACCGCCGAGATCCTGCTCCAGCTGATGGAGCCCGACGAGGCCGAGGACGTCAAGCGGCTGATGTCGTACGTCGAGAACACCGCCGGCGCGATGATGACCTCCGAGCCGGTGATCCTCGGCCCGGACGCCACCATCGCGGACGCGCTGGCACACGTCCGCAACCCCGACCTCACCCCCGCCCTGGCCGCGCTCGTCTACGTCTGCCGGCCGCCGCTGGAGACACCCACGGGCCGGTTCCTCGGGGTCGCCCACATCCAGCGCCTGCTGCGCGAGCCGCCGTCGACCCTGGTGGCGGGCGCCCTCGACGACTCGATGGAGAGCCTGCGCTCCGCCGCGAGCATCGACGAGGTCGCCGCCCACCTCGCGACCTACAACCTGGTGGCCGCACCCGTGGTGGACGAGGACGGCCACCTGCTGGGCGCCGTCACCGTCGACGACCTGCTCGACCACATGCTCCCGGAGAACTGGCGCGACCGGGCGGTGCGCCGTGGCTGAGTCCTCGACCCGACGCGCCCGGCTCGACACCCCGCGCGAGACCCGCCGCCAGATCGTGCGGCGGCCTGCGTACGACTCGGACCGGCTCGGGGTCTTCGCCGAGCAGTTCGCGCGCTTCCTCGGCACCGCGTCCTTCCTCATCTACATGACGCTGTTCGTCGTCTTCTGGATCGTCTGGAACGTGTCGTGGCCCGACGACTCGCCGATGCGGTTCGACCCGTACCCGTTCATCTTCCTGACCCTGATGCTGAGCCTCCAGGCGTCGTACGCCGCACCGCTGATCCTGCTGGCCCAGAACCGCCAGGAGGCGCGCGACCGGGTGATCGCCGAGCAGGACCGCCAGGCGGACTCCCGCGCCCACGCGGACATGGAGTTCCTCGCGCGCGAGGTGGCGTCGCTGCGGATGGCGGTCGGCGAGGTCGCCACCCGCGACTTCCTGCGTTCCGAGCTGCGCAGCCTCCTCGGCGAGCTCGACGAACGCGCCGAGGCCGGCTCCCCGGTCAGCTCAGCAGCACCAGACCAGTCAGCGCCACCAGCCAGCTGACGAACGAGCCGACCAGGAAGTACTCGGTCAGCCGGTGCACGCGGTCCTGCTCGGTGGGCGAGGACAGCTCGGGCCAGCGGAGCAGCCCCTTCGCCGCCACCACGATGGCCGCCGCCGTGAGGTTGCCGGCCAGGCCGAGCCCGAGGATGAAGATCCGCTCGAGCGGACCGAGCAGCCGACCACCCTTGAGCCGCCGCTCCGGACCCCGCGACGCGCCGTGGAGGTCGGTGGTGATGGTGCCGGTCGCGGCCAGCACGAGCCGGACGAGCACGTTGCCGGTCGAGAGCTGCAGCAGCACCACGCCCGTCAGCAGGAGGAAGCCGTCGGCGTCCAGGTCGCCCACCACGGGCAGGGGGACCTGGTCGACCCACCGGCCGAGGAGACCGCCGGCCTCGCCGGCCTGTCCCGACAGCAGCGCCGCGGCGCCGATCGCCGCGACGAGCAGCGCCAGCGGGAGGGCGGGCCGGGCAGCCGAGAAGCCGCGGCTGACCGCCAGCTCCCACCCGAACGCGAACGCCGCCACGACCAGCACCGCGGCAAGGTCCGGCCACCCGGTGAGCCCGGCCAGCAGCCCGACCACCACGGCGGCCACGGCCCCGCACGTGCCGGGAAGGAACCGGGTGTGGCGCACCGAGTGGGCCAGGTCCGTGCACCCCACGCCTATCAGCAGCAGTGCCAACCAGCTCAGCGGATCTCTCCTAGGAGTCGTTCGCTCGCGACCAGCGCGGCGAGGCCGTCATGCCGGACCCGTTGCGAGACGGCCGAGGCGGACACGTCCAGCTTCTCCGCGATCTCGCGCTGGGTCCTCCCGGACAGCAGACCACGCAGCACCCCCAGGGACCGCTCGGACAGTCCGCCGAGCATCTCGTCGCGCAGGAGCAGGGCGGCGTTCACGGCCGCCGGGTCGGGACCCGGACAGCCGTCGACGCGCACGTACGCCGTCCGCCGCCGGCGGTGGCCCGACCGCAGGGCGGCCTCCTCCACCGACTCCACGGCCTCGCGCGCCGCCCACCAGCCGGGGCCGTCCTCGACGCGTGGCTCGTCCTCGAGCACCTGCACGGGCCCCCAGCCGACGCCGTGCCGGACGTCGACGTCGGGGAGCAGCGAGATCCGCAGCCAGCGAGTCGCGCGCAGGGCGACACCGAGCGTGGTGAAGATGCCTTGGTACTCGTCGCCCACGGTGACCCGGGGCGGCGAGACGACCAGGCTCTCCCCACTGGCGCGTTCCTCGGCCCGGAGCAGCTCCTCCAGCTCGGCCAGCCGACCGACCAGCCGGACGTGGAGGTCGGGTCGGTCCGCGTGGTCGCGCGAGCCCACCACGTCCCCGATGACGGCGGCCACGGGGTCGCCATCTGATGAAGCCA
>JAICRP010000071.1 GCA_025966445.1 Nocardioides sp.
GAGCACAAAAGCGGACAGCTTGCCCTCGGCGGCGAGCGCGGCGACCTGCCGGCGCATGTACTCCCGCTCGCGGATCGTGGCCGCCACGGTGTTGAGCAGCTCGGCCAGGTTGCCACCGACGCGGCGCTGGATGTTGATGGCCATCACGACCCAGGCGAAGTCCTTGCTGTCGAAGCGTTCGGCGACGCCCTCGAGCGCGGTCTCCAGGCTGACGCCGAGTCGCGTCTCGACCAGCACCCGGCGGAACTCCGACGAGATCGGGTCCACCCCTTCGTTGACGATGGTGTCGATCGACTGCGCGAGGGACAGTCCCGCGGTGAGCGACCCGGCCATCAGCTGGAGGGTGTCGGGCAGCGCCTTGCTGAACTTGTTCCGCCGGCTCCTGCGCTTGAAGCCGAGGAACATCCACGGCACCAGGACGCCGCCGGCGAGGAACAGCAGCCCGATGATCAGGCTGCCTCCACCGATGATCGTGCCGACGAACCCTGCCACGATCACGATGCCCACGTGCAGCAGCAGCCACTCGGAGGCGTTCAGCTGGCTGCCCGCAGCTTCGAGGCGCGCGTTGATCCGCATCTCGGTGCTCTTGTTGCGGCGGAGCAGCTCGGCGGCCGCGGACTTGGCCGTCGCGAACTGGTCCGGCTGCTGCGGCGCCGCGTGGCTGCCTGTTCCTGTCCGGCCGGACGTGTACAGCTCGACGGCTTCCTCGGCGGTCATCTCCCGCTGCTGCGGGATCGCCATGGTCAGGACACCGAGGAGGCCGATGCCGAGGGCGACCAGCCCGACGTAGAGGGCCCAGGCGGGCAGGTCGGTGAGAGCCAGGACGACGACCATCGCGCTCATCTGGCGCCTCGGGAGAAGATCATCGGGTCGACGGTCACGTTGGAGTGGGTCATCTTCTCCAGGAACTTCGGTCGCAGACCGGTGGGGATCAGGCCACCCAGGGCCCGACCCTGCTGGTCGAACCCTGCGGAGTGGTCGTAGACGAAGATGTCCTGCAAGGTGATCACGTCACCCTCCATCGACTCGACCTCCGTGACGTGAGTGACCCGACGCGAGCCGTCCTTGAACCGGGTCTGGTGCACGATCAGGTCCACAGCTGAGGCGACCTGTTCGCGGATCGCCCGCACCGGCAGGTCCATGCCGGCCATCAGCACCATGGTCTCCATGCGGGCCAACGTGTCACGGGGACCGTTGGAGTGCAGCGTGCAGATCGAGCCGTCGTGGCCGGTGTTCATGGCCTGGAGCATGTCGAGCGCCGAGGCGTCGCGAACCTCACCGACGATGATGCGGTCGGGTCGCATGCGCAGGGAGTTCTTCACGAGGTCGCGGATGGTGACCGCACCCTTGCCCTCGATGTTGCTCGGGCGCGACTCCAGCCGGCCCACGTGGTCCTGCTTCAGCTGGAGCTCGGCGGCGTCCTCGATGGTCACGATGCGCTCGTCGTTCGGGATGAAGGACGAGAGGACGTTGAGCGTCGTGGTCTTGCCGGCGCCGGTGCTCCCGGAGACGATGACGTTGAGACGGCCCCGCACGCATGCGTCGAGGAAGTCGGCGGTCTTCTCAGAGATCGACCCGAAGTCGATGAGGTTGTGCACGGTCAGCGGGTCAGTGGCGAACTTGCGGATCGTCAGGCAAGAGCCGTCGATCGCCAGCGGTGGGATGACCGCGTTGACGCGGCTGCCGTCGGGCAGGCGCGCATCGACCATCGGGCTCGACTCGTCGACGCGACGGCCGATCCGGGACACGATCTTGTCGATCGTGCGGCGCAGGTGCGCCTCGTCGCTGAACTGGGCCTTGACGGGCTGGAGTCGGCCGTCCTTCTCCAGGTAGATCTGGTCATGAGCGTTGACCATGACCTCGGAGACGTCTGGGTCGCGCAGGAACGGCTCGATCGGACCGTAGCCCAGGATGTCGTCGCTGATCTCCTGGGTGACCTTCACCCGGTCGGCGTTGCTGATCGGTCGGTCCTGACGCGAGAGGACGTCGCCCAGCACCTGTCGGACCCGGCTCTCGAGGTCGGCCTGGTCCACGTCCGAGGCGTACAGGTGCGGACCGAGCTGTTTGACGAGCTCGGCGTGCACGACACCCTTCAGCTCGTCGAGCCGCTCCTGCTCCGTGCTGCCACCGCGGCGCCGGGAGGTCGGCTCGACAGTCTTCGGTGCCTGACGACGCCGACCCTCCGCGGCTTCGCCGCCACTGTTGGCGTCCGCGGAGGCGGCGTATCCACTGGGTTGCGCGGGATCGCTCGGACCCGCGGCGTCGGGACCGCTGCCGTTGGGTCCCGGGGCGGCGGTGCTGCCGGCCGCATCGGGACCGGGCGTGCTGTCGCCCTGGGCCGCCTGCTCCGCCTGACGGCGAGCGGCAGCCAGGCGCTCGGCAAGACTGCTCATGGCACTACCTCCGGATCCTGAACATGCGGGAGCGCCGCTCGCCGTCGACGTCTGCATGACGGCCGGGCTCCTGGTCTGAGTTGGGGACGGCGTCCCCGGTGAACATCGCCGCCAGGTTGCGGATGGCCGCGCTGGACGGGTGGTTGGGCGTCGAGGTGAGGATGGGCACCCCAGAGTTGGTGGACGCCGCGATGTCGATGGACGTGGTGATCTGGGTCGAGATGTCCATGCCCAGGATGGACTCGACCTTCTGGGCGTCGATCCCGACCGCGTCGTCCGCCCGGTTGAGCAGCAGGTGCCGGTGGCCGCGGCCGATGTTCAGCATCTCGAGCGTGTCCAGGGCGACCTTGACGTTCTTGAGGGTGGGCACGTCGAGCGTCGCGATGATCACGCACTCGTCGGCGTCCTCGAGCGTGGTCAACGTCTGCTCGTCGAATGCCGGCGCCGTGTCGACCACGACGTAGTCGAACATCGTTCGCAACGTCGTCAAGGTCTGGCTGATGAGCGTGGGCGAGATCCGTTCGCGGACGTCGGGGTGGCTCGGCGCGGGCAGCACCTTCAAGGAGTCCTGGTAGCGCGCCAGCAGGGACTCGAGCAAGGCCACGTCGACGTTGCCCTCCGACCCGATCGCGTGCTCGATCGTGTGCGTCGGGAAGAGCTGGAGCGTGATGGCCACGTCGCCGAACGCCAGGTCGAAGTCCACCAGGCACACCTGCCGGCTGCCCTTGTCTGTCAGCGCCAGGGCGAGGTTGACCGCGATCGTGGTCTTCCCGACCCCACCCTTGGGAGAGAACACGGCGATGACGCTGCCGTGGTGCGCGGCCTGTCCCGGACCCCGCAGCGCCACCGAGAACTGGTGGGCCCGCGTCACGGCGCCCGCGATGCTGTCGAGGTCGTTGATGGCGACCACCTCGCGGGCCCCGGCCTGCATGGCGCGGGCCAGGGTCTGCGTGTCGAAGCTCTCGCGGACCAGGACCACACCCATCATCGGGCGACTGACACGGAGTCCTTCGCAGACGGTGACGGCGTCGTCGAACCGGACGTTCGGTCCCAGCACGATGACGTACTCATCGGGGTGCTGCGACAACCACGGCAGCAGTCGTTCGATCGAGTCGACCGACTGACATCCCGGCGGCAGGGCGCCGAGGAGCCGGCGGACACTGCCACTGTCGGGATCGACGATGACGGGCATGGCCTACCTTCCGGTCACGAGCGGGGTCAGGGCAGGACGTCGTTGTTGGTGGTCGTCGGAGCATCCGGCGACACGCTGCTCTCCTTGGTGAGCAGGGCGAAGGTGACGTCGAGAGTCTTCGACGCGAGAATCACCTTCTGCGCTTCATCCTGGGACAGCGCGAGCGTCAGGAGGGTGCGCGGCAGCTGCTCGGTCTGCTGGGTGCCGTCCTCGGCGGTCGTCGTCGTCGTGACGGGCGTCGTGCTGCCGACCCCGAGCACGGTCACGCGATCCAGCAGCACGTTGGTGGCCGGTCCAGCGGCACCACCGGTGGCGGCGTCGCCTCCCTCGGTGGTCGTGACGAAGATCGCCACCTCCGAACCCGGGTTGACGAAGCCGGCGACCCGGTCGGGGTCCGTCAGGTTGACCGAGATGGCCATCTTGCCCTCGGGGATACCGAGCGGCGAGACCGCCTCGGCGACGTTGTTGCCGAACTTGTCCGCGACGACCTGCTCACCGACGAACAGGTTCTGCAGGGCAACGGTGCCCTTGAGAGCGTCGGGGCTGGTCTGCACGTTCGCGAGGAGCTGGCTACGAGCCACTGCCGAGGCAGCGATCTTGCCGGCGGCGAGGGCGTCGTCGTAGCTCTCGCCCGCGGTGATGGGCGCGCTGACGGTGAGGACCTGCACGGCGTCGACGCTCTCCTGAGCACGAGCGTCGGCGTTCCGGACGTAGAGGAAGACGAGGAGTGTGCCGAGTGCGGCGACTACGGCGGCGATGATGAGGAGGATCCTGCGGCGATCCATCGGCGGTGACCCTTTCGGTGCCTGGAGGTCGACCCAGCACCCCCCAGCGCTGAGCTTGGTCTGCGGTGATTTCTGCGGACGACGTTGTGGTCTTGAGCTGTGTGGCGGGCCTGGGGCGGCTCGCCTCACGAATCGTAAAGGCGGCCTCGGGGGCGTGGGGGCTTTTCGTAAAGAAATGGATGGTGGGGCGGTGCGCCAGGGTCAGGCGCCGTAGAGATCGGCGACGTCCCCGCGGTGCGCCCGCATCACGGCATCCCGCTTCAGCTTGAGGCTGGGAGTGAGCTCGCCACTCTCCTCGGTCCAGGCCACCGGCAGCACGGCGTACCTCCGGATCGACTCCGCCTGGGAGACGGCCTTGTTGGCCTCCTCCACGGCCTCGTCGAGCTCGGCGCGCAGGTCCGCGTCGTCGAGCAGGCCCCTCAAGGCGGTCGGCTTGCCACGGTGCTCGGCCCAGGCGGCCACCGAGTCGGGATCGAGGGTGATGAGCGCGGCGATGAACGGACGGCCGTCGCCGACGACCATGCACTGGTCCACGAGCGGATGGGCACGGAGCCGGTCCTCCAGCACGGCCGGTGCGACGTTCTTGCCACCCGCGGTCACCAGGATCTCCCTCTTGCGACCCGTGATCCGCACGAAGCCCTCGTCGTCGATCTCGCCGAGGTCGCCGGTGTGGAACCAGCCGTCGCGCTCGAGCACCTCGACGGTGGCCGGTTCGTCGCCCCAGTAGCCGCCGAACACCTGGCCGCCCCGGAAGAGCAGCTCGCCGTCGTCGGCGACGCGCACGGTCGTGCCCGGCATCGGCCGGCCGACGGTGCCGATCTTGACCGCATCGGGGGTGTTCACGGTGAGCGCGGCCGTCGTCTCGGTCAGGCCGTAGCCCTCGAGGACGACCAGTCCGATGCCGCGGTAGAAGTGGCCGAGCCGTTCGCCGAGAGGCGCACCGGCGGAGACGGCGTACGCGCACCGGCCGCCGAGCGCCGCGCGCAGCTTGCCGTAGACCAGGCGCGAGAACACCGCGTGCTGGGCGCGCACGGCGACCGACTGCTTGCCGCGGTCGAGGCCGCGGGACCAGGCGATGGCCACCTCCGCCGCCCGGTCGAAGAGCCTTCCGCGTCCGTCGGCCGTGGCGTTCTGGGACGCCGTGTTGAAGATCCTCTCGAACACCCGGGGCACGGCCAGCACGAACGTCGGGTGGAACTGGCCGAGGTCACGCAGGAGGAACTGGGGTTCGGAGCTGTGGCCCAGCCGGACCCGGGCCTTCACCGCGCCGAGCTGGACGACCCGGGCGAACACGTGCGCGAGCGGCAGGAAGAGAAGGGTCGCGGCTCCATCAGCACCGTCTGGTTCGAAGAGCTCGTCGAGCTCGTCGATCGCGACGGCCAGCTCGGTCATGAAGTTGCCATGCGTGAGCATGCAGCCCTTGGGCGAGCCCGTCGTGCCCGACGTGTAGATGATGGTGGCGAGGTCGAGGGGGGTGGCGCCCGTACGCCGCGCCTCGAGGTCGTCGTCGGAGATGTCGGCGCCGAGGCGCGTGAGCACGTCCACGGCGTTGCCCTCGATGGACCACACGTGCCGCAGCTCCTCGAGGTCCCCGCGGACCTCCGCGATCCGGCTCAGGTGCGCGGGGCCCTCGGCCACGACCGCACAGGCGCCCGAGTCGCGGAGGATGTGACGGACCTGGTCGACCGAGGACGTCTCGTAGATGGGGACGCCGACCGCGCCCGCGAACCAGGTGGCGTAGTCGAACAGCGTCCACTCGTAGCGCGTCTTCGAGATCAGGGCGACCCGGTCGCCGGCCGCGACGCCGGCCGCGACCAGGCCCTTGGCCACCCCGCGCACCTCGCCGAGGAACTCCGTGGCGGTGACGTCCGTCCACTCCTCGGAGCCCGGCAGACGCCGCCCGAACGCGATCGCGTCCGGCGCCTCGGCGGCGTTGCGGACCAGGTCGTCGGTGAGGTTCCCGGTCGCCGGTATCCCGGCTGACAGCAGGCCGGACATGGGGGTGGAGAACTCGCGCACGTCCTCTCCCGGGGACCTCGGTGGCGGGGTTCGATCGGGGGCGAGGCTACCGTCCGGCCGCGGTGGCCCGATTGCTAGGCTCCCTGGGTCATGGCTGAGCAGACCTCCTCGTCGATCGTCATCGACGCCCTGCCCGCGGCGGTGATGGACGTGATCGCCGACTTCGCGGCCTATCCGGACTGGGCGAAGGGCGTGAAGCAGGCGACGGTCCGCGCCGAGGGTGCCAGCGGCCGGGCCCTGGAGGTCTTCTTCTCCCTGGACGTGGCGCCGATCAAGGACGAGTACACGCTCTCGTACACGTGGAACGGCGACCGCGACGTCACCTGGACCCTCGCCGAGGGAAAGATGCTGCGAGCGCTCGACGGCGCGTACGTCCTGAACGACCGCGGCGACGGCTCGACCGAGGTCACCTACCGGCTCGCGCTCGACGTCTCCATCCCGCTGATCGGGATGATCAAGCGCAAGGGCGAGAAGATCCTGATCGACACCGCGCTGAAGGGTCTCAAGCAGCGCGTAGAGTCGCTGGCCTGACCCCTTGAGGATCCTCCTCTTCACCGGCAAGGGTGGCGTCGGCAAGTCGACGCTCGCCGCCGGTACGGCGGCCGTCGCGGCCGCGGCCGGGCAGCGGACCCTGGTGCTCTCGACCGACGCCGCGCACTCGCTGGCCGACGCCCTCGGGGTGGCGTCGGGAGGCTTCCCCAGTCGGTTGCTCGGCGAGCCGGTGGAGGTCGAAAGAAACTTGTGGGTGCAGCAGGTGGACGCCCAGCTGCGGTTCGAGCAGTCGTGGGCGGACATCCAGGGCTACCTCATGTCGGTGCTGGCGGCGGCCGGTCTCGACCCGGTGGCGGCCGAGGAGCTGACCGTGGTGCCCGGCGCCGAGGAGGTGCTGGCCCTGCTCGAGCTTCGGCTGCACGCGGCGTCCGGCCGCTGGGACGTCGTGGTCGTCGACTGTGCGCCCACCGCCGAGACGTTGCGGCTGCTGGCGCTCCCCGAGGCTCTCGGCTGGTACATCGACCGGATCCTTCCCGTGGAGCGGCGCGTGGTGAAGGCGCTGCGACCGGTGCTGACCCGCGCGGCGGGGGTGCCGATGCCGGGAGACGCGGTGTTCGACGCGGTCGTCCGGCTGCACGCCGAGCTCGACGAGGTGCGCGAGCTGCTCACGGGGCCCGACGCCAGCGTGCGCATCGTGCTCACCCCCGAGTCGGTGGTGCTCGCCGAGGCCCGTCGGTCGTGGACGACGCTGTCCCTCTACGGCTACCGCGTCGACGGTGTGGTGGCCAACCGGGTCTTCCCGGCCGAGGGGGCCGACGACTGGAGGGCGGGCTGGGTGGTCGCCCAGGACGCCGTCCTGGCCGAGGTCGAGGAGTCGTTCGCCGGCCTGCCGCTGTGGCGCTCGGAGTACCGGCCGGGCGAGCCGGTCGGGGTGACGGCGCTGCGCGACCTCGCCGCGGAGACGTACGACGGCGACGACCCGCTCGCCGTACCGGAGGGCGACGGACCGTTCCGGATGACCAGTCACGCCAGCGGGACGGTGCTGCACCTCGCCCTGCCGCTGGCCGACCGCGCCGACGTGGATCTCGCCCGCAACGCCGACGATCTCGTCGTGACCGTCGGGTCGTATCGTCGTCTCCTCACCGTGCCCGCCGGGCTGTCCCGGCATCGAGTGGCCGGCGCTCGGGTGGAGGACGGGGAGCTGCAGGTGCGGTTCGTCGAGGAGCACAGCGAGAGGGTCGAGGCGACATGACGGACGCGCACGACCCGGTCGGGTCCGCCGCCGAGGAGGCGGCCAAGCTGCTCGGTGCCGTCTCGGAGTGGGCCCGTGAGCACGGTTCCGACGTCGGTACGGCGTTCGGGGGTCTCGCCGACCAGGTCTCGGCCGCCGCGCACGGCGTGGACGCGCACCTCGCGACCGGCGAGGACTGCAGGTACTGCCCGCTCTGCAGGGCCGTCCAGGTCTACCGGTCCGCGTCGCCGGAGGTCCGCGAGCACCTGGCCACCGCGGTCACGTCGCTGGCCCAGGCCGCCTCGGCGATGCTCGCCACCGCCGTGCCCGAGCGACGCGGCACCGGCGTCGAGCGCATCGACCTGACCGACGACTGGCCCGACGACCGTGAGGACCAGGCGTGAGCCTCACCTGCGGCGTCGACGTGGGAGGGAGCAAGATCCTCGGCGGCGTGGTGGACGAGGACGGCACCGTCGTCGAGGAGCTCCGGGTCACCTCGCCGGCGACCGACGTCGCTGCGATCGAGGACTCGATCACGAGCGTCATCACGCAGCTGGGCGCCCGTCACGAGGTGGAGGCCGTCGGCATCGGCGCGGCGGGCTACATCGACAAGTCGCGGTCTGTGGTGATGTTCGCCCCCAACCTGGCCTGGCGTGACCTGGACCTGCGCGCCGAGATCGAGGCCCGCGTCGCCCTGCCGGTGGTCGTGGAGAACGACGCCAACGCAGCCGCATGGGGCGAGTTCCGGTTCGGCGCGGGGGAGGACGTCGACGACCTGCTGCTCATCACGGTCGGCACCGGCGTCGGCGGTGGCGTGGTGCTCGACGGCAGGTTGCACCGAGGAGGCTTCGGGGTGGGCGGCGAGGTCGGGCACATGCGCGTGGTGCCTGACGGCGCCCTGTGCGGCTGCGGCAACCGCGGCTGCCTCGAGGCTTACGGCAGCGGCACCGCACTCGTCCGTGAGGCGCGGGCGGCGGCCGCTGGTGGCTCCCTGCTGGCGCGTACGGTCCTCGACCGCGCCGGCGGCGACCCCGCCCTCATCACCGGCCCGATGATCACCGAGTGCGCGCAGGCCGGTGACCCGTTCGCGATCGAGCAGCTCGCCGACCTGGGCCGGTGGCTCGGCGAGGGCGTCGCCTCGCTGGCAGCGGTGCTCGACCCCGCCGTCGTGGTCGTCGGTGGGGGAGTCAGTGCGGCGGGAGACCTGCTGCTCGAGCCGATCCGCACGGCCTTCGCCCGCGAGCTCACCGGTCGTGGCCACCGTCCGCTCGCCGAGGTGCGCCTCGCTCGCCTGGGCAACCGTGCGGGCCTGATCGGCGCGGCCGACCTGGCCCGCCACCGCTGAGGAGACGGCATGTTCGTGGGCGTGGACATCGGTGGGACCAAGGTGCTCGCGGGCGAGGTCGACGCCCACGGCACCGTCGTGCGCACGGCCCGTCGCGACACCCCTGGTCGCCGCGTCCCCGCGGCGCTGGTCGAGGCGGCACTCGGCGAGGCGGTGCGCGAGGTGGCCGGCGGCCGCCGGGTCGAGGCCGTCGGGCTGGCCGCGGCCGGCTTCGTGGACGTCTCGCGCACCCGCGTGCTGTTCGCCCCGCACCTGCCCTGGCACGGCGAGGACGTGGTGGCACGGTTGACGGCGGCGTGGAACGTGCCCGTGATCATGGACAACGACGCCAACTGCACCGCGCTGGCCGAGACGGCGTACGGCGCCGCTCGCGAGGCCTCCTCGACGGTGCTCGTCACGCTCGGCACCGGCATCGGCGGGGCCGTCGTGCTGGGCGGCGAGCTCTGGCGAGGGGCCGGCGGCATGGCCGGGGAGTTCGGCCACCAGCAGGTCGTGCCCGGCGGGCTCCCCTGCCCGTGCGGACGTACGGGTTGCTGGGAGCAGTACTGCAGCGGCAACGCGCTGGTCCGGCACGCTCGTGCTCGCCTGGGCGCCTCGGCGGTCCTGAACGCCGTGACGGGGGACGACCCCGGTGCGCTGACCGGGGCCATGGTCACCGAGGCGGCCAGCCAGGGCGACCCCGTGGCGCTGGCGGCGTTCGCGGAGGTGGGGGACTGGCTCGGCGTCGGGCTGGCGAACCTCGTCGCGGCCCTCGACCCCGCCCTGCTGGTCGTGGGTGGCGGTGTCTCCGCGGCGGGTCGGCTGCTGCTCGACCCGGCCCGGGCCGCCCTCGCCCGCTCGCTGGTCGGTGCCGCCGACCGTGTCGTCCCCTCGATCGCGCCCGCCGCCCTCGGTCCCGAGGCCGGGATGATCGGCGCCGCCTGGCTGGCCAGGCAGATGGTTTCGTAAGCGGGAAGTCAGTCCGGCGCCGATCCGACCACCGCCTCAACCACTGGTCCGTCTGCCGCGCACCCGCTCCTGCACGACGAGCGAGCGAGCGCCAGCGAGCGAGTCGAGGAGGAAGGAGCGGCGTTATGGCGCGGCAGACAGGCGAGCGGAGCGAGCCCTAAAGCACTGCGCCGTCGTCGAAGGGATCCCTCGGGCCGCGGGGCATCTGGGCGACCAGGTAGCCGAACCCGCCCAGGAAACCTCCGATGAGCAGCCAGGCCACGGGAGTGGGCAGGGAGATGCGGAAGACCGTTGCGAGCAGCAGGATCACGGGGGAGACGAAGACGCCGAGCCAGGCGGCGAGCCGGTCCTTCGGCGGACGGGGACGGGGTGGTGGCGGGGGTGGGACGAACCGCTCCTCAGCAGAGACATCCATGGCCTCCGGGCGCGGAGCGAGCTCCGGCGGACGCGGGTCCGGCTCCGTCTGCTGCTCGGTGACGCGGGCGTCGTCCTCCGGGCCGAGGACGCGCTCGCCGTAGTTGGCGACGATCTCGCGCCAGGTGGCGTCGTCGCTGGGCTTGTCGGTGGGCCCGGTCACGGACCTACCGTACGTCGGTCAGTGAGCGGGTGCATCGGCCGCGACTCGAGCGACGAACGCCGCGGACTCCTCGAAGATCGTCGGCGCGTCGTTGTCGAGGGTGGCCACGTGGTAGCTGTCCTCGAGCAGGCGCTCGGTCACGTCGCGGCTCGACACGCGGCTGGTGATGATCGGCACCGACGACGAGTCGACGAGGTGGTCCTCCACCGAGCGAAAGATCAACAGGGGCTGGGTGATGCTGGGCAGGTCGGCGATGAGCGGCTTCCACTGCTGCACGAACGTGTGCAGCGCCTTCAGCGGCGTCTTCGGGTAGGGGTACTCGTTGCCGCCCGGCTTCTTGATGTCGTTGCCGATCGCGGGCCATCCCGCGACCAGGTGCTTGAGGATCGGGAGAGCCTTCGCGTCGAGCCGTCGCGTGGCCACGGCCGGGTTGACCACGACGATCCCCGTGACTTGCTCCCCGCGGTCGGCCGCCAACCGGAGCGCGAGCGACCCGCCCATCGACAGGCCGCCCACCACCACCACGTCGACCGCGGACCGAAGCTGGTCGAAGGCGCGCTGCACCTCTCCGTACCAGTCGGTGTAGGTCGTGGTGTTGGCGTCCTCCCACGTCGTGCCGTGGCCGGGGAGAAGCGGCACCTCGACGGCGTACCCCCGCTCGGCCAGGTAGCGGCCCCACGGGTTCATGGAGACGGGGTTGCCCGTGATGCCGTGGATGAGCAGGACACCGATGCGGCGGCCGCCCGTCAGCTCGGGTCGGGCGGGGGTCGAGAGTGTCTCGGAGGCCACCGGGGGCAGCGGGGTGGACGGCGTCATGGGCGGCATTGTGCCGCAACGGGGCTAGGCTGACGTGCGGCGCTCAGGTCGGTCCGGGAGGAGGCAAGGTTGTTCTACTGGTTCCTCAAGTGGATCGCCCTCGGGCCGTTCCTCCGGGTCATCTTCCGACCCGTGATCGAGGGGGCCGAGAACGTCCCCGACGAGGGTCCGGCGATCCTCGCCAGCAACCACCTCTCGTACGCCGACTGGCTCTTCATGCCGCTGACGCTGCCGCGTCGCGTCACCTTCGTCGCGAAGGCCGAGTACTTCACCACGCCGGGCATCAAGGGCTGGTTCCAGAAGAAGTTCTTCTCCGGGGCCGGTCAGGTGCCGATCGACCGCGCCTCCGGGTCGGCCGCCGAGGGCGCCCTGTCCTCCGCGCGTCGCATCCTCGAGGAAGGCGACCTGTTCGGCATCTACCCCGAGGGCACCCGCTCCCACGACGGCAAGCTCTACCGCGGCAAGACCGGCGTCGCCCGCCTCGCGCTCGAGACGAAGGTGCTGGTGATCCCGGTGGCCGTGCTCGGCACC
>JAICRP010000075.1 GCA_025966445.1 Nocardioides sp.
AGGCTGCCCACGAAAGGGCACTGCGGCGGATCGCGCTCCCGCTCTCGAAGTTCTGGGTCTGCAAGCGCACGCCGGGCTTCGTGGCGGAGGCCCTGGAGTGCCTGGGCGGCAACGGTTACGTCGAGGACTCCGGCCTGCCCCTCCTCTACCGCGAGGCGCCCCTGAACTCGGTGTGGGAGGGCTCGGGCAACGTCAACGCCCTCGACGTGCTGCGCGCGCTGGCCCGCGAGCCCGAGGCGTTGGCCGCGTGGATCACCGAGGTCGGCTACGCCCGCGGCGCCGACGCCCGGCTCGACCGGGCCGTCGACGACACCCTGACGCTGCTCGGCGAGTCCGGAGCGCACGAGGCAGGGGCGCGGCGCCTGGCCGGCCGGATGGCCGCCTGCCTGCAGGGCTCGCTGCTCGTGAGGTACGCACCCGCCGAGGTGGCCGACGCGTTCTGCGGCTCACGGCTCGGCAGCTCGTACGACGGCACGTACGGCACGCTCTCGACGTCAGCCGCGGAGCTGAGGACCATCGTGGACAGGACGACCCCGGAGGTGTGACATGGCCGAGCCGTCGCCCGTGCCCCCTCCGGTCCGGGCCCAGCTCCTCGCCACCGAGCACTGGAGCCTGCTCGCCACGCGCGCCCAGACGTGGAGCGAGGTGATGAGCCGGATCATGGCGCAGTTCACCTTCACATCCGCGGTCCTGGTGGTGCTGGCACTCGTCGTGCAGAACGACGGCCCCTTCCGACCGTTGGCGCTCGGGCTGGGCGCGGCCGTGCTGCTCACCGGCACGTCGACGTCGATGCGGGTGCACTACGCCTCGCACGAGGACGCCCAGCTCGTGCGCGGCATGAACCGCCTGCGCCGCGCGTACGTCGACATCGACCCGGGTATCGCCCCGTACCTCGTCACGGGGCTGACGGACGACCTGCCGGGCATCGTTCAGACCTACACGATGGGGCCGCACCGCAACGCCACCCAGCTGCTGGCGAGCGCCTCGATCTTCATCACCGGCATCACGTCACTCATCGCCGGCGGGTGGGTCGGGATCCTCGTGTCGCCGGCCGGGCGACCGGTCGCGCTGACGCTCGGCGTCCTCGGCGGTCTGGTCTACCTGGGCGCGTTCCTCCTCGCCGGGTACCGGCTCTACACCAGGTACGAGCAGACCCCCGGGCTCGTCAGGTTCCCCTCGGCTCAGTCGGACTGAACCAGCTCGGCCATCACCTTCTTGAAGGTGGCGTACCTCCGCGGGCCCACCTGGGCGGCGAACTCGTCCTCGATGCGGGCGAGGGCGGCGTACACGCGCTCGATCTCGCGGTCGCCCCCGCTGCTGCGGAACACCAGGCGGACCCGGCCGTCGTCGGGGTCGGGCGCCGTCGTCAGGTGGCCGGCGCCGGAGAGGTACGTGACGAACTGACCGCAGCCTTGCTTGGTCATCCCGGCCCGACGGGCGAGCTCGGTGACGTTGATGCCGTCGGGAGGCACGGCCGAGAGCACGCGGACGTGGGACATCCGGAGGTCGCCCAGGTCACCGCCGGAGAGCTCCGCACGGATCCGCCCGAACAGGCCGGCCATCAGCTCCGGCAGCACGTCGTCTCGCCCCACACTCATAAATTCACTTTACTATCTTGGTTCGCCGCCTAGGCTCGGTCCCGTGCCTGCCCACGTCGACTCCGTCAACCTCGGGACCCGGGAGCCCAACCCGGCGAAGACCGTGGGAGTCACGGGCATCCGCAAGCGCCCGGTCGACGCTGCCACCCTGCGCGCACCCGGCCCGAAGCGCGGTGGGTTCGGCAGCGGCCTCGTCGACGACTTCATCGGCGACGTCCGGCACCACGGCGGCGACCTCCAGGCGGTGTACGCGTTCGCCCGCGAGGAGCTGGACTTCTGGGAGGGCCGGCTGGGCGTCGAGCTCGGGAACGGCTCTTTCGGGGAGAACCTCACGACCATCGGTGTCGACGTCGACTCCTCCCTCATCGGCGACCGGTGGGCGGTCGGCAACGAGGTGGTGCTCGAGGTCACCGGACCGCGGATCCCCTGCGCGACCTTCGCCGCCCGGATGGGCATCCGAGGCTGGGTCAAGACGTTCGCCGCCGAGGCGCGATCCGGCGCCTACCTCGCAGTCCTGACCGGCGGCGAGGTGCGACCGGGCGACGAGGTGCGGGTGGTCGCCCGGCCCGGGCACGACGTCGACGTGCCCACCACGTTCCGGGCGTTCATGGGTGACCTCGAGGCCGCCGAGCACGTGCTGGCCGTCGGCTGCCTGCCCGAGCACGAGCTGGCCGCTCTGCGCGACATGGTCGAGCGACGCCGGTCGAGATTCGCTTGACCCCGCTCCTTCGGCGCAACTACCTTGGCAGGTAGTAAAGTTACTTTCTCATCTTCGGAGCGCCCATGCACGAACGCAGCGTCCTCGGCCCGGCCGACCTCGACGACACCACCCTGACCTCGATGGTCGCGGATCTGCTGAGCGCCGAGCCGGACACGGTCACGCTCGTGAGCTCCACGGCCGAGGAGTTCCCCTACGACCTGGACTCCATCACCACGGCGGGTCGCTACGTCGTGAGCGGCGAGGCGCTCGTGGGCCGCGAGCGCGCGGCGTACGAGCTGTTCGTGAAGGTCGTGCACTCGTGGGCACGGTCACCGTTCTTCGCCCACGTCCCCGACGAGATGAAGGAGGTCGCCGAGGCGTCGGTGCCGTGGCGGACCGAGCCGCTCGCCTACCGGTCCGACCTGGGTGAGCGCCTCCCCGACGGTCTCGCGATGCCGCGCGCGCTCGGCGTCTTCGACCTCGACGAGAAGTCCGCGGCGGTCTGGCTCGAGATGGTCGCCGTCGTGCCGCGGGCCTGGGACGACGCCCTGTCGACCCGGGCGGCGTACCTGCTCGGCCGACTCTCGGGGAGCCCGCACGTGGCGGAGCTGGCCCGAGTGGGTCAGCACCCGTTCACGATGGCCGACTACGTGTTCGGCCGGCTCGAGACCCAAGTGGTCCCGATCCTCCACGACGACCAGATCTGGCGGCACCCGCTGGTCGCGGCGGCGTTCCCCGACGGGCTGCGCGACCGCTTGCGCGCCGCGGCGGCCGAGCTGCCGGCGTACCTCGGGGAGGTGATGGCGCTCCCCCACCTGGCCGCCCACGGCGACGCCTGCCCCAACAACCTGCTCACCACCGCCGACCCCGACGCCTTCACGCTCATCGACTTCGGCTTCTGGCAGCCCATGCCCGCCGGCGCCGACCTGAGCCAGCTGCTCATCGGTGACGTCCAGATCGGCAAGGCCCGCGCCGGAGACCTGGCCGCCCGGGACGATGCCCACGTGCGCGAGTACGTGCGAGGGCTGCGCGACGAGGGCTGCGACATCCCCGAGCCGGCTGTCCGCCGCGCCCACGCCCTGCACATGCTGATGATGAGCGGCCTGTCTGCCGTGCCGGTCGAGCTCCTCGACCGCCCGCCGTCGGCCGCGCTCGAGGCCCAGGTCGCCGACCGCGCCGCCATCGCCACGTTCTGCCTCGACCGGGTGGACGAGACGTCAGGTCAGGTGAGCTCGAGGCCGGGGTAGAGGGGGTGCTTGTCGAGCATCTCCGCGGAGGCGGCCTTGACGCGGTCGGCGACACCATCGGCGAGGACGTACGTCGCCTTCGACGGGGCGCCGGCCTTGTTCGTGCCGGGCTGGGTGTGGGAGAGGACGTCGATCATCAGCTCGGCGACCTTGTCGAACTCGTCGTGGCCGAACCCGCGGGTGGTCAGGGCGGGGGTGCCGATCCGGATGCCGGAGGTGTACCACGCGCCGTTGGGGTCCTGCGGCACCGAGTTGCGGTTGGTGACGACGCCGGCGTCGAGGAGGGCGAACTCGGCCTGGCGGCCGGTGAGCCCGAACCCGGACACGTCGACGAGGACAATGTGGTTGTCGGTACCTCCCGTGACGAGCCTGCCGCCCCGCTTGAGGAACCCCTCGGCCAGCGACTTCGCGTTGTCGGCGATCGACTGGGCGTACGTCCGGAACTCCGGCTGACGGGCCTCGGCGAGCGCCACGGCCTTGGCGGCCATCATGTGACTGAGCGGGCCGCCGAGCACCATGGGGCACCCGCGGTCGACCGACGGCGCGTACTCCTCCTGCGCCAGCACCATCCCGCCGCGCGGCCCGCGCAGCGACTTGTGCGTCGTGGTGGTCGTGACGTGGGCGTGCGGGACCGGGTCCTCGTCGCCGGTGAAGACCTTGCCCGCGACCAGGCCGGCGAAGTGAGCCATGTCGACCATCAGCGTCGCGCCGACCTCGTCGGCGATCTCGCGCATCTTGGCGAAGTTCACGCGGCGCGGGTAGGCCGAGTAGCCGGCCACGATGATCAGCGGGTTGAACTCGCGGGCCTTCGCGCGGACCGCGTCGTAGTCGAGCAGCCCGGTCTCGGGGTCGGTGCCGTACTGCTGCTGGTGGAACATCTTGCCGCTGATGTTCGGCCGGAAGCCGTGCGTCAGGTGGCCGCCGGAGTCCAGGGACATGCCGAGCAGCCGCTGGTTCCCGAGCTTGCCGCGCAGCTCCTCCCAGTCGGCGTCGGAGAGCTCGTTGACGTTCTTCGCCCCGAGCTCGGCGAGCTCGGGGGACTCGACGCGGTGGGCGAGGATCGACCAGAAGGCGACCAGGTTCGCATCGATGCCGGAGTGCGGCTGGACATAGGCGTACGGCGCCCCGAACAGCTCGCGAGCGTGCTCGGCGGCGACCGACTCGACGGTGTCGACGTTCTGGCAGCCGGCGTAGAACCGGTGGCCGACGGTGCCCTCGGCGTACTTGTCGCTGAACCAGGTGCCCATCGTCAGCAGCACCGCCGGCGAGGCGTAGTTCTCGCTGGCGATCAGCTTGAGCGAGGCCCGCTGGTCGACGAGCTCCTGGCGGGTCGCGGCGGCGATGCGAGGTTCGACCGAGCCGATCACCTCGAGGATGGCGTCGTAGGCGCTGGAGGCGGTCTTGGCCAAAGGAATGTCTGGGGCATCGTTCACGGGCTCAGACTAGGGATCGGCCCGGCACCCCGAGAAGACCCCTCGACCCGACGCGCCGCGAATGTCTCAGATGGTGGATGCTCGTCTCATTTCATGAGATTCCGGTTTGTGGGATGACCGTCCAGCCCCTGAGACTCATTGACATGACCTCCGTTGCGACCCCCATGTTCCTCGTGGTCCGCCGCCACGTGGACCTCGGGCGTACGCGCAGCGCGATGTGTTGGCCTCGCTGAAACCTGCCGCCCCCTCTCCTCCGCGCCCAACGAAGCGCGCGGCCCCAGCGATTGACCAGCGATCAAGGACCCGGCCAGTGCCCGACCTGAGATTCCAGTCCCAGCCTCCCCGCCACACGGAGATCCCGCGTCCCAAGCGCGCCGAGGGTCAGTGGTCGCTCGGCTACACCGAGCCGCTGAACAAGAACGAGCAGTCCAAGAAGGACGACGACCCGCTCAACGTCCGCGCCCGGATCCTGAACATCTACTCCAAGCGCGGCTTCGACTCGATCGACCCGGCCGACCTCGGCGGCCGCTTCCGCTGGATGGGCCTGTACACCCAGCGCAAGCCCGGGATCGACGGCGGCAAGACCGCGATCCTCGAGGAGCACGAGCTCGACGACAGCTACTTCATGCTCCGGGTCCGCTCCGACGGACGGCTGTTGTCGCCTGAGGCCGTGCGCGCGCTGGGCGGCATCGGCGTCGACTTCGCCCGGGACACCGCCGACGTCACCGACCGCGAGAACATCCAGTACCACTGGATCCGCATCGAGGACGTCCCAGCGATCTGGGACCGCCTCGACGCTGCAGGGTTGAGCAGCCTCGAGGCCTGCGGCGACTCGCCGCGGCCGTTCCTGGGGTCGCCGGTGGCCGGCGTCGCGAAGGACGAGATCATCGACGGCTCGGCCGCCCTGGAGGAGATCTTCCGCCGCTACATCGGCGACCCGCGGTTCTCGAACCTCCCGCGCAAGTTCAAGACCGCGCTGACCGGCCACCCGAGCCACGACGTCTCCCCCGAGACCAACGACGTCGCGTTCGTCGGCACCGTGCACCCCGAGCTCGGCCCCGGGTTCGACCTGTGGGTCGGCGGCGGGCTGTCGACCAACCCGATGCTGGCGCAGAAGGCAGGCGTCTGGATCCCGACCGAGGACGTGCCCGACGTGTGGGAGGCCGTCGCGTCGGTCTTCCGCGACTACGGCTACCGGCGGCTGCGCTCGCGCGCCCGGCTCAAGTTCCTGGTCGCCGACTGGGGCATCGACAAGTTCCGCGAGGTCCTCGAGAACGAGTACCTCGGCCGCCCGCTCGAGCGCACGCCTTCCCCGCCCTCGCCGGTCGGCCACCGCGACCACGTCGGTGTGCACGAGCAGAAGGACGGCGACTTCTACCTCGGCCTGGCCCCGACTGCCGGTCGGGTCAGCGGGACGGCGCTGGCTGCCCTCGCGGACCTGATGGACGAGTTCGCGGTCCGCGGCGCCCGGCTGACGCCGTACCAGAAGATCGTGCTGATCGGCGTGCGCCCCGACGTAGTCGAGCCGCTGCTCGACCGCCTCGACGCCATCGGCCTCTCCGCCCGGCCGTCGCAGTGGCGGCAGAACACGATGGCCTGCACCGGCATCGAGTTCTGCAAGCTGGCGATCGTCGACACCAAGAACCGGGCCCGCGACCTGGTCGCCGAGCTGGAGCAGCGTTTCCCGGACCTCGACACCCCGATCACCGTCAACGTCAACGGCTGCCCGAACGCCTGCGCGCGTACCCAGGTGGCGGACATCGGCCTCAAGGGCCAGCTCGTGCTCGACGACCAGGGCAACCAGGTCGAGGGCTTCCAGGTGCACCTCGGGGGCGCCACCGGGCTCGGCGCGAACTTCGGCCGCAAGCTCCGGGCACACAAGGTGACCAGCGCGGAGCTGGACGACTACGTGACCGCCGTCGTGACGGCGTACCTCGACGAGCGCGAGGACGGCGAGTCGTTCGCGACCTGGGTCGTACGCGCCGACGAGCAGGCCCTGCGGGGCGAGCGCGAGCTGGAGGCCGTGTCGTGAGCCGTCACGCCAGCCCGTTCCACTGCCCGTACTGCGGCGAGGAGGACCTGTTCCCCCGCGAGGACGGCTGGGAGTGCCGGGCCTGCCTGCGGGCGTTCGCGGTCACCTTCCTCGGCCAGGTCGAGCGGCCCGAGGGCGTGCCCTCGCCGGTCAGCCCGGGAGCGGGCTCATGACCACCGAGACGACCCAGCAGGCCCGGGACTTCCGCGGCACCCACACCTCGGGCCGCAGCCCCGAGGAGCTGCGCGACCTGGTGTCGCACGTCGGGGCCGAGCTCGAGCTCGCGCCTGCCGAGAACATCATCGAGTGGGCCGCGGCCACGTTCGGCGACCGGTTCTGCATCACGTCCTCGATGGGCGACGCCGTGCTGGCGCACCTGGCCGCCAAGGTCGCGCCCGGCATCGACGTGGTGTTCCTGGACACCGGCTACCACTTCGTCGAGACGATCGGCACCCGCGACGCGGTCGAGGCCACCCTCCCGGTCAACCTGCTGACGATCACGCCGGTGCAGTCGGTGGCGGAGCAGGACGCGGCGTACGGCAAGGATCTCTACAAGACCGACCCCGACCTCTGCTGCAACCTGCGCAAGGTCCAGCCGCTGGCCACCTCGCTGGCCGGGTACGACGCGTGGGCGACGGGCCTGCGTCGCGCCGAGACCCACAACCGGGTGATCGCGCCCGTCGTCGGCTGGGACGCCCGCAAGGGCAAGGTCAAGGTCTCCCCGCTCGCGCGGTGGAGCGACGACGACGTCCAGCGCTACATTGCCGAGAACCACGTGCTGGTCAACCCGCTGGTCTACGACGGCTACCCGTCGATCGGCTGCGCCCCGTGCACGCGGCGGGTCGCCCCCGGTGACGACCCGCGCAGCGGCCGCTGGGCCGGCACCAACAAGACCGAGTGCGGCATCCACCGATGACGCGCCCCCAGATCCCTCTCGACACCGTCGTCGAGACCTCCACCCGCACCACGTCGAGAACCGAGAGGAGGCCACGCTGATGGCCGCTCCCGCTCTGGTGGCCCTGGCTCATGGCAGCCGGGACCCCCGCTCCGCCGCATCCATCACCGCGCTCGTCGACGCGGTCCGTGCGATGCGCCCCGACCTCAAGGTCGAGCGCGCCTTCCTGGACCTGTCGAAGCCGTCGCTGGACACCACGATCGACCGGCTCTCCCGCAAGCACGAGGAGATCGTCGTGGTGCCGCTGCTGCTCACGGAGGCCTACCACGCCAAGGTCGACGTCCCGTCGGCCGTCGCCGCCGCCCAGGCGCGGCACCCCGAGGTACGCATCCGGGCCACCCCGATCCTCGGCCTCGAGGCGCGCTTCCTCGAGGTGCTCGACCTGCGGATGCGCGAGGCGCTCGCGTCGGCCCGCGCCCGCGAGCTCGACGCCCTCGTGCTCGCCGCGGCCGGGTCCAGCGACCCGCTGGCCAACCAGTCGGTCGCGCGCCTGGCCCGGTTGTGGGGCTCGCACCACAAGCTCCCGGTCACCGCGGCGTTCGCGTCCACCTCTCCCCCGGCCACCGGTGAGGCGGTTCGCGCCTTCCGCAAGGAGGGCCGTCGCCACATCGCGGTCGCCTCGCTGTTCCTGGCCCCCGGGTTCCTGCCGGACCGAGCCGCCGAGCTCGCGCTCGAGGCCGGCGCCGTCGCGGTCTCCGAGCCGCTCGGCGCCCACCCCGAGATCGCGCGGACGGTGCTCGCGAGGTACGCCGTGGGTGCCGTGGAGCTGGTTCCGGTCTGAG
The DNA here is from genome assembly GCA_025966445.1 of Nocardioides sp. Lineage (GTDB taxonomy): Bacteria > Actinomycetota > Actinomycetes > Propionibacteriales > Nocardioidaceae > Nocardioides. Next base: position 8,748 of record JAICRP010000075.1, read on the forward strand.
AGGCGCTTCCGGAGGTCTCTGACTAGGTTGACCGGGTGAGCCTGGAACTCGACCTGGAGACGGCCGGGGTCGCCGCGGTGACCTCGGCCATGGCCTCGGGGGCGACGACGAGCATCGGGCTGGTCGAGGCGTACCTCGACCGGATCGCGACGCTGAACCCGCTCGTCAACGCGATCCGCTGCCTGGCCCCGGACGCAGTCGAACGAGCGGCGGCGCTGGACGCCGAGCGGTCCGAGGGGCTGGTGCGGGGGCCGCTGCACGGCGTACCCGTCCTGGTGAAGGACAACATCGACGTCGCCGGTCTGCCGACCACGGCGGGCAGCCTGGCGCTCGAGCATTCGGTGCCGGACCGCGACGCCGAGGTGGTGGTCCGGCTGCGGGAGGCCGGCGCCGTCGTGCTCGGCAAGACGAACCTGACCGAGATGGCCAACTGCATGGCCGAGGACATGCCCAGCGGCTACTCGGCGCTCGGCGGCCAGGTGCTCAACCCGTACGACGTCAGGTACGACCCGAGCGGGTCCAGCAGCGGGTCGGGTGCGGCGGCGGCCCTCGGCCTCGCCACCGTGGCGATCGGGACCGAGACCGACGGGTCGATCCTGTCGCCGGCGTCGAACCAGAGCCTCGTCGGCCTCAAGCCGACGCTCGGTCTGGTGCCCGGCCGCGGCATCCTGCCCATCGCATCCAGCCAGGACTGCGCCGGCCCGATGTGCCGCACGGTCGCCGACGCGGCGGCGCTGCTCGGGGTGCTGGCCGGCGAGACGTACGGCGAGAGCTCCGGACGCGAGACGCTCCGGGGCGTCCGGCTGGCGTTGCCCCCCGAGCCCGGAGACCTGCACGAGCAGGAGGTCGAGGTCTTCCACGCGGCGCTGGACGTGCTCCGCGAGCGCGGCGCGGTGCTGGTCGAGGTGCCCGCGCTGCCGGAGACCGACGAGTTCCCGGTGCTGATCCACGAGTTCACCCGCGACCTCGACGCGTACCTCGTGAGCCTGCCCGCAGGGGCGCCGGTCCGGTCGATGCGCGAGCTCGTGGCGTGGAACGACGCGCACGCCGACCGTGCGCTCAAGTTCGGGCAGGTGCTGCTCGAGCAGGCACTGGCGGTCGACCACGAGGCCGAGCACGCGGCGTACGTGGTGCGCCGGGCCCGCGACCTCGCCGTTGCGGGCGAGCACGGCATCGACGCCACCCTGGCCATCGCGGACGCAGCGGTCATCGTCTTCCCCGGGCCGCACGGCTGCGGGTTCGCCGCGCGGGCGGGGTACCCCAGCCTGGTCGTCCCGGCGGGCTACCGCCGCGAGGGTCGCCGGCCGGTGGGCCTGACGTTCGTCGGACCGTCGCGCAGCGAGGGGCTCCTGCTCGCCATCGGCGCGGCGTACGAGGAGGCTGCCCGGGTGCGCAGGCCGCCCTCGGAGGTCAACCCGTCCCTGTTCCCAGGCGTCGCAGGATCTCCGGCCACTGCGTGAGCAGGGTCGCCAGGTGGGTGGTGCCCGGCGCCACCTCGAGAGCCGCCTGCGGCAACCGGTCGGTCCACCAGGACGAGGCGGCCATGGCCTTGGCGTCGTCCTCGCCGACCCAGACGGTGGCCGGGCAGCGGACGTCGGCGACGTCGAAGTCCCAGGGCCGCGTCAGCAGGGCGGCGTCGCGCAGGTAGCCCTCCGGCTCGACCAGCGCCTCCCACGCCAGGCCCCCGACGAGGTCCGCGCCGTAGGGCGTCAGCAGTGCGGCGTCCGCCTCGGGCAGCTCGGCCAGGAACCTGGCCGCGAGTGCCTCGTCGTCCTCGTCGTCGGGGTCGATCCGCGCCCTCCAGGCGAGGAACTCCGGACGCATCCGCGCCATCGACTCCTCGACCGTGCCGTCGGGGGCGTCGTCGGGCATCGACGGCGCGGCGACCAGCGCCAGGGAGGTCGCGCGGTCGGGGAACGTCGCGGCGAACGCGGCTGCGTACGGCCCGCCGACCGACATCCCGAGCACCGCCACCCGCTGGATGCCCCACAGGTCGAGCAGCTCCGCGGCGTCGCGCGCGACCGTGGTGTGGGTGGAGTCCGTCGGGGTCGAGGAGCCGTAGCCGGGCCGGTTGAACGCCAGCAGCCGGACACCGACCTCGTGCGCGGCGGCGTCGCCGGTCATGGCGACGCGGCGGGTGTCCGGGCAACCGTGGAAGACGAGCACGACGGGGCCGGTGGTGGCGCTGGACCAGTAGCGGAGGATCCTGCCGTCGGCGAGGAAGACCTTCACCCGACCAGCCTCTCCAGCAGGTGCTCGAGCTGGCGCGCGGGGTCGTCGGTCACCCCACCGTGCACCGGGCCGGGCTGGAGCACCGTGCTCCGCGGCGCTCGGACGAAGCCGAAGCGGGTGCCGATCGGCTGCTGCCCCGCCGCACCGGCCTTCGGGTCGCCGGCGCAGACGAGGTCGATGTAGCCCAGGGCGTCGCACACGGCGTCGACGTCGACCCGGGGGTCGATCGCCTGCAAGCGCTCGGCGCTCAGGTTCCAGACCGCCTCGAGGAAGTCGGTCGCCTGGCAGTACAGCACCACCCCGACGTTGACGAACTCCTCCCGGTCGACGCGCGGCACGCAGCGCAGCACGACGTACTGGTAGGGGTGGCCGCCCGTCACGATGCGCGCTCCAGGGGAAGCCAGGCGCGGGTGGCGAGCCGCGCGTCGAGGAACGCGACGTACGCCGCGCGCAGCTGCTCCGGCGACTCGGCGCCGGGCACGGCCTCGAGCCAGGCATCGGGGACCTCGGCCAGCACCTCGACGAACACGTCGTGGCCGAGCCGGTCGCCTGCCTCCCCGTCGACGCCGCCGAGCCTCCCGAGGTACCGCCGCAGCACGTGGTCGCTCGCGTCCCACGCCTGCGCGGCGAACCGCTCGGGTGCGGTGGTGCCGTTGCTCCAGCCGTGGTGGAAGTACAACGCGGCACCGTGGTCGATGACCCAGACCTCGTCGTGCCAGCGCAGCAGGTTGGGGTTGCGCCAGGACCGGTCGACGTTGGCCGTGAACGCGTCGAGCCACAGGATCCGGGCGCCCACCGGGTCGTCCTCGTCGTCGAGCTCCCCGTCGTAGCCGAACGCGCCGGGCAGGAAGTCGATCCCGAGGTTGAGCCCCACGCTCGCGGTGAGCAGGTCCTGGACCTCCTCGTCGGCCTCGTAGCGCGCGATCTGGGGGTCGAGCTCGAGACCGACCAGGCGCGGGGTGGCCAGCCCGATCCGGCGGGCCAGCTCACCGACGACCACCTCGGCCACCAGCACCCGGACACCCTGCCCGGCGCCGCGGAACTTGCAGACGTAGGTGCCGAGGTCGTCCGCCTCGACGATGCCGGGCAGGCTGCCGCCCTCGCGCAACGGCGTGACGTAGCGGGTGACCGAGACGGTGGGGATCACCGGATCGGACCCTCGTCGAGCAGCCACTGCTTCTGCTCCGCCACGTCGAAGTCGGCCGCCGGCCAG